>JAYUWO010000041.1:0-21010 GCA_043753545.1 Arenimonas sp.
TGCTGCTCACGCGCTTCGCGTTCAGCTTGTCGAGCCTGTTGTTGTTCGGTACGTGCTTGCTCGCCACGGACGATTGGACGCTTATCACGCGCTTTTTCTTTTTCTTTGTCGTCTTCAGAGACCGTTGTTTCCTGTTCGGCAATGGCCAGCCTGAAGCCGGCGTTTTGCGCCTGTACCGCTAGACTGAAGCCCAGCGACAGTAGGCCGGCTGCGACCGGAATCAATAGGGAAGAATATTTGGTTTTACGATACATGGCAGCGGACCTCGTGGTGACGGATTTCACGAGTGTATGAGGCCCGAATCACGCTGAACGAAGTCTGAGGTTGCCCAGCTCGGTTATGTGAATATTTAGCAGCGGTATTATTTGCTGAATCTTTGGTAACGGTTATCGTTGCAGCGTGTCAACCTAATTGCCTTTGCCGGTTTGGCCAATAGCGGAACATGAATCAAATGGATTAATGTATTCCGCAAAAAGCTAGCGCCAGTTTGCTTTTTCCAACTCGGTGCCGGTGATGAAGCCATTGTGGTTGAAATCCACGAGATGGAATTCATGGGTAAGCTGATCCGATGCAGGGATTTCGCGGCGCGATAGTTCACCGTCGCCATTGGAATCAAATTCGCTAATGTTTACGTTGTTATCGGATGCATTGGAAAGTGATGCCGGCTGACTGGACGTCAATGTAACAGGCCCCGTCGTTACTTCCATTTGAACAGTGTCAGAACTATTCGAGGATTGTGCAAACAGTCCGGGCATAAATGCGAGCAAAGCGAGAGGAATAACAATGGCTTTTTTCATCTCGTGGCTCCACAACAAGGGTTCAGGAGCTCAAACTAGCATCGCCAATATCAACCGCTGATGAATAAAAACATTTATCCGGCTATGTGTCGTTTCGCACGGAGAGCGGGATTATTTTGGCCTATAAGAATGTGATTTTGGTCGAGCCGGCTTATTTCTTTTCGACAGTATCCAGAAAATATGCTTCTACTTCGCCAACTGCTTTCATCGTAATGGCATTGCCGCGTCGGTCGAGAGTTTTACCGAATGGCAAACGAACCCAGCCTTCACTGATGCAATATTCCTCGACATTATTTCTTTCTTCGCCCTTGAAGCGAATGCCAACACCACGCTCAAGCACGTCGGCATTGTAAAAGGGACTTTTGGGGTTGACGGCTAAACGGTCGGGAGGAGTGTCGCTCATGGGATATCTCGGGGTAAATGGTGATGCGGCATTTTAGCAGGGCTTGGCCAATCCAGAAGTGTTTTACAGCCCTATCGCGGCTTCTTCGACAATATCGGCGCTCGATTTCAGCTTGTCAAAAGTACTTACCCGATTGCGGCCTTCGCGTTTTGACTGGTAAAGCGCCTGATCCGCATTGGATAGCAATGCGTCGAACACGTGGCCGGAAAGCGGGGTCGTCGTCACGCCAAAACTGGCCGTAACCAGGAAGTCATGCCCTGTCTCGGTGGTGTCGATCGCTGCAATATGCTTACGGAAACGCTCCGCCATTTCCGTGGCGCTTGAAAGGTCACTTGCGTGCAGAAGAATCGCGAACTCTTCGCCACCGATCCGGCCAAAGCAATCTTGTTTGCGACAAATAGGTTTGCAGGCAGCGATGACCTGTTTTAGGACCCAGTCACCGGCCGAGTGGCCAAAGCGGTCGTTGATGGATTTGAAATTGTCCAGATCGAACATGATCATGCCCAGTGGCTCCGATTTTCTGGAAGCATCGGAAATAGCTTGTTCGGCAAGTTTGGTGAAATGATCCCGATTGCTGATGCCGGTGAGTGCATCGGTTTCGGCGAGTTGGCGGAAAGCCAGTTGCATGCGTTTGGTGCGGAAGCCCCAATACAAGAGTAGCGCCAGTAAAATGACAAGCAGGCCCACCAGCAGCGCTGTGTAATTCGCCTTCTGCTTAGCAACGGTTTGCTCGAGTTGCAAGACTTCGTTTTTCTTGTTGAGCAAGTCGATGGTTTGGGTTTTACGCAGGGTTTCATGCTTTACGAGTTGATATGCCAGTTCTTTTGCTTTTATGTCATTTAGATAGGCTTTGTCGGCTTCAGAATATTTTTTATAATGGTCCAATGCAGAAGCGGTGTCGTTACGACGCAATGCGATTTCGTAGAGTGTTTTTTCGGCAACCACTAAAGGCAATGAGAAGGGTATCGTTTCGCTTTGCCTAACTGCAATGGCAGCGTGACTTTCAGCTTTTGAGATAGTTCCATCTGCTAAGTGATACTCCGCAAGCAAGGAGTGGATTTCTGCAATCAGCCTCGGGAATTGAGAGCTTTCCGTTTCAACGATGTGTTGCTCCAGAAACTTGATGGCTTTCCTTGTTTCACCCTGGTCAGCCCATTTGCGAGCCAGATAGCCTCGGGAAAAATTGGCCAACAGTGCCTCGCCGTGCTCCGAACACGAACCGATCATGCTGCTTATTTCTGCGTCGCTTTTCGGCAGGGATTTCAGGTGATACGAGGCCTCAAGCAACATGTTGTCCGCAAAGCAACGTGATCGAGAGGCGGGATTGTCAGCCAGAATTTTCTGTGCATACTGCTTGCCAAGCTCATATTGGCCGACCTGGTTATAAAGCAACGATGCAACTGCCAAACCATCATGCCGTAATTGCGAATCGGTAATTTTGTTTTGAAGCAAAAGTGTCTTGTCCAGGGAGGCAAAGCCCGCTCCGAAATCCCTGGTGGCGGCATAGCTATTGGTAATCAGCAAGCCAGAACGAAACTTTAGGCTTATATTATTCGAGTGCTCAAAAATAGCCGATGCTTTCTGGATGGCGAGATTGTATTGGCCCGAATATGCCATTCTGTAAGCTTGAAGGTAGCGCAGTCGTTCAAGTTGGGCCGAAGTAGCGTTCGCGGCGTTAGAATCGAGTTGTTGCAGAATTTTTTCAAACTGTTTCGGATCCGCACTCCTTAGGCTATCCGCTTGTTCAAGCTGCTTTTCAAACTCGGATGAAGAGAGGGCAACAGGTGACAGCGCGCAGAGACTGATAATCATCAGACACATTAAATACCAGCGTACGCACACCGCCATGCCATTGCCCTCGTTGCTATCAGTTCAGAGAGATTTCTTCTTCTTTCTTATCGTCGTCGTCATTGCCCTTGCCTTCGCCGTCATCATCTTCCGCTGGAACCAGCATCATCATCATCTTCATGCGGCCACCCAACGAATTGTTTAGTGCGGCATGGTCACGATTAAGTAGCGCATGTTGTGCCACATCATCAACGTCAAGTGCATTCACGGCAGCGGTGTATTCTGCAGGGGACATCGTGCTGAGCGTTGCATCCTTGCCCATTGACTCAAGAAATTGAATAACATTCGACATCTTCTACTCCTTAACTGTTTAGTGAGTGGGTGTTGCGGTTGTGGTGAAATTTAACACACGCTCGAGCTCTTCGATGCGCGCAAGCATCGTCTCGTCTCGTTGCATCGCCTGGCATGGCGGCAGCACCAGCGTTGACTGCAGAAATAATTCGGTACAGACCAGCTCATGCAAGGCCATTTTTTGCATGCGCGGAGTGCGGATAGGCAAGGTGGCAGCTTCGTAGACGATTACTTCGTGATCCATGGGGTATTGTTCTGCCAGGAGCTCGACCAATAATTGCCGGTAAGCCGGTTCGGTCGCATAGCGACGAAAACTGCGGTCGCCGGCAATGCCTATTTGCCATAGGACCAGGTACGCTGAAGGATCAATCCGGCGCCGATAAAACATAAACTGGCTGGCTTCGTAGTGTTGGCAACCAAAGCGGCCCGGATCTATACCAAGGTCAGCATACAGGCAGTCTTCCGCCGAGATGCCTGGCTCCATATGTGCAGCAAAGCCTTCGGCGCGGGCCTGTTCGATTACTTTGTGCGGCGCCAGCGCGAAAACGCCCGGATGGCCATAAAAAGCGCCACAAACCCGCTTTCCCGAACGCACTTCGATCATCATGGCTTCGACCATTTCCCGATAGGTCTCGTGACGGGATTTGCCCTCACCATAATAAGGTTGAAGACTGCGAACATCCTTATGCATTTCCTGTAGCCAGAGTTCGACAACGGGGTCCGATACTGCAGCAAACACTACATCAGCTTTTTCTATATGACTGCGCGAACGCGGACTGATGTGTGCTCCAAGCATCATGCCGAGGCCAACGCAAACTATGCTTCCAGAATTTTCCATACGATCTGGCCATCCCCTTTGGCCTATTTTCGAGTATCCGTCTACCTTATCGGAACCCAGTGACAATTGTAATCATAATCATAATGCGCTTGACGGATTCAGGTCTTTTTGCCAGTCCGAATGGTGCAATATCCAGTCTCGAACAAGACGGTTCTCTGGCAATGGCTCTTCAATTTGAAATCCCAGCTTTTCCATCAGGCCGTTTGCGGCAGCATTGCACGAGGCATGCTGAGTGCTCAGCACTTCTACCGTTGTGTTGGAGAACGCGACATCGACAAGGCTACTGATGGCTTCCGCTGCGAAGCCATTATTTTGAAATTCGGACAAAATGATCGCGCCTATGTCGGCACGTGCTGGATAAGCATCGGTTTGGCGGAAAACCAGTGCCAGAAAGCCGATGTCGACTTGTGTTTGTTTCACCTGCATTACCCAAGTGCGACGGTGAATGGGTAAAGCGCTATTCATGATTTGTGCTGCAGAAAAACTGCGCACCGCAGCTTTGGCGCTCAGCGGTTCGCCGATATGTGTCATCAAAAGCGGATCGTTATAACACTTGCAATAGAGCGCCTGGTCGCTATCCCGAAGCCGCCGCATTGATAGTCGCGCAGTTTCAAATGGCAGCATCACTCATCTTTCGCTTTTGCCACGCGTAAAACACCATCGCCTTCGATCCGACGATCAAATACGCAATAGCAGCCAGTTAACAATGGCAAACCGAGAATGCTTTGATTCGGCCATTTCGGCATTTGCCGCATCAACAGGAAAAAACACTCGCCGGCATGCACGGCATTTTTTTGCCAATAATCGCCGGGGTTGCAGGTAAACGTAACCTCGTCGCCGGACGGGGATTCAAGATGGAAATGCACCTTGGGCCAGTCACGGGTTTTTATCTTGTCATTTGGAAGGCCGTGTTCTGTTTTGAAGCTCTGCTGAAAGCGTGTAATCAGTGCAGGGAAATCTTCATCGAATGTAGCGAAATCAGCGATGACGGTGTCATAGATAGAGGCCTCCAGAACCAGAAAGCTGCTGCCGGTATCGAAGATGGCATTGCTGGCATAGCTGTCCAGATATTTCTCGGCCAGAGCCGGGGCTGGAATGCGTGGGCGGTCGCCGACTTGAACCGCAATGAGATTGGCGTTGTAGTAAAGCTCGTGCACGATCTTTGCGGTTTCAAAACCGCCTTCATACAATGACTGGCATTCTTCGCCGCCGCCGAGCACCAGCACGCCCTGATTCAGTGGGTCAGCGGCCAGTTTTGCGAGCGATGCAGTGTCATCCAGTACATGCACCAATGCGCGTTTGATCAGCATGGAAAACTTGTCCGAGACAATGCCTTCTTCTTCAAGCGCGCAGAAACAGGGCGTCAGGTTTACCAGTGGCTGTTCACGCAATCGCGTTTTGAAAGCAGACAGATCGTCGTCTTCAGTTGTGAATGGCCAGGGCCATGTATGGGATGGCTCCACTTTTTTCTCGGCCAGCAAGGCGCTGACGTCGTGGGCTTTATCGAGTCTTTTGTAGGCCAAACCAATCAGGCCATCGGCATCACGGAAATTTTGCGCCAACGTTTCCACCAGTGCAATTTCTGCATCTGGTAAGACGCGGGCATGTCGTTTGTCACCAAATGCGATTTCGGTTTTCAGCACAGGCCCCGCCCATGTGCCGATGCCATAAGCAATCGATTGCGCAAGGCTGGTAACGCTTAGGCTCTGGTCATGCGATGGATCATAGACTTTTGGCAACACAACCAACGAACTGCTGCCGCTATCGATCAAGACATTCGCCGGGCTCCGCTGGCTGCCGATTTTTATCTCGACGGTGTACGCACCTTTTGCATAAGCTAGGTTGGTGCGTAGTTTCAGGTGATTTTGTTCCATCGATAAAGCCCGCTGCCAAATGATGAGTATTCTTAAGTGATTGTCGGGCGAAAGTAAACGGAATATTGTTTGATTTGCAGGGTGAGCATGCGGCCGCCATGGACGGCGGGAGTGTAGAAAATGCAGGAGCATTTTTCGACCCCACCTTTTGACAACATAAATAATTACTGTCTTCCCCGCCCTCGACTAAAGCACTCGAGGGCAGGCTGCGGCGGGGATCCAGCGTCGTTGCTTTGATGCCGTAGGGGCGATTCATGAATCGCTCCTACGAGATTTCTATAGCATTCGGGGATGACGATTCTTTTGATTTTGTAATGACGGAGCTGGTTTGCCGATAATACGGTTATTTAAAAGACTAGCTATAAATAATTACGAATGTACGGTAACGATATCGGTGGGCGGTGCCCACCCTTGCCACTGGGTCCGCCTTCGCGGGGACGACGGTTTTTTAATTTTTAGTGCTCTCGTTTAGCGATAGCGTTCCGCTCTTTGTTTGAGCCTCAGCTTCGCGAAAGCAATAATTTTCTCTTTTTCTTCGCCCGCTGATTGTTGCCACACCAGAATTTCATCGATATGGCGTCCGCAGCCCATGCAGACATCGTTTTCATCCAGACAGCAATTGCGAACGCAGGGCGATGGCACCTGTGTATTGCCCGAATTTTCAGCGTCTGTTTTCACGGGATAAAGGATCCGGTTTGGGCGGGTCGATGTATCGATCGGCCACTGCAATGGCGGCATTGGAGCAGTTGCTGCTGTCGAAATGGCAGACGATATAAGAAGGCTTCAAATTTTTTTCCGCTTTTTCGATATAGCTGCCGATGTTGTCGAGTGTGGCACGATGGCTGCCATCACGATAAACATCTATTTTCGAACTGCCGCTTTGCCAGGCGAGATTGACAAACATCGGGCTCTCCTGAGGCAGGGTAATCGGTAAAATATACGTCGAAAATACGCGATGCGATGAATTTTTTGTAAACCATGCCCATTTCCACAGCTGAGGTGTAGATGCCCGGCTTACCGGCGCGAACTGCCATGGCCTGAAAAAATGAAGCCCTGCGTTTACTTTATGGCAGAAGAAGAGTTGTGCATGGACTCGCCTGCGAGTTCAAAAAAAATATTCGCGGTAATGGTTTGATTCAATTGGCTGGGAGCTTGGGTATGCCGGAAGGTCGGCTAGGCAAGCATTTACCTGTGGAACGCATGCTCCGGTGGGTCACGTTGGTGAAACCCGGTGAATGGCGCAGTGTCCTGTTATTGCTTCTGCAAGTATTCCTGTTGTTGTTGGCGTACTACCTGATTCGCCCGGTGCGCGAGGCCCTGATTCTGGACGAGGGTTCGCCGGAAGTACGCAGTTACGCGATCGGGGCTATCTCGATCACCTTGATCTTCATGATCCCGCTTTACAAATTACTGTTTGACCATCTCGACGGTAATGGCAATAAATCGGCCTTGCTGCGCTGGGTGATGTCATTTTTTATCAGCAATTTGTTGATTTTCGCCATACTGGGAAAAATCGGTGTGCCGGTAAGTTTGCCTTTTTTTGTCTGGGGTGGCGTTTTCAGTGTCATGGTGCTGGCCCAGTTTTGGGCATTTGCCGCAGATTTATTCAATATCAAAACCGGCCAGCGGCTGTTCACGGTCATCGCGATCGGCAGTGCCCTGGGTTCCGTGGTGGGGAGCCAACTGGCCAGTTTTTTATTTCCGATGATTGGTCCGTTCA
The DNA here is from genome assembly GCA_043753545.1 of Arenimonas sp. Lineage (GTDB taxonomy): Bacteria > Pseudomonadota > Gammaproteobacteria > Xanthomonadales > Xanthomonadaceae > Arenimonas. The sequence continues at coordinate 7,772 of JAYUWO010000041.1, forward strand.
ACCTGATGTTGCTCGCGGCATTCGTGTTGTCGCTGGTCATCTGGATTGGTTCGAAAGTGGAGCGGCTGGTGCCGGCCAGTTCGCAGGCCGCTCAAAACGGGGAAAGCAGTCAGGATGCCGATGCGGACCTGAAGAATTTCTGGAGTAGCTTCAATGTCGTCCTGCGCAATCGCTATTTGCTGCTGATCGCGATATTTGTCGCCATGCTGAATCTGGTCAATTCGACCGGCGGTTATATTCTCGCGAGTTTCGTGCATGACTATGCGGCGAGGGAAGCCGGCGCGAATCTGCTGCTGACCGAGCGTGACCTTATCGGCCAGTTTTATGGCGATTACCTGTCGTGGGTCACATTGATCCAGCTGGCGCTGCAAATCTTTGTCGTGTCAAAATTATTCCGCAACGTCGGTGTCTCGGGCGCCATTTTGATCGTGCCGCTTATCATGATCATCAATTACGGATTGATTGCTTTTGTACCGGTGTTTTCCATCGTCAGGATAATGATGATCATCGAGAATGGCAGCAATTATTCGATACAGACCACGGTCAACCATTCGCTGTATCTGACGACAACGCGCCAGGAAAAGTATGTCGGCAAAACCACCGTCGATACTTTCTTTTGGCGGTTTGGTGATTTACTGCATGCCGCCTTGATTTTCGTGTTGGCGAATCTGTTCAGTGTTGCATTGACCGATATCATGGTGATCAATTTCGTGCTTTCCCTGTGTTTGTTTATGCTGTCTCTGGCGATTGGCAGGCATTACCGGAATGCGCTTCGGCAGAACCACCGCCAACATTCGCTTATGGCCGAATCGATTTCCAGCAATGTCTATGCGCCCTCGGGCCAGATATTGGTGTTCAGTGTGCCCGACGAGGTACTGACCGACTCCGGCGAAACCTCGCGCTACAAGGTAAGAATTGCCGGCGGTGGAAAAATACCCGAGTGGATTCGTTTTGACCCCACGGAATTATGCTTCACCGTCAACCCGCCATTGGGCAGTGTTGGCTGTGTCGATCTGGAATTGCTGGTGACCGACAGCGAAGGCTTATGGGTCTGTTCCCGTTTGAGAATCGAACACGGCGCTGACTCGAAACCGCGGTTCAGCGACGATCTCGAAGGTCTCTGGCACGCAGGATGAGTGCCTGTATCTGTTTTTGGTTGAGGTATTTTTTCAAGGGCAACAGGTTGGGCTCATTAATGGTTTTCAAGGCTTCGGCCATGGGTTGGTTCACCACAAAAACACTGTATCGCAATTCCTTCGGAGGCCCGCGTAACGCACCAAAGGCACGCGTATGGTCGATCAGCCATATTTGCCAGTCCGGGTCATACAGCAAATTGCCTGAATTGCGATCGACGTTCTGGATCAATATGTCGAAAACAGCCATCAAATTGCGTTGCTGGGTTTGATCGCAGTCACCGTCGTAGGACATTTTTTTATTTACGCGATCGGTATCGCTGACACTTTTCTCGACCCAGTACTGCACCAGTCCCTCGGTTCCGTCGACTTTGCGCAAAACTGCCACGGGCACCAATTCCAGCCCGAGCAGGCGATCTATTTTGTAGGCCGCCATTTCATACTGGTAGCGATCGGCAAGATTATATTTCGGCGACCACGCATGCCGTTCGATCCAGGGGTCGCTGTCAAAAAATTTGAAGACGGCGCGCATTTTTCGGCCATTTTTTTCAAGGGTAAGTCGACGGGGTTTGGTAATGCCGGTGCCGAGTTCCTCAGTCTTCGTGATACTGGCGGTGAACAGGAAATCCTCGATTTCAGCATCACTCATGCCGTAGGGGCGATTCCATTCGCGATGGCTTTCAATCTTGATTGGCGATCCGCCGCCTTCGAGGTAATGTGCCGTCGCTTGGTTGCCTTCAATAATCAAGGCTGCCGGATTGCCGTGATAAATCGCACGGTTCATGCCGGTATCCATACGCAAAACTTTCCCCTCCATGCGACTGCTTATCCGGAAACTGGTAGTTGGTGTGTGGCCGATAATTAGTCGACGAACGCCAAGTCCAGCCAGTATTGATTCGAGCTCGGGTTGCTCAAAGTAAGGGTGACAGAGTGAACTGCCGCGATACCAGGCAGGCCCATTAGACTGAAACGGAAGGCCCTTGGTTGCCTGAAGCAGTGCCTGTGCCGCCAGTTGCCGTGCTTTGTCGGTCGAATCTTTCGCAAGCGTGCGTGCGGTATTCAGAATCAGATCGAAATCATCACCGGACTTGATCGCGCCCATGCCCATCAACAGATGCCAGTTTTCCGCGAATGCCCGAACATCCCGCAGACTGTTTTCGTTGATCTCTTTTAGGCTCATTCCCTTGAGTGCGGACGAAAGGCCTCCGTGTACGAACAAATCGTCGTTGATGCGGATCATCAATGGACGTTGCAATAGCCACTGCCCCAGTTTTCCGTTCGGCGCGAAGGCCTGCTGTCTTTCTGAGAAGCCGGCAGGAAGCAGGCTGTTTTCGTTAGTGGTGGCCGGCGTGTTAGTAAAAGCGGCAAAACCGCCGGGACTCACATAGCGCAAGTCGCCGGTCAAAGACATGATTTCGTGATTGCCAAGCAGAACATGCACCGCACCACCGCTATTGGAGGCTTCGGTCTGCAGACGCATCAATAATTCAACGACCTGGCGTTCCTGGTCGCCACGGCTGAGTAAATCTCCGGTAGACACGAGATGGGTTTTGCCACCGATCCAGCGCAACTGGTTGTCAATTACTTTTGCGCCCTGCAATACACCGACCATTTCCGGAAAACCGCCGTGAACATCGCCGATGGCAACGACACGTTCGACGTTGTCGTATCGATAGGATTGGCCGGCGGCCCGGGCATCGTTGAATGACAGGGCAAGGCCCGCCGACAGCATCCACCATGACAGGATCAGGCGTGTGCAGGTGCGTATGGCGAAATGGGTTGCGTTCATGGCGTTAAGCTCGGAGCGAACCTGTTAATGACAACGTAGCCGGTGCTGGATGCCGGACACTACATTTGCAGAATGGTAATGCCTGATCTGGAGAATCCTTTCTACATTTTCACATTTCCACATTAAAGCAAAAACCCTCCCGATGTGGGAGGGTTTACAGTCTGACGCCACAATTCGCGGTGTCTTTATCTGCAAAGCAACCTGTCTACATCTTGACCAGTTCAACCCGGCGATTGGCGGCTCTCCCTTCTTCGCTGGTGTTGCTGGCAAGTGGTTTGTCCGGACCAAAACCTTTGGAGCTCAAACGTGCCGGATCAATACCAAGACCCACCAGTGCACCAAAAACACTGCGTGCACGCGCGGAGGAGAGCTGCCGATTATGCTCAGCCGCACCGGTATTGTCGGTATGGCCTTCAATGGAAAGTTTCAGGCCGGCATTGGAAGTGAGCAGTTTGTTGATTTCATCGATCACCGCCTGGCTGTCTGGGCGTAATGTGGCTTTATCGATATCGAAATTGATATACAGGGCAACGCGGCCATCGGCGTCGAGCGCTTTTTTCATCGCGCTGGCGTCAAGGAAACCGACAGATTGCTTCATACCTTCTTTTTCAAGAACGGTAACGTAGCCATGGGTGGGGATCGCGCCGGTAGCGATATGTATCCAGTATTCCTTGTCGGCAGTCCTGAGCAGATAGCTGTAGTGCTCGTAGCCGGAAGTTGGCGGAACGCTGCGCCAGTATTTTTCGACCGGACCAAGGCCACCAGCGGCATCGACAATTTTGCGGGTAAATTGCGTAGTGCTGATTTTCTTGCCACCGAGTGCCGTGATCGCGTTTTCATAATTGCGGTGGAACTCAACCTCGGAATATTTGCGACCCGAGTCGGCGTTACCGAGGTTCATGAAATTATGATAAAGCTTGCCTTCGACCGCGATTAATTTTTCACCCGCGAGAAAGAAATGACGGTCGAAGCCGATCATGCTGTCCTTGTCGTCGAGATTATTGACCAGGCCTTCGGGCGTCTTGAAAAAAGGAAATGGCGGCAACGATACGGTCGAAACCGGAACGCTCTCCACACTGAAATCCGTATTGACGGGACTGGTAGCAGGAGCCTCGGCAGTTGCGGCCGCCACTTCCGTTGCCGGCGCGGACGCGATGGCAGGTGCTTCAGGCTCGGTCACGGATGTGGTTGGCGTGGCGGTTTCTTCTTTATTGCACGATGACAGCAAGAGTGCGAGCAAAGTACTGCTAATCAGTAAGTGGCTGGGGCGCATGGGGGGCTCCTAAGTAATGCGAAGTTAATTCTAAGCCTAATGGGCTGCATTATTAAACGTGAAAAGAGTGGAATTCGGTCAGTATCCTTCATCAAGCCAGCAATCGCGGTAAAATCAGCACCATGACTGATGAAAACCCTGCATTCAACGCTCTATGGCATCCCTTCCTGACCGGCGCGATTACATGGAGTGAACACGCACTTTTCTTGCGCGCTCGTTCCGGCTTTATTCCCGCCCAAATAAATGCAGATCATATTGATTGTCTGCAAAGTTTCAAACCCTTTGCCGATGAGTTGGTGCGCGGGGGGCTGCGGGTTATCGTCAGCGTCGAAAAAAAATATCCGACCGTATTGTTATTGCCGCCACCTCAACGGGATGAAACTCGAGCCCTGTTTGCCTTGGCGCTGGAAAGCGTTGAAGACGATGGCTTGGTAGTGGTGAGCATGCAAAATGATGCTGGTGCCAAATCTGGTGAATCCGACCTCCGGAAGCTGGCACCTGAAGTGCAATCACTTAGTAAAAACAAATGCCGTGTTTTCTGGGCCAAAAAACGGAATATCGATCAGGAATTAATGCAGAACTGGCTGGCATTGGATCGGCCGCATCTAATCGAATCGACTGGCTTAATTTCTCGTCCGGGTGTATTTGCCTGGGATCGTATAGATATCGCATCTAAATTGCTGTCGGAGCATCTCCCGGTCGATTTATCCGGTTACGGTGCCGATTTGGGCGCGGGTAATGGTTATCTGACGCACTTTGTTTTGTCGCAATCGGAAAGCGTCAAGTCCATGGATATTTACGAAGCGGAAGCCAGGTCACTGGAATGTGCGAGGCTGAATTTGGCGCCGTTTGAAACAAGAGTCGGGCTAAGGTATTTATGGCGCGATGTGACGGCCGGAATTGAGGGTCCCTACGATTTCATCATCAGCAATCCACCGTTTCATTTGGGACGAGAGGAAGCGCGGGCATTGGGGCAATCCTTCATCGAAGTTGCTGCAAAATCAATAAAACCGAATGCACGGTTCTACATGGTGGCCAATCGCCATCTGCCCTACGAGGCCAGTCTTGAAAAGCATTTTTCTAAGTTTTCGGTGCTGGCGATGCATGACGGATTCAAAGTGTTTGAAGCAATAAAGTAATTACACGGGACGATAATGAAACTGGTTAAGCATATTTCCAATCTGGGCTATGGCAGTCGCAAGGAAGTCACGGCGATGTTTCGTGAAGGTCGCATTACCGATGTGGCGGGTGAAGTACTTTACGCCGACGATATCACTTCGCACGAAAATGTCCGGGTCGACGACGAACCGCTGGACCCGCCATCGGGCATGCTGTTGATCTTGCACAAGCCGGCAGGGTATACCTGTTCGACCAAAGACAAGGGACGCCTGGTATATGATCTTTTGCCAGATCGTTATCGCATCCGCAAACCGGTGCTGGCACCGATCGGGCGTCTCGACAAGGAAACTACTGGTCTGCTTTTACTGACCGATGACGGCGATTTGCTGCATCGGATTATTTCGCCAAAAAACAAATTACCGAAAGTTTACGAAGCCGATCTGGCCGGCCCGCTTAGGGGCGACGAAATCGCATTATTCGCAAGCGGCGAGATGATGCTTGAATCGGAAAACACGCCGCTTGCTCCGGCAATACTGCAGCCTGTTTCGGAACTGAAGGTGCGACTGACGATTATTGAAGGTCGATATCACCAGATACGCCGGATGTTTGCCGCCGTCGGTAACCACGTTGACCATCTGCATCGTTGCGAAGTGGGCGGATTGAATCTCGGCAACCTGCAGGCAGGAGAATTCGAATTGGTAAGCGAGCTGGATCAGGCTAAATTGTTCCGGAAGGAGCGGGAATGAAAAAAGTCTTGTCTCCTGTGCTGGCGGTCTCCGCCTTGGGTCTGGTGATGCTTAGCACGCTGCTGCATACGTCTTTCCTTTTTTTGATGGCCCTATTGAAGTGGCTGCTGCCGTTTCATCCGGTGCAAAAATTTCTTTCCCGGTTCCTGATAGTGATCGCCGAAAGTTGGGTAGCCTTCAATAGCTGGCTGATCGACATGGTGACGCCGACGAAATTTATCGTGACCGGAATGGAGTCGCTTAAATACGAAGGTTGGTATCTGGTCATCAGTAACCATCAGAGCTGGGTTGATATCCCCGTGTTGCAGAAGATTTTCAATCGCCGCATTCCGTTTTTGAAGTTTTTCCTGAAAGGCGAATTGATCTGGGTGCCGTTTCTCGGCCTGGCCTGGTGGGCGCTGGATTTCCCGTTCATGCAGCGCTATTCCAAGTCAAAGCTGAAGAAAAGCCCACATCTGAAAGGCAAGGATATCGAGGCAACCCGCAAAGCCTGCGAGCGCTTCCGGCATATGCCGGTATCAGTAATGAATTTCGTCGAAGGCACACGGTTTACACCACTTAAACAAGAGCGGCAACAATCGCCGTTCAAGGATCTTTTGAAAGTGAAGGCCGGCGGCATCGCTTTCGTGCTCGATGCGATGGGAGAAAGCATGAAATCGATTCTCGATGTCACCATTGTCTATGCCGATGGCAGGCCGACACTGATGGACTTATTTGCGGGCCGGATTCGTCATATCCAGATAGACATTGTAGAGCGGGAAATCAGGCCGGATTTAATCGGGGATTATGCCAATGACAATGCGTTTCGCAGTCATTTTCACGGCTGGTTGAATGGGGTGTGGCATGAAAAACAAAAGACGATTGATCGGCTCAAGTCGAGCATGGATTAGCCCTGGTTCAGCCTGTTATTCGTCAGTTTTGTATTTACTCCGCTGCGCTCTGTACACAGAGCTCCTACAAGAACTCCGCCAACATTGTAGGAAGCCCGCTCAGGTATTTCGCACAGCGAAATACATTGAGCTGGCGATAAATTCCGCCGACTGCAACGATGGTTGATGTTGGTGTAAATCTGAAATAGGTAGCTTCAGCGCCCAAACAATTTTCGCGGATATGTTGTTCGCCAGCTCTGTATGTAATCCGCTGCGCGAATTACACAGAGCGGGCTTCCTACCAAAACTCTTGATTCCTGTAGGAGCCCGCTCAAGCATTTAGCGCAGCGAAATGCATTTGAGCTGGCGATAAATTCCGCCGACTGCAACGATGGTTGATGTTGGTAAAAATTTGAAATAGGTAGCTTCAGCGCCCAAACAATTTTCGCGGATATGTTGTTCGCCAGCTCTGTATGTAATCCGCTGCGCGAATTACACATAGCGAGCTTCCTACCAAAACTCTTGATTCCTGTAGTAGCCCGCTCAAGCATTTAGCACAGCGAAATGCATTTGAGCTGGCGAACATTTCCTGCCATATCTCGCCAGCTCTGTGTGTACTTCACCGCGCTCAGCACACAGAGCGTATCTACAAGCGCTCATCTGAGAGCAAACACCATGACGAGCGGCTGATAAATCAAGATTATTCGTGGGGATATCTTAAGCCCGAGGCGCACCCTGCAATTAATCTCTGAAGTTTTCGAATTGCAGCGGCAACTCGATATCGGATTTTTTCAGTAAAGCCATCACTTCCTGCAAGTCATCACGCTTCTTTGCCGTGACGCGAAGCTTTTCACCGTTGATCTGGGCTTCGACTTTCAGCTTGGCTTCCTTGATGATGCCGACGATTTTTTTCGCCAATTTCTGCTCGATGCCCTGCTTGATGGTGACCTTCTGGCGAGCTTCTGCCAAATTGGTCTCTACCTCTCCCTCTTCCATGCAGCGAATATCGATGCCGCGTGCAATCAGGCGGGCGCGCAAAATGTCGAGCATCTGTTTGAGCTGGAAATCGCTGGGTGCATGCTGGGTAATGACAAAGCCATCGACCACAAATTTCGCATCGCTGCCCTTGAAATCAAACCGTGTGCCAAGTTCTCGATTGGCGGTATCGAGGGCATTGGTCAATTCATGTTTATTGATTTCGGAAACAACGTCGAAAGAAGGCATAGGGAACTCCGGTTTTGGTTTATTTTAAGCGATGTGAAAGCTGGCGTCAGCTAAACAGGCTTTGTTGCGGACGAATCTGCTGGCTATCGATGAAATTGGCCAGACCGATACCGACGAGCCGATATCGGGTTGTGGCAGGCTGGTTCACCCGTTCACACAGTTGAATGGCGGTTGCCAGAAATGCTTCCAGATTTCCTATGATCGAGTCGGGCGTAAAGCTGCGGGTCAATGTCTGAAAATCGGATGTTTTCAATTTTAATACGATGGTTCTGGCAGTGCGCTGCTCTTCCCGCAAATAGGCTGCCCAGGTTCTTTCGGCAAGTCGCGAGATATGCGGTGCCAATTCTTCCAGTAGAAGGTCATTCGGGAAGGTATCTTCGCTTGATATTTGCTGGGTGGGCCGTTCGGAGACAACGGCATGGTTATCGATGCCCAGCGATAACTCATGCAAGCGTATGCCCCATCGGCCAAATTGGATTTCAAGACTCTGCACACTCAGCTGGCGTAAGTCCCCGACTGTCGCGATATTTAGTTTGGCAAGTTTGGCTTCCATTACTTTGCCGACACCGGGCAAGCGCCCCACGGGAAGTGGCGTCAGGAAATCGAGGGCAGCTGCGGGTTTGATGACATATTGGCCGTTGGGCTTATTCCAGTCGGAAGCAATTTTTGCCAGGAATTTATTTGATGCGATTCCGGCAGAGGCGGTCAGTCGAGTTTCTTCAAAGATCGCTTGGCGTATTTGCAAGGCGACTTCCGTAGCGGATGCCAATGCTAATTTATTTTCGGTGACATCCAGATAGGCTTCGTCGAGCGACAAGGGCTCGATCAAATCGGTATGGCGGGAAAATATTTCACGCACATGTTTTGAAACCGCTTTGTAGCGCACAAAATCAGGCGGCACGAAGATTGCATCGGGACATAATCGTTCAGCACGAATGGCCGGCATGGCAGAGCGCACGCCAAACTTTCTGGCTTCGTAGGACGCAGCACACACAACCGAACGTGCCCCGCGCCAAGCCACAACAACGGGCTTGCCGCGAAGACTTGCGTCGTCTCGTTGTTCAACGGAAGCATAAAAGGCATCCATATCGACGTGGACTATTTTTCTTTGCGGCATCTGGCTTACTTCGAATTACCCATGCGCGGCGTGCCCTTACGACAGGCGTCGGAACAATATTTTACTTGCTCCCATACTGCGTGCCATTTCTTGCGCCAGGTAAATGGTCGTTGGCAGACCACGCAGGTTTTTTCGGGCAGATTGGTTTTGTGAATGCTTTTCTTCATGGAATTTGCTTTATCGCATCGGTGCTCGTGTAGATATGCATGGCATATAACCATAGGGTCCGCTGTTTCTTGCGCTCTGGAATATATTGCAATGGCCGATGCGCCAAACTAGGCATGGGTACGATTGTTAAATAAATGTCATATTCATGAATCTTAACTGGCTGTGGTTATGTCAAAAATGCTTTATGGCAAACCAACTTTGCCATGTGAGCGCACAATTTATCCCAAAATTCCCCATCAGTCGCGAAATTTGTCCGCTTTTGAGCAGCTATCGCGTACGTGATACATGCCAGCGCAATACTTTTAGGTAATGCGCATCGTCCACGTATCACACAGGAGAACTTTGTTTGAAAAAGAGTATCGTTGCCATATCACTACTAGCATTCAGCGTTACCGCTGCCATCGCCGCGAACCGTGCGCCCATTAAACAACCCAGTCCAGCCTACAAGAAACTTCAGTTAGCGCTGAAGCAGGAGACACGCAATTACCTGCGTGGTGACGGCATGGTTGAAAATGCCTCATCTTCCAATCAATCCGTCGCCACCAAAGCCTATACCAATGAACAGGTAGGCGATGCCAATTCATTTGGCCGCAATGTCAAATTTGTCGGCATGGTTCAATCGGGTGTGTTGCAGATTTCACCGGATTGCACACCTGATCCCGCGTTTCCGCCCGGCCCCAACGATCATTGCGTTGTACCGGATGCAAATGGTTTCGCCGGTGTCAACTTTCCAAGCATGGGACAAGTACTGATCCCCGGTAAAAGCGTGAAAACACTGCTCTGCCATTGGCAGACGCCTTTCGCTACTTTTATTTACCGAAACTCGACCGGTGTTTATCAAGGCAATGCGCGGGCACAAATTGCCGCCACCTATAAAATCGAAAATGAAGTATTGAGCGACCCAACATTGCTAGACCCCAATACCGGTCTGCCTTACGGCGGTTCGATCCAGACTGCACTTTCGTCAATCTCGGATACCCGTGGTCTGCAACCGGGTGAATTCCAGAACTACAGCGATAACGATACCCGTGTGTGTAATGCCGGCCTTATTTCCAAGCGTTCGCTGATTGAAGGTTATGGATTAAGCGAAGCACAGGCAACCCAGTTCTTCCAGAAAGACACCATCATTACCATCGGACTTACGGGTAGCACACGGCGTGTTAGTGACGCCAGTGTGATTATCGGCACCCGCTTTGTCGGTGACTGATTTACAGACAAACTCTCTCCATGGAAGGAAAAAAGCGGCAACCGAAAGGTTGCCGCTTTTATTTCGGGCAAAGTGATTCCGTGTAACAATCAAGACATCACGGGGACACGCGCGTAATGCCGAGTATAAATTCATCGATGCGCGGAATTGTGGCCATGCTGCTGGCTGTTGTGCTTTTCTCGTTTATGGATGCCGGGTTGAAATGGCTGTCGCCGCATTATCCCGCCATTCAAGTTGCTGCCATGCGGGCGATGGCTTCTCTGCCTTTTGTTGCGGTCTACATCATGTGGCGTGGAAGCGCCCGTAGTCTATTCAAGATTCGATGGCCGCTACATCTACTTCGTGGTGCTCTTGGCATTGCCATGCTGGCCCTGTTTACTTATGGCCTGAAATCCCTGCCTTTATCCGAAGCGTATTCGCTGTTCTTCATCGCACCACTGCTGATCAGCATTCTGTCGATTCCGCTGTTGAATGAAAAAGTCGGCCTCGCGCGCTGGATCGCTATCTTGGTTGGCTTGGTCGGCGTATTGATCGTGTTGAGGCCCGACACAAAGAATCTGGTGTCTCTGGGCAGCCTTGCGGTGTTGGCTGCCGCTGCCTGTTATTCGGTTTCTGCCATCGCCGTTCGATTGATTAGTCGCACTGATTCCTCCGATAGCATGGTTTTCTGGGCAATGACGATGATTGCCATCGGGGCGGGCACATTTGCAGCGCCCCATTGGCAGGCCATTAATCAAAATCATTTTTTAGTACTGGCCGGTATTGGTATTACCGGCTTTTTTGGACAGGTGGCAATTACCGCTGCATTCCAGAAAGCGGAAGCTTCGGTGGTGGCACCGTTTGAATATAGTGCGCTGGCCTGGGGCATGGGACTGGATTGGTTGCTTTGGCATACGCTGCCCGATAGCATTGCGATGGCAGGAGCGATGGTTATCGTTGCCAGTGGTCTATATCTGATCCGAAGAGAAAAAGTACATATCGAATCGGAACATCCTTAATTCAATTTACTTCCCGGGGATATATGCATGTGGATTCTTAAATCGTTCGTTGCCGGATTTATTTCGACATTGATATTTCATCAGGGACTTTTCCATCTGCTTTATCTGGCTGGAAAAATTCCGAAGCCGGCCTGGGATATGACTGCGGTAGCGCCGATGAATGTGCCGGCGGTTATCTCACTGGCATTTTGGGGCGGTGTCTGGGGCGTTGCGTTGTGGTTGATGATCAGGAAGCAGAAAAATGCCCGCCAGTGGTTGTTGGCGATAATTCTCGGTGCTCTGCTACCCAGCATCGTGGCGTTATTGATTGTGTTCCCGCTTAAGGGCGCGGCATTTGCCGCCAATTGGGACCCGAAAATGTGGATTGGCGCTTTCTTGCTGAATGGCGCCTGGGGACTGGGCGTACTGCTGATTATGAAAGCTTTCGGCAAAAAGTAGTCGCTGACGCCAGCTTCTGTCAACGAGTTCGGGCGCGGAACGTTTTAGTCGTCACTCCCCCGGATAAACAGAGAGACTTTCCATGAAAAAAGTAATCCCGCTCGTTGCCATCGGTTTGTTTTCCGTCAGTTTTTTCGCTATCGCTCAGGATCAATCGAAAGATCGTCGTGCCGAGATGCAAGCCAAGGCACAGGATCGTTTTCAGTCTCTGGATACTAATCGTGACGGTAAACTGAGCTATGCCGAATTCCAGAACAACCCGAAACATCGCGAACGTTTTGAAAAAGCCGATCTGAACCGTGACGGTGGCTTGACCCAGGACGAACTCAAGCAGGCGCGCCAGCAAAACAAACAAATGCGTCAGGAGCGCCGCGCGAAGGGTAGGGAAAAAATGCAGGCTGCACGTGAGAAGCTACAAAGTCTCGATGCGAACAAGGACCAAGCGCTGACTCGTTCAGAATTGGGTAGTGAAATGCCGAAGTTGCTGGAGAATTTCGACGTGATCGATGGCAACAACGACGGCAAGATTACCCGGGAAGAAATGCGGGTAGCCCGGATGGCCATGCGGGCCGAGCGTCATTCACAGTCGAAATAGGTATTTACTGACAAGCTTGTGAAAAAGGCCGCTCGCGGCCTTTTTTATTTTGATTTTTCGCTACGGTGCAAACTCGAATTCACCTGGAATGGTGTAAACGAGACGATCATTTTCGGGCCGCTTTTTGTAGTCGGCTACTACGCCCAAACGCAGCGGCTGAAGGTTTTTTTCACGCAGCGTGCTGATGAAGTACTGCTCGTTTTCGCGTTTGAAAATAAAGATGCGTTTGCCCTGTCTTTGGTCAAGGGCCTGGGCAAGCGTCATGTCGAACTTGCTGTCGGAAATTCTCTTGGGGTCGGGCTTGAAGCTGACTTTGTTGATTCTAGATCCCAAATAGAGATGCAGGCCGTAAAGTGACATGTCTTCGACAAAAACGATTTCGCGTGGCGCTACTTTCGTGATTGCCATGATTTTCTCGCCAAATACATCCGGATCCTTGCGGTGGTCATAAACACTCAGGGCGTAACGCATCCCAAGCAAGGCCATCACCCAAACTGCCAGCCATACCAATTTTCTGGGATTCATCTCGAATTCGCCCATGGCCCGCGCCAGCAACAAGCTGA
>JAYUWO010000042.1:0-6924 GCA_043753545.1 Arenimonas sp.
TCTAGCGGCCTGCGGGTTGTGAGCGACATCGAGAATAATTTCCGGTTCATCTGCAATTTTCTGCAACCTTCCCGGCACCCGCGCATTGCGAACACCCTCGATAATCGCGGCATCGGTAATGTCATCACTAAGCGCTCTCAATGCGGCGATGGCGGCAGCGGCATTGTCGATTTGTATCGGCGCTGCCAGATTCGGTAGAGGCAACTCGATTTCATAGCCCGGCTCGCGCCAGCGCCAACTATTTTCCAGGCGATCGATTAAGTAATCGGAATGACCACGAATGGCGGTGGCACCGAGCTCGTATGCTCTGCGCAATGCAGACGATGGCGGATCTTTCTCACCGAAAATCACCGGCTTCCAGGCCCGAATAATGCCCGCTTTTTCGAAACCGATTGCCTCGCGATCGGTACCGAGATATTCCTGATGATCAAGATCCACCGTAGTGATGACCGCCACATCGGGTTCGATGATATGGGTCGCGTCCAGCCTGCCGCCAAGCCCGACTTCCAGTATCACAAGATCCAGATCATGTCCGGCAAAAATCATGACCGCCGCCAATGTGCCGAATTCGAAAAAAGTCAGTGGAATTTCGGTTCCGCTCTTTCTTACGTTCTCAATTTTCTCGAAGGCGGCAACGAATTCCGCATCCGTTGCACTCTCCCCTTCGATTCGAACGCGTTCGTTGTAATCGACAATATGTGGCGAAGTATAGGCGCCGGTTTTCCAGCCAGCCGCTCGGGCAATGGCTTCGACAAACGCGACCGTCGAACCTTTGCCGTTGGTGCCGGCCACAGTAATGACGCGCGGCGCGGGCTTTTCGATTCCAAGACGTTGGGCAACTTCGGATATCCGTTCCAAACCCATATCGATGGATTTCGGATGGATTTGCAGTTGGTATTCGAGCCAGTCGTTCAGTGTGCGAGTCATCTGCACATTATCGCGTATTTTGTGTAGGAGGGCCTTCTAGGCCCGATGCATCTGTCGGGCCTAGAAGGCCCTCCTACAAAAACGTCACAAGGCCCGATGCACGGCCTCGCCAAATAGGTCTGTGTGGTGATTGCAATCGTTCAAGCGCACCACTTCGAGCGAATCGACCGAGCTACCTTCCAATAAATTGAGTGTGGTCGGTGCCTGTCGAAATGACCAAAGCTTCGCGAATGGCAAGCCCAGAATTCTGCAGAGCAGAACACGATTGACAGCATCATGCGCTACGACCAATAAAGTGTCGTCGTCGTTCAAGCCTGCACATGCGCGGGCAAAGGCCGGCCATGCCCGGTCAAATACCATCTGTAAATTTTCACCGCCGGCGCCCGGCATCAAAACTGATTCCGGAGTTTCGCGCCATGCCAGTAGACGTTGCGGATCACGTTCGCGTATTTCACTGGCGAGCAATCCCTCCCAATCGCCGTGGGCGATTTCTTTCAGTCCTGTATCGAATTGCAGCATCGGGCTGCGTTTTTCGCCCAAGGCGAATTCTGCCGTCACACGCGCCCTCGAGAGTGGCGATGCTACGGCTCGGGTAACGTCAACATCTTTCAATCGATCGCCCAATAATTTCGCTTGCCGAATACCGTTATCGGACAAGGCAATATCGATCTGGCCCTGATAACGGCCTTCGGCATTCCAGGGGGTTTCACCGTGTCGCGCTAGTAAAATTTTCATCCATTAATTTCCAAATTGGTTTGCATTCCCGGGCCCGACAAAGTCGCGGCCCGGGCGATAACTCAAATCATTTCCAGCGACAAAATACCGGGAATGGCACGCAAAGATGCCAACTCCGCCTCCGGCACGTTTGCGCTCACGGTGATAGCGGCAACTGCTTCGCCATTTCCTTTCGCACCGAGGGAAAAGTTGATGATGTTGATGCCAGCGGCACCCAGATGCGTACCCACCGAACCAATCACGCCGGGAACATCTTCGTTTTGCATCAACAGGATGTGCGCACCCGGATCGAAATCGAGTTCGACACCATCAAGGCGGACGACACGCGGACCGCGATGTAAAGTCGCTTCAATTTCGCGGACATCGTTCGCACCTTCGATGCGCAGACGCAACAGACGATCAAATCCGTCGCCGTCGCCGCCCACGGTTTCTGCCACTTCAAGACCACGTAATGCGGCTTCATGCAAGGCGTTCACGGGTGTCACTCGTCCGGAAGCTGCCCCCATTTGTGCGGCGACCAATAAACGCGTGAGTGGGCGTGTATCAAGCGCTTCGGTACGACCCGCATAGGTGATGTGCAATTTGTTCGGCGCAGGTACGAGACGCGTGGCGAGCTTACCCAGTGCCGTCATCAAAGGCATCCACGGGCCGACTTCTTTTGCCGCTTCGGCAGTCAATGGCGGCAGGTTGACACAGCCTGCAACGGCACCTGTTTGCAGAAAATCGATCATTTGTTTTGCCAGAATCGTACTGACGGCTTGCTGCGCTTCGCTGGTCGATGCGCCGAGATGCGGTGTCAGTATCAGTTTGGCATTTTCGCGCAATTTCGAATCCGCCGGTAAAGGTTCAGTCACGAAAGTATCAAGCGCCGCACCTGCCAGATGTCCGTCTTCAAGACATTTCAGCAAGGCATCTTCGTCGACAAGTCCGCCGCGTGCAGCATTGATCACGTAAGCGCCTTTTTTCATTGCGCGCAAACGGGTTTCATCAAGAATATTCGTGGTTTCCTTGGTGCGGGGAATATGCAGGGTGATGATGTCGGCTTTCGCCAACAACTCATCCAGTGATTTCATCGGCACACTGCCGCGACCTGCTGCTGCAGCGGGTAAAAAAGGATCGTATGCGGCCACGTCCATGCCAATACCCTGGGCTTTTCGTGCCACGGTGGCACCAATACGACCCAGGCCAATCACGCCAAGTTTTTTGCCTTCCAGTTCAAAACCTGTGAGGCCAGCTTTCGGCCAGCCACCGGCTTTCATACCGGCATCCGCTTTCGGGATGTGGCGTGCCAGTGCGAATAAAAGTGAAATCGCATGTTCTGCAGCGGCGAGCGTATTGCCATCCGGTGCGTTCATCACGGCGATGCCGCGAGCCGTTGCCGCTTCGACATCAATCGTGTCGACACCGGCACCCGCGCGGCCAATGACTTTGAGTTGCGTGGCATGGGCGATCGATTCCGCTGTGACTGCCGTCGCGGATCTCACCAGCAGCGCATCCACACCCTCGAGTTTTTTCGCCAGTACCGCGGGGTCCTTGATCGGCTCGGAAATTTCCACTTCCCAACCGGCTTCCCGCATCAACTCCAGTCCATCTTCATGAATACCATCGCAAGCCAATACACGCATTGTCGTTCTCCATTGTTTAAAAATTCACGCACGGCACAACGCCGAAAATCAAATCGAATTTTTGGAAAAAGACGCCCGGGCCGGGACTTTCGTCGCAACCGTTTCAAAACAAATGGAGTGTGCCGTCGCCTGCACCGGTGAGAACCGGGTGGCTAGATGCGCCATTAATCTGGCGAAATGTATAAGACCTGAGAACCTGCGCGCAGACGGAGCTGCGTGCATTCTTCGGGTCTGGAGACGGGGCTTCATAAGCATGGGAGTCCAGAACCAACGCACCGACCATAGCATTGATTTTTTGCGCTTACAAACCCGAATCAACAAATTCTTAACCGGACTGCACTATTTCTATAAAAGAAAATCCGCAGAACTATCCAGTAAGTGATTGATTAAAATGGAAGCAAGTCAATTACAGGCAGGCATGACCTTCGGCCCATCGCGTATCGGTAATTTGTGAAGTACATTCGCGCGCCCGTCTTTATTTGACGACATGGTCTAAATCAACTGCCCCCAGGGCCCGGAGTCGCTTGTGTCTGCACGTTTATCTCATTCACGTTTATTAACACCACTTTCGCTGGCCATTGCCATGGCGATTGGTTTATCTGCCTGCGGCAAGAAAGAAGAAGCCGCTGCACCCGTGGCCGAAGCTGCAAAAGCATTGACCATCGATTTCTCGAAACTGCCGCAATTGCCTGCCTTCAATCCAGCCGATCTGGACGCCAATTCCCCGATCTGCGTCGACTTGAACAAGCATGTCAACGGAAAATGGCTTGCCGCCAATCCGGTTCCAAGCGACAGGACGACCTGGGGTAGTTTCGAAATGCTGGGCGAGCGCTCGCTTGCCGTGCAAAAACAAATTGTCGAAGCCGCTTCGAGCTCGAAGCCGGCACTCGGCAGCAATGAACAAAAAATCGGCGACTTGTACGGCGCCGGCATGAACGATGCGAAATTGAATGCTGAAGGCGCTGCGCCGCTCGTCCCCTATCTGGCTGAAGTGGATGCATTAAAAGACGGCGCGGGCGTTGCCGACTACATCATCAAGAACTTTGCCAAAGGTCAGCAGTCGGTTTTTGCTTTCTTTCCGGGCGAAGATTTCAAAGATGCAAAAAATGTCATTGCCTATGCCTACCAGGCTGGCATCTCATTGCCGGAAAAAGCCTACTACAGCGATGCCAAGTATCAGGATAAACGCGATGCTTTTGTTGCCCACATAGAAAAGATGCTGGTATTGGGCGGCGTTGAAGCCGCTGAGGCAAAAGCCCAGGCACAAACCGTTTTGAAATTCGAATCACGCCTTGCGGCGGCTTCGATTGCACCGGTTGACATGCGCAAACCTGAAAATCAATACCATTTCGTCAGCGTGGCAGATGCCGACAAAGCCACACCGAATTTTTCCTGGTCGAAATTATTGGCCGCCCAGAACATTCAGGGCGTAAAAGGCTTCTCGCTATCACAGCCTAAGTTCTTTGCCGAAATGGATAAGATGCTGACCGATATTCCAGTCAGTGATTGGCAGGCGTATTTCCGTTACCACACGATTGCCGATTCCGCTCCCTATCTGTCGGATGCCTTGTCGAATGAACGCTTTGCGTTTTACGGCAACACGATGCGTGGCCAGAAAGAACAAAAGCCACGTTGGAAACGCGTTCTCGATAGTGTGAACGGTGTTGCCGGCGAAGCGCTCGGCGAAGTTTACGTCAAGCAGGTTTTCCCGGAAGAATCGAAGGAGCAAATGCTGCAACTGGTGAAAAACCTCAGCGAAGCTCTGAAAACCCGCATCGAAAATCTGGAATGGATGAGTGCAGAAACCAAGGCCAAAGCTTTGGCGAAATGGAAAACCTTCGATCCAAAAATCGGCTATCCCGACAAATGGCGCGACTACTCCGGCCTGACCATTGATGGCAGCAAGAGTTACTTCGATAATCTGGTCGCCGCAACGGCGTTTGAGAATGCGTTCCAGATGGCCAAGATTGGCAAGCCCGCCGACCGCAAGGAATGGGGCATGACGCCTCAAACCGTCAATGCCTATTACAACCCGCTTAAAAATGAAATTGTTTTCCCGGCTGCTATTTTGCAATCGCCTTTCTTTGATGCAAAAGCCGACCCTGCCTTGAATTACGGTGGAATCGGCGCCGTTATCGGACATGAAATGCTGCACGGCTACGACGATCAAGGTAGCCAGTTCGATGCTGAAGGCAATAACAACAACTGGTGGACCGATGCCGACCTGAAAGCATTCCAGGCACGTACCGGCAAACTGATTGCCCAGTTCGACGCTTACACTGCTATCAATGATCCAAAAGAAGGTGCGCTGAATGTCAAAGGCCAACTAACCCTGGGCGAAAACATTGCCGATCTCGGTGGTTTGACCGTCGCATACGATGCACTGCAACGCGATCTCGCCAACAAAAAAATGACAACGATCGACGGTTTCACGCAGGATCAACGCTTTTTCATGAACTGGGCCACCGTATGGCGTCGTAATTTCACGCCAGACGAATTGAAAGTTCGCCTGAATACCGATTCGCACGCACCGGCCGGTTTCCGTGCCATTGGTGCTCCCTCGAACATGCCAAGCTTTGCCGCCGCATTCCAATGCAAAGCCGGTGATGCCATGGTGCGTCCGGAAGATAAGCGCATTGCGATTTGGTAACCCGTTTCTGAACCATCGCTTTAACAAAAAGGGCCCTTCGGGGCCTTTTTTGGTTGAAGCGTGTCGATGGGTTTATCATGCATGCCCCGCAGATGAATGTGCATGGAGCTGTAATGACCCTGACTTTTCGCCCTTTGATGATTCTTGCTGCAGCGACAGCCACCCTGTTTGTCGGCCCTGTCGATGCAAAAAAAATGGCGAGCGCGCCTCCTCCACCTACGGCCTGTGCCGATTTTTTTGGCCATGTGAACACTGCCTGGCTACGTTCCAATCCGCTGCCCCCCGGCGACGCCAGTCGTAGCCAGTGGGATGAGCTAAATGAACTCAGCGCACGCCAGCGCGAATCATTATTCACTTCACCGTTGCAAAATGCCGGCGTGGCTCAGAACAAACTCAATGCATTGATGCAAAGTGCCGATGAAAACCGTATCAAGGCCGATAGCGAAAAAATATTGACCCCGATGCTGGCCGAGATCGATAAAATCAAGAAGCCAAAAGATGTTTCGGCCGCCATTGCCTACATGCACGCACGCGGCTTGTCGATCTTGTTCGAGTTTGATGCCGACAAGGACAATACATTTTCCGCAAATGCGATCGGCTTGCCCGAGCTTGGTTTCTATACGAGGCAAGATTCGGCAGTAACGCAGGCGCAGAGCCGTTACCGAACCTATATCGAAACCTTGCTGGTATTAAATGGAGTACCCGCCGAGATAATCAAGACATCTGCCGGCCACGTTATCAGTATCGAAATGCAACTGGCCGCCGTCTCCGGCCAATCACCCTCGCAACTGATCAGCGTGAAAGATGCCGGAAAACAATACGCCAACCTGCAGTTCGCAAATTATCTGCGAACACAGAAAAGCGGCGCCGATAAACTCCTGCTGGAGCAACCCACATTCTTCAAAACCGTCAACGGCCTTATCAATGCAAAGATGATCGAGCAATGGAAAAGCTATCTGCGTTTTCATGTCCTCAACCAACTCTCGC
>JAYUWO010000043.1:0-20825 GCA_043753545.1 Arenimonas sp.
CTAGGCCCGATTCTCTTGATCTATAAATCAATCGAGGTTCAAAACCGATCCATCCCAATTCGAGACATTCCAATACGGATATGCCTCAATATTTTCAACAAGGCCGGCACTGATCGGATTATTTAATAGATACCGAATGGCTGTATTCACATCTTCATCCCGACGCACGGCCCTGTCGAAATAAGCACCTTGCCAAACAGCTCCTTTACGATCGATGGCACGATTGATCGCTTTGGCGACACAGGAGTTTATTCGTCCCATGCAAGCCGGTAGTGATTGCATCTCGCCAAGCTCTATCAAACAATGCAGGTGATCCGGCATCAAAACCCAAGCATGAATATTAACGTGTTGATCGGCATGTAGCTGATGCAAGGTTCGTGCTGCCGCTCTAGCCGCTGCATGTGATCGAAGCAATGGTCTTCTTTGCAGGCAGCAAACCGTAATGAAATATATTTGCCCGGCAAGTGAGACCCTGCCTTTACGTAAATTCTGATGTCCGGCAAGAAATGTTTTATTCATTGCCGCAGTGTTTCAATTGGCGCGACACGGCGACATCAGATAACAACGTATTTTATCGTCGGAAAATTCTGACTTTCGTCAGGTCGGGCCTTCTAGGCCCGACCCGCCCGAAATTAAATATTGAATTACGTGCCGCGTGGTTTTGCACGATGGGTAGCGGTCGCACTCCACGGATCTTCCGGCCAGGGATGTCGTGGATAACGGCCTTTCATTTCCTTTTTTACTTCGGGATAGGTGCGCTCCCAAAAGCCTTTCAGATCCTGCGTGATTTGCAGCGGTTTTCCGCCTGGCGAAAGCAAATGCAGCGTCAAGGTGACGCGGCCATCGCAGATGCGCGGCGTGTCGGCCAAACCAAACAATTCCTGCAGTTTGACCGCCAACACCGGCGCGGCATCGTGCTGATATTCAATCGTGCGCTCCATGCCCGAGGGCACCCACATTTTTGTCGGTGCGAGTTGATCGATTTTTTGTCGCGTTGTCCAATCGAGTTCCGATTTCAGCGCTTCGCTCAACTCCTGTTCGCTCAAGCCATCAAGCCGGGTTTTTCCCTGCATGGCCGGTTTCAGCCACTGTTCCCGTCGTGCCAATAATCTTTCGTCGCTGAAATCGGGCAGGGATAATTCCGGTACCCATTCGGCTAAACAACGAACACGTTCGCGCCACTGTTTCAAATTATCGGTCCACGACAGGGCGTTCAAGCCAAGCTCACCGATGGCATCACAAAGTGCCTGCGCCGCTTTATTCGGATCGGGTCGGCCGGCAGGTTTCGATTCCAGGATTATCTGGTCGAAACGTTTTTCGCGTCGTGCGATCAGGCCGCGGGCATCGTTATCCCAGCGGACAATATCCTGCTCGCTGAAGCGTTCGGGAAAATCTTTTTGCAGTCGAATTTCATCCAGCGGAGCGGCGCGCAGGATGCTGCTGTCCTTGTTGTCGAAACGGCATTCGCTGATCGCCAACCACGGTTCGCCAAATAAAGCGCTGTCATCCCATATCTTTGCCATGCGGCCATTCGCCATTTGATAGCGGCGCGGATCATTCGGATGCTGTCTGGCAATGCGCTCCGGAAATGCATGCAGCAGTAAGTCGCCGAGCGCATGGGCGGGAAATGTTTTGTTTGACACCTTTTCGCAACGCAAACGTCGTCGCCATTGCTGGCTGGCTTGATCAATCGCGGCAATCGCGGAACGATTGATGTTGCCGCTTAAGCGTCCGCTTCTGAAGGCGGACAAGGCCTGCCAACGCGACATCCAGTCATCCCGGCGTTCGCCAATTAATGGATCGCGGGCTTCGATCAAGGCGGCCAAATCACAGGCCAGGGATTTTTCGTTTTCGTCGTTCGCGGCAAGCAGCATCGCGGCGATACGCGGGTGGGTGCCGAGTGCGAGAATTTTTTTACCCAGTTCGGTAATGCGGTTTTGTTTATCGACCGCATTAAGGCGTTGCAATAGTTCGCGTGCCGCCGACATCACGCCGGTAGGCGGCGTTTCGACAAAACGCAAATCGCTACTGCCCCAGGCGGCCAATTCCAGACACAGTCCGCTCAATTCGGTTTGTGAAATTTCCGCACTACGCATCGATTCGAGACGTTGCGATGCAGGCCACAAACGATAACACCACCCTTCTGCGACACGGCCGGCACGGCCTGCGCGCTGGTCTGCCGATGCCTGCGAAATCATCACGGTTTCGAGACGTGAAAATCCGGAATTTGGATCAAAGCGCGGTTCTCTGGACAAGCCGCTATCAATCACGACTCGCACACCGGGCAGCGTCACTGAGGATTCGGCGATATTGGTCGCCAGCACGATGCGGCGTTTACCATCTTTATCCGGCGCCAGGGCTTCACTTTGTTTTTCAATCGGCATTTCGCCATACAAACTGATCAGCGAAATATTTTCATGGCTGGCGATCGATGACTGCAAGGCATTTTCGAGCTGGCGTATTTCTTTTTGTCCTGGCAGGAAGATCAGTAAATCGCCCTCGTGTTTTTGCAGCACTTCTTCAACACAACGTTTTATCTGGAACGTCAATGCTTCGTCACGTCGAGTTGGGAAGTGCGTGGTCGTGACCGGATAGCTTCGCCCTGCGCTGGTAATACGTTCCGCTTGCAGAAACTGCGCCAGTTTTTCGCCGTCCAGCGTCGCCGACAGCACCACGATACGCAGATCTTCCCGCAGCGATTGCTGGATATCGCACGCCAATGCCAAACCAAGATCGGCACTCAAATGGCGTTCGTGGAATTCGTCGAACAAGATGGCGGCGATGTTTTCCAGACCCGGATCGTCCTGAATCATGCGCGTCAGGATGCCTTCGGTCACCACCTCGATTCTTGTTTTGGTAGATATTTTGTTTTCGAAACGAATGCGGTAACCCACCGTTTCGCCAACAGCTTCTCCAAGCTGTTTCGCCATGAAACCGGCAGCGGCGCGTGCAGCCACACGTCGCGGTTCCAGCATCAGTATTTTTTTGTCGCCGCGCCAGGGCGCTTTCAGTAATGCAATCGGAATCTGTGTGGTCTTGCCGGCACCCGGCGGGGCTTCGAGCACAAGACATGTATGGGATTGCAAAGCCCATGTAATCGCCGGCAATACTTCATTGATCGGAAAATCCATCATCGGGGGCTTGCAAGCCAACATGACAAGCTGACAGTTTTTTGCGATGCTTTAGTCATGTCGTCATCCAGTAAATTCGTCAAACATTATCCCAAAATTCCCGGCTATCGTCTTATGAAACCAAGACGCTGTCAGGTATTTGGTGTCGGTTCTCCGAAAACCGGTACGCATTCGCTGACCAGCATCTTCGAACGGAATTTTCGTGCCTTGCACGAGGCGGAAGTCAAACCGCAAATCGAACTGCTATTGAGACACCGCAAAGGTTTGTGCCGTCCCGGTGAAATCCGGCAATGGTTTATCGATCGAAGTCACCGGCTCTGGCTGGATTGCGATGTATCGCATTTGCATGGCCATTTCGCCGCCGACATTGCCGATGCCATCCCGGAAGCGAAATTTATCCTCACCCTACGCGAACCCCGTTCATGGCTGGATTCTGCCTTCAATCAAACCCTCGGGCGCCCGGTCAGTGGGCACTGGGCAGATTTGCGAACCGCAGTTTACGGCGAGAAGCCCGACCACTATCCAGAACCAGAAAAGGCACTGCAGGCTCTAGGGCTTTATCCCATTTCGCAATATCTCGATCGCTGGGCAGAACGTATCGAGCGCGTTAGCGCCACTATTCCGCAGGAACGATTGCTGATCCTGAAAACTCGCGAACTTGAAAACAGTGCAGAACGTATTGCCGATTTTTGCGGCGTGGATCGTCACCAGTTATCGACCAAGGAAGCCCATCGCTTTCCGGCTGCAAAAAAAGCCGGTGTGCTCGATGGTATCGATAACGAGTATCTTGAGAATTTAGTTAGCGGCCGCTGTGGCGCGCTGCTGAAAAAATATTTCACTTGAATGGCTATTTCTTATCGCCGTGTTTGTGAGAGATGGTTTTGGCAATAAAGGGTTTTGCTGCGGACTCTGTCTTGGCGGTTTGATGTAATACCTCTTGCTCATAGCCGCGATGGCCAATGCTTGAACTTCATTGAGTCCATCGACAATACGCGTGCGTTGGTCCTTCACGAAAATAATGCCGTTATTGCCTTCGGCCCAATCCACCCAAGGCGTGACGCCAAAAGCGCCCGGGCTTGATACCCGCGTTGTTATGCCACGCGAATCGACGGCCTCGACCCATTGGCCAATGCCGTAACCGAAGTTTTCCGGCGATGGCGTACTTAATATAATTTTTCCGGTCGCCTGATTAAATGCCATGAAAGCGAGCGTTTCATCGCCGAGATAATTTTCGCCTCCGGTCAATCCACCCGCCAGCAGCATATCCAGCACACGTCCGTAATCAGCTTGCGTGCTGCGAACACCGCCGGCAATTCGCGGATTACCGGTCCAGACATAGCCGTCCTGTGGTGAAGCGGTGGCAAAGTCGGTGGCACTTAAGCCGAGCGGAACCACCAGCTCGTCATAAAACAATAGATTCCAGTTTTTCCCCGATGCGATTTCAGCAAGACGTCCAGCCACCTGCATCGAATTGCCGCCGTAAGAAAAACTGCTGCCCGGTGTCGATTCCAGTGGCAACTCCAGAATTTGTCGCGCGCAACTATCCAGCGTAGTAAATCGATTCGACAAGCAGCCAGTGGTTTCATTGCCGGGTAAGCCGCTGGTATGTGAAAACAATTGTGCCAAGGTGATATCGCGTTTGTTGGCAGGAGCATCCGGCATCCATTTTCCGATTGTGTCATTCCATTGCATCTGGTTTTTCTCGACCAACCTCGCAATCACCAGCGCCGATAACCACTTGCTCGCCGAGGCAATCGGCACGCGCGTACCGGCTCCATAGTTTCCGTAATAGTTTTCCATTTGCACTTTGCCGCCGCGCGCCAGCCGAATACTGCTGCCGTCCAGGCTATAGGCGGTCATCAATGTCTGCATGGAAGTGTCGACCGGTCGCGTGTCGTACAGGGGCTTTGCGTATGCCGATGTGGCCAATAGCAGCAGAGAACTTGCAAGGAATCGAATTTTCATGGCGCTAGGACTGAAGGACGGTGATGATTTTAAAACGCCGCGGCTGCGTTCCGGTTGACCATTCTTTACACTAGCGCATTGAATGCCGCGGACCCCCCATGGAATTGATCGATATCGGCGCCAATCTGGGCCATGAAAGTTTTCAGCATGATTTTGACGACGTGCTGGGACGCGCACGCGAGGCGGGCATCGTGCACATGGTGGTGACCGGCGCCTCGCGTGAAGGTTCGCGCGAGGCTTTACGTTTGGCGCGGGAACATGCCGGCTTTTTATCAGCCACCGCCGGCGTGCATCCGCATCATGCATTGGAAGTGACCGAAGAGGGTATGGCCGAATTACGTGCCTTGCTTGCCTTGCCCGAGATTGTCGCGGTAGGTGAATGCGGTCTGGATTATTTCCGCGACTTTTCTCCGCGTCCGGCACAACGCAATGCCTTCGAAAAACAATTGCAGCTGGCGGTCGAATGCGGCAAGCCGCTATTCCTGCACCAGCGCGATGCCCACGACGATTTCATGGCGATGATGAAAAACTTCGACGGCCAGTTGAACAAGGCTGTCGTGCATTGTTTTACCGGCAGCAAGAAAGAGTGTTTCGAATATCTCGATGCCGATTACTACATCGGCATTACCGGCTGGTTATGCGATGAACGTCGTGGCCAGCATCTGCGCGAGATCGTGCCGCATATTCCGGCCAATCGTTTATTGATCGAAACCGATAGCCCGTATTTGTTGCCGCGCTCGATCCGGCCAAAGCCGAAACTGCATCGCAATGAACCGATGTATTTAAAACATATCGTCGAGGAATTAGCGAAGGATCGAGTGGAGAATGTAGCAATCACGGCAAGCACGAGTACCACGAATGCTCGCGAATTTTTCGGATTGTAATGGCAGGAGCCCGCTCAAGCATTGAGCACAGCGAAATGCAGTTGAGCTGGCGATAGCCTTCGGTACTGATCGCCAGCTCTGTATGTAATTCGCTACGCGGATTACACAGAGCGGGCTCCTACGAAAAATCAGGAACGCAAGCCAACACCCTTGGTCAACAAACGCAATCCCAGCCAGCCCAGCGCAACAACAAAAAACAGCATTACGGCGAACGCAGTCCAAAGCGGCAAATCACTCGCGGATTCGCCGAGCAGGCCGTAGCGGAATGCATTGACCATATAGAAAATCGGATTTGCGTGCGTCGCCTGTGCGGCCCATTCCGGCAGCACTCTCACCGAATAGAATACGCCACCCAGATACGTCAGCGGAGTCAAGATAAAGGTCGGGATGATGGCGATGTCGTCGAATTTTTTCGCGTAGACCGCATTCACGAAACCGGCCAGCGAAAAAATGGTGGCACCGAGAATTATGGTGCTCAACATCACGAAAGGATGTGGCACGCGAACATCGGTGAAACACATCGCGATCACCAGCACGATGATGCCCACCATCAAACCTCGCAACACGCCGCCGGAAACGTATCCGAGCAGGATTACCCAATTGGGCATTGGTGACACCAGCAATTCTTCCACATGGCGACCAAATTTCGCACCAAAAAAACTCGAGCTGATATTGCCGTAGGCATTCTGGATCACCGCCATCATCACCAAGCCGGGCACGATGAAATCCATGTAATCGAATCCGCCCATATCGCCGATGCGTGAGCCGATCAGTTTTCCGAAAATCAGGAAATACAGCGTCATCGTGATGGCCGGCGGTACCAGGGTTTGACCCCAGATGCGCAGGATGCGCATCACTTCGCGACGGGCAATGGTTTTAAGGGCAATCAAATTCGGGTTCGACATTTTTCATTCCAGCTCGGCGAGCTTCGGTATCCATCGGGTGGTCGGTTTCAGGCGGCTTTGTTGGCATCGCCGGTCAGTTTCACGAACAATTCTTCCAGGCGATTTACCTTGTTTCGCATCGAGCGTACGCGGATACCGGCCTGATTGAGTTCGCTGAAAATATGGTTCAAATCCATTGCCCGTGGTTTTTCGATATCCAGCGTGTGGTTATCGGTAGCGACCAAGGTCACTTTATCCAGATGCGGCAGATTCGCCGGCAACTCGCCTTCGATATCCAGCAGGAATCCTTCGATATCGAGTTTCGCCAGCAAGGTTTTCATCGGGCCCTGCTCGATGATGCGGCCTTTGTCGATAATTGCCAGATTGCGGCAGAGGTTTTCCGCTTCTTCCAGATAATGCGTGGTCAGGATAACCGTGGTGCCGGCCTGATTGGCCTCACGCAATGTTTTCCACATGCCGCGACGGATTTCGATATCCACGCCGGCAGTCGGTTCGTCGAGAATCAATAATCTTGGCTGCGTCATCATCGCGCGGGCGATCATCAGGCGGCGCTTCATGCCGCCGGACAAAGTCCGCGACATCATGTGCGCTTTTTCCCAGAGCTGGGCCCGCTTCAATTCTTCTTCGGCCCGCATTAACGCCGTTTTGCGGTCCATGCCATAGAAGCCGGCGTAGTTCACGCAAATATCGAGCGGCTTTTCGAACATGTTGAAATTGATTTCCTGCGGCACCAGACCGATATGCCGCATCGCGTCGCTGCGTTGTTTCTGCAGGTTGATGCCAAATACATTGACTTCGCCACTGGTGGAATTCACCAATGAACTGACCACGCCGATTAAGGTGGATTTACCGGCTCCGTTGGGTCCGAGCAAGGCAAAAAAGTCACCCGGTAATACCGAAAGTGAAACCCCTTTCAGGGCCTCGACGCCATTGTCGTAGGTTTTTTTCAGCGCGCTGATTTCAAGCGCAGGCTGGTTTTGCATAAGTTTCTCCGGCCAAGACGCTGCCTGACCTGTCATTCCGGGGTTCAATGCCTAGTATAATCGTGTTCCTTCTTTAAACCGCTGGCCAGAAGCCTCCATGCCTGCACATTTTCCACTTAAGCTAATTGGCAGCCGGATGCTGGCGCCCTCAGTTCGCCACTTGAGTTTTGTCCGTGATGACGGCGAGCCGCTGGATTTCATCCCGGGCCAGTTTATCCAGGTGCATTTTAATTATTCCGACGGCACGGCAACCAAGCGCAGCTATTCGATTGCAACCCTGCACGATCACGCCATGGGCCCGGGCGATGCGCTCGATATCGCGGTCAGTTTTGTTCCCGGTGGTGCCGCCTCGGCCCTGTTCGAAGCGCTGGACGAAGGTCAGCAAATCGAATGCAGTGGTCCGTTTGGCCGCTTTTGCCTTGGAGCGAACGACACGAACAAGCGTTATCTGTTGATCGGCACCGGTACCGGCGTCACGCCCTATCGTGCGATGTTGCCAGAGCTGGCAAGGCTGATGTCCGAGCGCAATGTTGAAGTCGTTTTATTATTCGGCGCTCGCACGCCGGAGGAATTGATCTATGGCGAAGACTTCTATGCCTTCGCCGAACAACATCCAAATTTCCGCTTCATTCCCTGCTTCTCGCGTTCGCTGCCGGAAAATCCACATGCCGATGTCAGAAGCGGCTATGTGCAGGAAGCCCTGAGCGAACTGGCGCCGAATGCCGAGGGCGATATCGCCTATCTATGCGGTAATCCGAATATGGTCGATGTCAATTTCGAGGCATTGAAAGCCTTCGGTTTGCCGATTCCGCATATCCGTCGCGAGAAATACGTCAGCTCTAAATAGTGAATCGTGCTTGTAAAGGAAGCTTGACAAGCTAAAAAAAGCCGTGCATTCTGGTGTCAAGCAACCTTGACACCCTGATTATGCGCACCGCACACCGACAATATCTGAAAACCTTCATCCCGGCCATGATTGCCTATGTCGTGGTGTTGTTCGCTTCGATCTTGATATTGAAGAAAATGGGTGTTGAAGCGCCGATCTATCTACGCGCCGTGTTGTCGCTGGCACCGATCGTACCGATCATGTTCGTCTGCCGGGCATTGATTCAATTTCTGCGCGATTGCGACGAACTGGAACGTCGAATCGAGCTCGAAGCTATCGCCTTGTCCTGTCTGTTTACCGGACTGATCTTTCTTTGCCTGGGTTTTCTGGCTAGCTCGAAGCTAATTTCACTTGGCGACGGTGCTCTGGTGGCGATTTGGGTGTTTCCCTGTTTGTGTGGCCTGTACGGCGCGACCAAGTGCATCGCTAGTTGGCGCTACCGTTAAAAACACAGCCCTGTATTCATCGCCATGGAGATACCAATGTACTTTAAGAATTTAATTCAGCCTTGGCGCAAGCCACTCCGACGCTACTACATTAAATCTCTTTTTCCCTGCGCCCTGACCATTGTTATTTTTGCAGTTGGCATTAATGCTCCGCAATTATTGCTTGCTCCCTGGCAAAAACTATCCTGGGTATTGCTGGTTATGGTGCCGTTCTTTTGGAGCTGCAAAATCTATCTGCAGTATTTAAACGAGTGCGATGAAGTAGAACGAAGAATTGAACTCAATGCCATCGCTATCGGAAGTTTCTTTGCCTTGACTAGCGGTTTAGCGCTGATGTTGGCCCTCGGCACTCAGTTAATCTCACCCACGGCCGAGTTCGTACTCTGCGTTGTCTTGTTGCTTTTATGCTTCGGCTACGCCCTGGCGCGAAGTTACTGGCTCTGGCGTTACTTGAAATGAAAAGCCGCGTCCGCGAATTACGCGAGAAGCAGGGGTGGTCGCAAGGCGAGTTGGCCGATTTACTGGATGTCTCGCGGCAAACCGTCAATGCGATTGAAACTGAAAAGTACGATCCCAGCCTGCCGCTGGCATTCAAGATTGCGCGCCTTTTCAGCATGCGTATCGAAACTATTTTTCACGACGAACAAATTCAATGAATGCCGGCCTGGTTGTTGGCATTGAAATCCGAACTAAAAGGAGCACGCGATGTTTGCACTACTGATGGGGTTAAAAACCATTTCCCCGCAAGATCTGCATTTACAAATGCAAGAAAAAGCGGTTACTGTGATCGACGTCAATTCAACTCAAAGCTGGATGAAGGCCCATGTTCCCGGCGCTTTGAATCTCGATCCGGAAAACTACACGCATGGCGATTTGCCGTCCGATAAGTCGTCCAGTCTGGTTTTTTATTGTTCAAACCCTATGTGCAGAAAGGCACCCAATGCGGCGCGACGGGCAAAGAAGCTGGGCTATGAAAATATAAAGGTCCTGTCGGCCGGAATTACCGGTTGGGTCGGTGCCAAATTACCGGTTGCTGCCGGTGCTTAAAACCATCTTTTACTTGCCTGCTTTCAAAACTGCACTACGAATAAATTTTATTAAGGATAATTTTATGTCACTCAATTACGCCAAGTATGGCCTGGGTCTTTTGATGTTAGGCGGCGCAATGCTCAGCCCGCAGGCCGAGGCACGCAAACTGGGCGAACTCGATTTCCAACCCTGCTCGCTGCAAATGTCGATCAGTGCAATGACTGTCTCGGCGCAATGCGCTCGCTTGAAAGTAGCGGAAAATCCCGCCCAGCCTAAAGGCCGCCAGATTGAACTTGCACTCGCCTGGATTCCCGCGAAAGGCGAAGCCGAACCCGATCCGGTTTTCATGCTGGCCGGTGGTCCCGGACAATCCGCACTTGAGAGCTATCCGCAATTGCATTCGGCATTTGCCGACGTGATCAAGAAGCGACACATCATCCTGGTCGATCAACGCGGCACCGGAAAATCCAACGCGCTGGTTTGCAAGGACGAGAGCGGAAAAAGTGCCGTTGCCGAAAGCGAAGCCGTCGCAGCGCTTGATTTGAACCAAGCCAGAGAATTCGCCAAAAAATGTGCGGTACAAATCGGCAAACGTGCGAATCCCGCTTTTTACACCACCGGCCACGCCATCGGCGATCTAGATATTGTTCGTCAAAAAATGGGTGCCGCGAAAATCAATCTCTACGGTATTTCCTATGGCACACGAGTGGCGCAACAATACGCCAAGCGCTTTCCTCAACATACCCGCAGCATCGTGCTGGACGGCGTTGTACCCAATTCACTTATCCTCGGTGCCGAACATGCGGCGAATCTGGAAGATGCCTTGAATCTGCATTTTGCCCGTTGCACGGCCGACAAGATCTGCAAGGAGCGCTTTGGCAATCCACGCCAGAAACTCGATGCCTTGCGCGCTCAACTCGCTACTACACCGATGATCGTGAATTACAACGATCCGATGTCGGGCGAGCCCAAACAGGAAAAATTGAACCTGGCAGCGCTTGCCAGCGTTGCCCGCATGTATTCGTACTCGCCGATGACCGCTTCGATGCTGCCATTGGTCTTGACGCAAGCAGCACAAGGCAACGGCGCACCACTGATGGCCCAGGCGCAAATGATGGACCAGACGATGAACGAAGCCATCATGCACGGCATGCAGCTGTCGGTGATCTGCAGCGAAGACGCTGCCGAGTTGAAAGAAGATCCGGCGACGGCCAACACCCTGATCGGCAACACCATGATCAGCTTTCTGAAAGCCCAGTGCGAAGCATGGCCGCAATCGAAGCGTGCTGCAGATTTTCGCGAACCCCTGAAAGGCAATGTGCCGGTGCTATTGCTATCGGGCGAATTTGATCCGGTGACACCGCCGCGTTATGGCGATGCGGTAGTGAAATTTCTGCCGAACGGCAGACACGTGATCGTCAAAGGCCAGGGCCATAACGTGATGCCAGTCGGTTGCGCGCCGAAAATTTTTGCCCGATTTATCGATAGTGCCAATGCGAAAACTCTCGACGTGAAATGTCTCGACAGCCTCGCTTACGTGCCGCCATTTACCGGTTTTTATGGCTGGGAGCCTTAGGACCTATCCGATATTTCCATAGGCTCAAAGTACCGGGTCTGCAGAAGATTCGATCGCATTAATAATTCTCAAGAGAACTCGTCATGATTGAAGTTCAGGATTTACATAAAAGTTTCAAGACCAAGACTGGTCTGGTCAAAGCCGTTCAGGGCGTGAGTTTTACCGCCCGTGACGGCGAGATCACCGGTTTGCTAGGGCCCAACGGCGCCGGCAAAACCACCACGCTGAGAATGCTCTACACATTGATGCATCCCGACAGTGGCAACGTGAAAGTGGATGGTTTTGACAGCATCAAGGAAGCCGAAGACGTGCGTCGTCGCCTCGGTGTATTGCCGGATGCTCGCGGTGTTTACAAACGACTGACCGCTCGTGAAAACATCCAGTACTTTGGTGAATTGCATGGCATGAGCTCGCAGGAAATCGCATCACGCACGTTGGCTTTATCCAATGCCCTCGGCATGGACGACGTGCTGGATCGGCAATCGGAAGGGTTTTCGCAGGGGCAACGCACCAAAACCGCGATTGCTCGTGCTCTCATTCATGATCCAAAGAACGTGATTCTCGACGAGCCCACCAATGGTCTGGACGTCATGACGACGCGCGGCCTGCGTGAATTTTTGAAACAACTGAAAGCCGAGGGTCGTTGCGTGATTTTTTCCAGCCACATCATGCAGGAAGTCGCTGCCTTGTGTGATCGCATCGTCATCATCTCGAAAGGAAAAGTGATGGCACAGGGAAGCGCCGATGAATTGCGCGAGCAGTTCGGTGAACAAAATCTGGAAGACGCTTTCGTCAAAGCCATTGGTACCGAAGAGGGTTTGCAGGCATGAGTGCTTTAATTACGGTTTTCAAAAAAGAACTGAAAGACATGTTCCGCGATCGTCGCACGGTCGCGATTTCGCTGGTGATCGGAACCTTGCTCGGGCCCTTGCTGATGTTCGGCATGATCAAGCTAATGGCAAACCGGGTCAGCACGCAGATGGAAAAGCCGCTTACGCTCGCCGTAGAAGGTGTGGAGCATGCTCCGAATTTGATCGACTGGCTCGAGGGTCAAAACATCGTCATCAAGCCGGCACCGAAAAATATCGATGCCGCGATTGCCGACCAAAGTGAAGACGTGGTGATGCGCATCAGTCCCGATTACGGAACGCAATGGCGTAAAAGCCTGCCTGCCAAAGTGGAATTGATTCATGACAGCACGCGTCAGGATGCGTCCATTCCAGTTCAGCGGGTTGAGAATCTGCTGGAGAATTACAGCCGGACCGTTGGTACGCTCCGCTTGCTGGCACGCGGCGTCAGCCCGACCGCCATTCAATCGGTACAAATCGCCCATCGCGATTTGGCCACGCCGCAAAGCCGGGCCGGGCAGATACTCAGTTTCCTGCCCTACTTGCTGATCCTCACTGCCTTTCTCGGCGGCGCGTATTTGATCATTGATGTCACGGCCGGTGAACGCGAACGCCAATCGCTGGAACCTTTGTTGGCCACACCGGCATCGCGCACGTCGATCATGAGCGGAAAAATTCTCGCCGCATGCGTGTTTGGTTTGATTAGCTTAGTAATCAGCTTGATGGCTTTCAAAATATGCTTCCTGTTCTCGACCGGTCTCGGCGTGAAAGTGGAATTGCTGATGAGCACCATTCTATTGTTACTGCTCGTGTTGATCCCGATTTTATTGATCGGTGCCTGCCTGCTGACGCTGATTGCCGCGAGTGTCAAAAGCGTCAAGGAAGCCCAGAGTTACATGAGTATCCTGATGATGTTGCCGCTGCTGCCGACCATTATCCTGATGGTTAATCCGGTCAAGAACCAGGTCTGGATGTTTGCGGTGCCGTTCCTGTCGCAAAACCAGATGATCATGAAACTCGTGCGTGGCGAAATGATCAGCAATATGGAGTGGGCTGTCTACCTGTCGGCCGGTTTCGGTTTGGCGGCCGTGCTCTGGGCTATTGCCGCACGCATGTATGACCGTGAAAAACTCGCAATCAGCGCCTGATTTATCAGCACTTTTCCTTTTTGGGAGTTACTGGTGGAAATTGTTTTCTGGATTAGACGCTTTCTTCTGATTTTTTGTCTCGCCTTTGCCATGCTGGCTTGCGTGCATTTATTGCGCGGTGATGAGTTGCTGTACTCGATGAAGGAAAGTCTACTGTGGGGAATTATCACTGCGAATATTTTCGTGGCATCGCGAATTCATAATTCCAGACAAGGCAGACATTGCGCCTTATGCAATGACACGCCACTCGCCTAAGGGATGATCAAGTGTGGAGCTACTCCGACGAAAATCACGGAAACAAAAAAAGCCCGGCAATGCCGGGCTTTTTGCTGAAGCGCTTTCGGATCAATTGAAGTTGAAATTACGACGAACCGTACGGGTTTCGTCGAGTGGCTGGAATTGCCATTTACGCACGGTCGTTTGCACACCGCGATCAAAGGTTCCGCGTGGATTGGATTTAATGATACGGACATCGGATACCGAACCGTCACGGTTCACGACAAATTCCACTTCTACATTGCCGGTGACGCCATTACGCAATGCATCTGCCGGATAAGCCGGTTGCGGTGTGCTGATGGCGACCAATGCGCTGCTTGCCGATGATGCGGCGGGACGTGCCGGTGTCGTTGTTGCTGGCGATGGCGGAGGTACTACCACCGTTGGTGCAGGACGAGTTTCGACCGGTGCCGGACGTGTTTCCACGGGTGCCGGGCGAGTTTCAACGGGTGCTGCGCGAGCGGCAGCCGCAGCTTTGGCAGCGTCATCGATGGCTTTCTGTTTGGCGAGTTCTTCCAAACGCTTTTCGTCTTCCGTCCTCTTGGCGTCATCCACCAGGCGTTGTGCTGCATTGGCTTTGCCGGTGGTGATTGCTTCGGCGATTCGAGGCAAAGCAGGTGCTTGTGGGTCGGCACGTTCAAGAAGGGCACGCAGACGTTCAGCTTCGACAAAATCAAATCGGCCAATGGCTTGTTCTGCCGCTATCACCGTGTAAGGCATCAAATCCATTAACGCACTTTCGGCATTGGCGTCCGGCTTGCCGTTCTTTTTGCGAAGTGCCAGATAGTATTCCATTGCATTGTCGCCGGCGGGCGCATACAGACGCTGCTCGCGGAAAGCGGTGGAAGCGCGCTTGCGCAACTCATCGACCGGCAATGCGGCCATCGCAGCTTCAGCGGCTTGAGCGGCCTGAGCGGCCTGGGCAATTTGCGCTTCAGCTTGGGCGGTGTTGTCGGCTACGGCGGCGGTGGCTTCCGGTTCGGCTTCCTTTTTACAAGCGGACAGACCTAGAGCCAGAGAAATCAACAGGGCGCTGGGCAATACGTGTTTCATTACTTTGATCGGTTTGCTCATAGTGTTCACTGGGTTCAAGGCTGGGTTTAAGAAGATTGTACGGATTTCACGCGATTAACACACAAGAGTTTGGCCTAAATGGGAAGTTTTTTCCGTATCGTGCATCACGGTATAACAAACCGGCTTATTTGCCTATGCAAAAACTTGTAAATATCTTGCCCAACAGGGCGTCGGCATCCATCTGGCCGGTGATTTCCCCTAGGGCATGATGGCTGTCGCGTAACTCCTGGGCCGCTAGTTCACCCTGCTTGAACTCCAGCTGTTGCGCCGCCAGGGCCAAGGCCGTGGCCGCTCTTTCCAATGCTTCAATATGCCGGGATCGGGCACTGAAACTTCCGGAATCGGTTTCATTCAATCCGGCAGCATCTCGCAAAGCCTGTCGAAGTCCGTCAAAACCATGACCGGATTTAGCCGATAGCCATAAATGCCTGCCGTCGTCGCGCACTTCTTCGCGGACCGCCATACCGCTTAGATCACATTTATTGTGTAACCAGAGAATTTTCGGTACGCCTGCCAGACTCGCTCTCAATTCATGGGCTGAAGACTCGGCATCACGATCGTCCAGCACGGCCAGAGCCAAATCGGCATCGACCAATTCCCGGTGCGCGCGTTTGATGCCTTCCTGCTCGACCACATCGGCGGTATCCCGCAAACCGGCGGTATCCACCAGGGTAACCACGACGCCGTCGAGCGTGATGGATTCACGTAGAACATCGCGCGTGGTGCCCGCGATGTCGGTAACAATCGCACGTTCTTCGCCTGCCAGACGATTGAGCAAGGACGATTTGCCGACATTTGGCGCGCCGACAATCACCACATGCACGCCATCGAGCAAGCGTTTGCCGCGCTGCGCTTCTTCCAGCAGGTCGCTTAAATTCTTTCGCACGTCCCGCAATCGCGTCTGCAATTCCGGTGCCGCCAGAAAATCGATTTCTTCTTCCGGAAAATCTAGAGCCGCTTCGATATAGACACGAAGATTGACCAGGCCCTGTTCTAATACGTGCACGCGTTTTGAAAAATCGCCGTCCAGCGATCGTCGTGCCGCACGCGCGGCCGCTTCACTGCCGGCTGAAATCAGATCGGCGACCGCTTCGGCCTGTGCCAGATCGAGTTTCTCATTAAGGAACGCTCGTTCAGTGAACTCGCCGGGTCGCGCCTGTCTCGCTCCCAGTGCTATGCAGCACTTCAATAACTGCGATAGCAAATATGGATTGCCGTGTGCCTGTAGTTCGACTACATCTTCGCCGGTGTAGGAATGCGGGCCGGAAAAATAAATCGCGATTCCATCATCGATGACTTCATTTTTCTCGTCGAGAAAGCGACCGTAACTTGCGATGCGTGGATTTACTTTTTTCTGCAGCAGTGTCTCGGCAATTCTGCGGGATTGTGGTCCGCTCAGACGGACGATGCCGATTCCTGCTGGTGCTTTGGCAGTAGCGATGGCAACTATAGTGTCGATGTTCTTGTTCATATGCCCATCATAAACAAAGGCCCGCATAAGCGGGCCCTTGTTTTGAAATTCAACGGATATTTCCGCCCAATTTTCGCTTCTATTATTTGGCGACGACCGCTGTCTTCTCACCATGACGCCTATTGATGACTTGCTGCTGGGCAATACCCAACAAACCATTGGTTACCCAGTACAACACCAGGCCGGACGGGAAGAAGGCCATTAACACGCCGAACATCAGCGGCATGAATTGCATCACTTTTTTCTGCATCGGATCCATGCCCGGCATCGGCGTGAGTTTTTGCGTCACGAACATCACGATCAGGTTCATGATCGGGAGGATGAAATACGGATCCGGTGCGGTCAGGTTTTGAATCCAACCCATCCACGGCGCCTGACGCAACTCCACGCTCTCGAGCAGGACCCAATACAAGGCAAAGAAGATTGGCAGCGGAATCAACATCGGCAAACAACCGCCGGCGGGATTGATTTTTTCCTTCTTGTACAGATCCATCATCGCCGTCGAATAGGCCTGACGATCATCGCCATAGCGTTCTTTCAACGCTTCCAGACGCGGTTGAATCGCACGCATTTTCGCCATGCTTTTATATTGTGCCGCCGACAATTTATAGAGTGCCAGTTTCAGCAGGACGACGATCGCGATGATGGCCCAGCCCCAGTTACCCAGCCAAGAGTGGAGCAGCGACAGCAACCAAAACAGAGGTTGTGCGATGAAACTGAAAATACCGTAGTCGAGTGTCAGCTTGAGGCTTGGATTTATTTTCTCCATTTCCTCCTGCAATTTCGGACCCACCCACAGCGTGGATTCGACCACTTTCATTTTTCCGGCGGCCACTTCAAAAGCCGGGCTCACGCTATTGATCACGAATTTGGTCTTGCCGTTTTCCTGTTTGGTGCTGGTTGAAATCTGGCGTGATTCCTTGGCGCCGGGAATCCAGACACTGACGAAATAATGCTGGACCATACTGATCCAGGTATTACTACGATCCGTCAGTTTTTCATCGCCATCGGCAAAATCTGCCAAGGCTTTTTTCTCGAAGTTTTCCTGTTCGCTGTACCAAGCCGCACCGGTCAGACTGAAGCTCTCCGGATTGGTAAACATGCTGTGTTTAGGCGGCGCCGGCGGTTGCGTCCGCATGAACTGTTCGTAGGCAAAACCCTGCCATGCCTGCGTGCCGGTATTACTGATTTCCTGTTTTACCTTGATGGCATAACTGCCACGTGTCAGCACCAGTGTTTTGCGAACCTCCAAACCCTGGGCAGCATCGTTCCAGATAAAGGGAATTTCCAGCGTGTTTTGACCGGCGGCCAAACGGTATTGGGCGGTCGGATTTTCTAGACGAAAAACCGCTTCGTGTGTTGGTGCATTGGTTTGCGTTGCCGACAGCGCACCCAGACCGGATTGCGCGACGTAAAAACTTTCTTCGTTATTCGCCAGCAAAACCACATTGGCGCTTCCGGTCTTTTTCTCGATCGGATACTTCAGTAATTCGCTTGAAATCAATGTGGCGCCGCGTGGATCAATCTGCAGTTTGAGAACGTCAGTCTCAACCGAAACGGCATTGACGGTTTGTTCGGCGGCGTCGCTCGGCTTAGTCAGCGTGGGAACGCTGCTTGCAGACATGCTTGCACTCGGTGCGTCAGGCAAACTGCTGGTTTTATTCGGCACATTCGCGGCTGTGCTGGTGACGGCTATTTTGGTATCCGGCGTCGCCGTGGTGGTGCTGGTTTTTGACCATTCCATGAAAAGTAAAAACGCGACCAATAACCAAGCAAACAATAAAAACGAACGAGTCTGATTCATGAGCTCAAAAAAACCTGGGCAGGATCTGCCTGTTAGGGATCGCGGGGAGTGACAGCGCCGTTGTCTGGCGAGCCGTGCATTGTGCCTATCGCAGCGTTGCTGAGCAATGTTTGGGCGCGATGGAACAGTTTTTCAAGGTCTGCTCGCCATTGCGTCGAAATTGCTTTGGCGGCATCCGGTTTTGCCACCAGTACATATTCCGCTGCACGCAATTCTTCTTGATGCATACGGAAATAATCTCGACAAACGCGTTTGATGCGATTTCTTGCCACGGCCGATTTATCGACGCGTTTGGATACAGCAATGCCGAGGCGCGGCTTGGGAAAAGCCTCGCCTTGGGCAAGATGCAAACGGAAGTAGGCGCCTGAAACGCGACTTCCCTCGCTAAACACGGCCTGATATTCGGCCGAGGTGCGTATACGCGCACAGCGAGGGAAGCGTTGATGGGCCGTGGTATTCACGTCCCAGACTGCAATATTTTACTTAGACGCAGAGACGCGCGCGGCCTTTTGCACGGCGACGGGCGAGGATCTTGCGACCACCGACTGATGCCATGCGGGCGCGAAAACCATGATCACGTTTGCGCTTGAGGTTGCTAGGTTGATAAGTACGTTTGGTGGCCATGACGCAACTCGCTTGAAGATTGTGCGGGAAAGACTTGAAAGTATAGACAATTTCCCCGGTTCGCGTCAAGCCGGATCTGCTTGGCGAATGTCTTGCAAGCCGCTAGACTGGACGACCTCGACTTATCCACAGCAGCCCTGTGCTGCCGGAAACCGTTTTGTCTATGTTAACTGCTTGGCCCCGCTGCCTCGAACGTCTCGAAGCCGAATTACCCGCCGAAGATATCCACACCTGGCTGCGTCCATTGCAGACCCGGGTCGAGGCTCATCAACTAACCTTGTTTGCGCCCAATGCCTTTGTCCTCGAACAAGTGCGTGAGCATTATTTGCCCCGGATTCGGGAGCTAATGGCACATTTCAGCCAGGGACAGGCAGAAGTCTTACTCGAAGTGGGTTCCAGCGCCAAGCCTGCCGTGGCAGCAAATAAAAGCAAGGCTGCCGTGTCGAACGAGGCAGGACTGGCGTTTCAAACCAACCTTGACCCTCGCTATAACTTCGATAATTTCGTCGAAGGTACCAGTA
Organism: Arenimonas sp.; assembly: GCA_043753545.1. Classification (GTDB taxonomy): domain Bacteria; phylum Pseudomonadota; class Gammaproteobacteria; order Xanthomonadales; family Xanthomonadaceae; genus Arenimonas. Next base: position 19,572 of record JAYUWO010000043.1, read on the forward strand.
ACAAACTAGGTCGTGCGGCCGCGATGCAAGTCGCCCAAAACCCGGGTAAGGATTACAACCCATTATTGCTTTACGGCGGCACCGGTCTGGGTAAAACCCATCTGATGATTGCGGCCGGCAATGTGATGCGGGCCAATAATCCCGGCATGAAAGTGCTATATCTGCGTTCCGAGCAGTTTTTCAGCGCAATGATGAAAAGCCTGCAAGAAAAAACCATGGACCAGTTCAAACGCCAGTTCCAGCAAGTCGATGCACTGCTGATCGACGACATTCAATTCTTCGCCGGCAAGAATACGACCCAGGAAGAATTCTTCCACACCTTCAACGCATTGTTTGATGGCAAGCAGCAGATCATTCTGACCTGCGACCGTTTTCCGCGTGAAGTCGACAACCTCGAACCACGCCTGAAATCCAGGCTGGGCTGGGGTTTGTCGGTCGCGATCGAGCCGCCGGACTTTGAAACCCGCGCCGCGATCCTGATGGCAAAAGCTGCCGAACGTGGCGTGCCATTGCCCGACGATGTGGCGTTTCAAATTGCCAAACGGATGCGTTCAAACGTGCGTGATCTCGAAGGCGCGCTGAATACCCTGGCGGCGCGCGCGAATTTATTCGGCAAGACCATCACGATGGAATTCGCGCAGGAAACCCTGCGTGATTTGCTGCGTGCGCAATCGCAGGCCGTGTCGATCACCAATATTCAAAAAGCGGTTGCTGAATATTTTCAGTTACGGATGGCCGATTTGCTGTCGCAAAAAAGGACACGTAGTTTGGCGCGGCCTAGACAGTTGGCGATGTGCCTCGCGAAGGAACTCACCGAACACAGCTTGCCGGAAATCGGCGACGCTTTTGCTGGCCGTGACCACACGACGGTTCTACATGCCTGCCGAGTGATTCGCGAGTTATTGAATACCGATGGCAAGATGAAAGAAGATTGGGACAAATTAATCCGCAAATTAAGTGAATAAGACTTACCAGCGGGATAAATTGTGAATAAACTGGGGATAGTTTCTGGAAGCGGTATTTATCCACAGGCTATCCCAAGCCTCAGGTGTCTTCACCCACACCCGGCTGATGATAAAAAAGTTATATAAAACAAATACTTGAAAGCTTATCCAAGGTTTTTGACGACTCTACCACCACCACTCTTTATATATATCCACTAGGTTAATGGGGCATACGGCATGCGTTTTAGTCTTTCTCGCGAAGTTCTTTTAAAACCCTTACAGCAAGTCGTCAATGTGGTTGAACGCAGAC
>JAYUWO010000044.1:0-6876 GCA_043753545.1 Arenimonas sp.
CGCTTGTGCGAGCTGCTTTAGCAGCGATGAATTCTTGAATCAGTCGCAAATTTCAACTTTTAATCGCTGCTAAAGCAGCTCCCACAACCCAATAAAAAACCCGCCTTTCGGCGGGTTTTTTAGAATTGCGTGAATCAAGACTTACTTGATTTTGCCTTCTTTATACATCACGTGCTTACGTACTTTTGGATCGTACTTCAGCATTTCAAGTTTACCTGGGATGGTTTTCTTGTTTTTGTCGGTGGTGTAGAAGTGGCCAGTGCCGGCCGAAGAGATCATGCGGATCTTATCGCGTTTAGATGACATGGATAGTTCTCCTTAGATCTTTTCGCCGCGAGCGCGGAGCTGGGCGATGACAGCATCGATACCATTCTTGTCGATGGTACGCAGTGCATGATTGGACACTTTCAGCTTGATCCAGCGGTTTTCACTAGCCACCCAGAAACGGCGGTCGTGAACGTTGGGCAAAAAAGTGCGGCGGGTGGCGTTATTCGCGTGGGAGACGTTGTTACCCGTCATCACGCGCTTGCCGGTTACTTGGCAAACTCTACTCATGGCGAACCTCGAGAAAAATGGATTATCCATAGCCCGGATAAAATCGGCCCCGTCAGACAACTGACACGCATCGGGAAAGGAATTCGTGGACTTGAGCGGCTTTTGCGTTCAGCAGCGACCCGTTAAGGGCGGTCCAGCGAGCCGCGTATTATGCCGGTGTTTGGGGGCTGGGGCAAGGAAAAAGGCGCTAAGTCACGGAAATCAGGCGTGATTTTACCCTCTCCCCGGCCCTCTCCCGGAGGGGAGAGAGAGCTAAACCCTCAATGCTGTGCTTTATCCCGATGCCAGCCACGGTGCTTGATGTCCAGATATAGGCTGTAGCAGGCGGTAAAGCTGGGGAACAGGTTTTGCAGCACGCCGACCGAGTCTTGCTTGGCCGAGAACAGGAAGTAACTGAGAGTCATCAGGCTGCCGACGATGCTCATGTACCAGAAAAAACGTGGGATCACCGGCTTTCCAGCCCGCTTAGATGCAATGAATTGCACCAACCAGCGGCCTCCGAACATGAAGGCACCGGTATAGCCAATCAGCTTCCAGGCCGTGATATGTAGGCCGGTCCAGCTCAGCCAGAGTATTTCCTCGTTCATGCGCGGGGGACTTCCTTGATGCCGGTCACTTTGCTGCGTTTGATCAACCAAGCTACGCCGCGAAGGTCCTTCAAGCCGACCCAGGCCCGACCGATATTATTGTATTTCGACACGCCGCTACCACGTTCACGGTGATTGACCGGCACGCTGATCGATTGAAAACCGGCGCGTTTCACCAAGGCCGGCAGATAGCGATGCATGTGATCGAAGTAGGGCAGGTCCATGAAGACCGCGCGTTCGAATAATTTGATGCCGCAACCGGTGTCGGGGGTTTCGTCTTTCAAAAAGCTGGAACGGATGCTATTGGCAATTTTGGAGGCCCAGCGTTTGCTGCCGGTATCTTTGCGATTCACACGCCAACCAGCGAATAACTTAATTTCCGGCGCGGCGTTGTTTCTGGCGTCGATTAGTTTTGGAATATCGGCCGGATCGTTTTGACCATCGCCATCGAGCGTTGCAATCCATTGCCCACGTGCAGCTTTCACGCCATTACGCACAGCCGTGCTTTGGCCGCTTTGTTTGATGTGTTGCACGACGCGCAATTCAGGCACCGATGTCATCAAGTCTTTCAACACCTGCAAACTATCGTCCTTGCTTTGGTCATCGACATAGACGATTTCGAAACTATATTTACCGCGCAACGCGACAACAATTTCATTGACCAATGGCGTGACGTTATCGCGCTCGTTGAATACCGGCACGACGACCGAGAATTCCGGATGTTCGCCACTCATGCATCGTCTCCAAAATAGCTGCGACACCAGGCAACCACTTCCGGCAGGCCTTGCTCAATCGTGATGCGTGGCTCGAAACCGAAGGCTGTCTTTGCACGGGACGTGTCGGCCATGGTTTCGACCATGTCACCGGGCTGCAGTTCCTTGTAATTTTTTTCGACCTTGTGGCCGACGGCTTGCTCGATCACGGCAATGAACTGTTCCAGCTCCACCGGTGTGTGATTGCCCAGATTGAAGACGCGATGCGGTGGCGTTTCCTGCGATGGCACCGAGAGTGCGCCCAGCACGCCCGCCACGATGTCGTCGATATGGGTAAAATCGCGTCGCATTTTTCCGTAGTTGAAAACATCGATGGAACGGCCCGCCAGCACCGCACGGCTGAATAATAGCGGTGCCATATCGGGGCGGCCCCAGGGGCCGTATACGGTAAAAAAGCGCAGCCCGGTGCAGGGCAGTTGATACAAATGCGAATAGGTATAAGCCATCAATTCATTCGCGGCTTTGGTAGCGGCGTAGAAAGACAGGGGTTGATTCACGCTTTGATCTTCGGAAAACGGTGGTTTCGCATTGCCGCCATAGACCGAAGATGACGATGCATACACTAGATGTTTCACTGCGTGATGACGGCAGGCTTCCAGAATATGGGTAAAACCGGTCAGATTGCTGTCGGCATAGGCGCGCGGGTTGCTGATGGAATAACGCACTCCGGCCTGTGCGGCGAGATGGATAACCTGCGTCGGTTTTTGCGATGCAAACAGGGCATCGATTTTTTCCCGATTGGTTAAATCGATTTCAAAAATTTCGACATCCGGGCAAACGGCTTTGACCCGATCACGCTTTAATTGCGGATCGTAATAATTGTTGAAATTATCCAGCCCGATGACTTTTTCGCCGCGTGCATATAACGCTTGGCAAACGTAGCTACCAATAAAACCTGCCGCTCCGGTGACTAGTATGGTCATGATTCTTTATCTGTTCTTGTGACCAACGCCAAAGGTTCGCGTCGATGGTGAAACACTGCCAGGATCAGCAGCTCTTCGGAGCCTGCACGATAAATTAAGGAGAATGGAAACTTACGTAATAAGACACGCCGACATTCGCCTTCTACAAGTCCAAATGCCAGTGGGTTTCGCTGAGCAGAGGCCACGGCCACTTCAAGTGCTCTGGCAAACTCCAATCCCAGACCCAGTGCGCGAGATTCATACCAATCCTGTGCCGCTAGGGCTTCAGACCTGGCTTCTGGTCGAAATACTATCCGCATCACTGCTTGCTAAGAAAAAGCTCTGAACGAATTTGTTCCCAGGAAATGGCAGAGTCTGGATTTTGATCATGGGCGTGTATGCGCTGCTGTATGGCTAATCGCTGATCGGATGTCAGCTTCAAAGTCACCGGGTTCTCGGCAGCAATGCTATCCCAGATATCTTCCGCGAGTTGTATTCGCTCGGCGACAGACAAGGCAAGAAATTCGCGATTACTTTGGCTCATTCGAGAAGTATAGACCTGATTTCTATTTGATTATTCAACCGTGCCACGAATTTTTTCCAGAATGCCATCAAGCGCATCCAGGCCATGATATTGAATCACCAGCTTGCCGCGGCCGCCGCGACCATGCAGAACCTGCACTTTGGTATTCAGGCGTTCGCCCAATTCGCGCTCCAGCGTTGCGATATCGGCATCGGCTTTCTTGACGGGTTTTGCTGCGGTTTTGCTGGGAATTCTTCCGGCCGACAAAGCCTGGGCACGACGTTCGACTTCACGTACCGACCAGCCGTTTTCGGCGGCCTCTTTTGCCAGTGCAATCGCGGCCGGAGCAGCGAGTGTCAGCAAGGCGCGGGCATGGCCCATTTCGAGTTTCTTGTCTTCGAGCAGTTTGCGGATTTCATCGGGCAATTCGAGCAGACGCAGCATGTTCGATACCGCCGCACGCGAGCGACCCACCGCTTCGGCAGCTTGCTGGTGCGTCAATGAAAATTCGTCAATCAAGCGTGATAAAGCCTGTGCTTCTTCGAGTGGATTTAAATCTTCACGCTGGATATTTTCGATCAGCGCCATCGCGATCACGGCGCGATCATCGGCTTCACGCAATACCACCGGCACTTCTTTCAGGCCGGCAATTTGTGAAGCGCGCCAGCGGCGTTCACCGGCGATGATTTCGTACTGATCTTTTTTCAGCAGGCGCACGACGATCGGCTGAATCAAGCCTTGGGCGCGAATCGAATCGGCGAGTTCTTCCAGACGAGCCGGATCCATGCCGGTACGCGGCTGATAACGGCCGGGCTGCAATTTTTCAACGGCTAGATTCAGCAAGCCATCGCCCGCCAATTCTTTTTCAGTGGCTGCTGCAAGGCTTTTACTGCCGCCGCCGAGCAAACTGCTCAAGCCGCGTCCCAATGCCGGTTTCTTCGTCGCCATAGTGCTTCCTTACTTCTTTCTTTCACGACGAATAATTTCGCCAGCTAAACCCATATAAGCCACGCCACCGCGTGATGCCTTGTCGTAACCGACAATGCTTTGTCCGTGACTCGGCGCTTCGGCCAGACGGACATTGCGGGGAATAATCGAACGGAAAACCTTGTCGCCGAAATGCTTGGTCAATTCGCCCGACACGGCATTCGCCAAATTATTGCGGACATCAAACATGGTGCGAACCACGCCGATAATTTCCAGTGTCGGATTCAATTTTGCCTTCAGTGCATCAATCGTGTTGATTAGGGCAGACAAGCCTTCGAGTGCAAAATATTCGCATTGCATCGGGACGATGATGCCGTCGGCGGCTGCTAGCGCGTTCAAGGTCAGCAAAGACAATGAAGGCGGGCAATCAATCAAAATGTAGTGGTAATTCGCACGTACGGTTTCCAGCGCGACTTTCAATCGCTGCTGTCGATCGGGTAGATCCATCAATTCAATTTCGGCTGCGGTCAAATCGATATTGCAGGGCAGCAAGTCATAGCCTTCGGCAGCTTTGATTATCGCTTGCTGGCACTCGCATTCGCCCATGATCACTTCGGTGATTGAATGTTCCAGTTCGCGCTTGTCCACACCCGAGGCCATCGTGGCATTGCCCTGCGGATCGAGATCCACCAGCAATACCTTGCGAGGAGTTTGTGCGAGCGCGGCAGCTAAATTTACTGCCGTCGTGGTCTTGCCCACGCCGCCTTTTTGATTGGCAATCGCAATTATTTGAGCCATGCGGTGGAAACCCTTAAATTATCGTGTCACTTTGACTTTCAATTATGCGGGTTTGCCGGGTTTGAAGCGACTATTACCAGATGCCTTTCGCCCGCCAGCCCGGGGACCTGCAGCCGGTGTGAGCCGACAAACTGCCAGTCAGTGGGCAACTCGGCGATTTCGTCATCGGGCTGCACGCCTTTCATGGCGAGCAATTGACCGCCCGGCTTGAGCAAATGCCCACCGACTTCAATGATGCCGGCCAGACGATCGAGCGCACGGGCCGTCAACAGGTCGTATTGGCCGGATTCCGGTACCGATTCGGCGCGAGACTCGATAACGCGCGCATTTTTTAGTCCCAAGCTTCGCACGGCTTCTCGCAGGAAACGGCATTTCTTGCCATTGCTTTCGACCAGACTGACTTGAAGATTGGGTTTTGCCAATGCCAGCGGTATCCCCGGCAAGCCCGGCCCGGCTCCCAGATCGGCCAGAGTTCCAGATTCGACAAAACGGTGCATTGCCAGCGAATCGAGTACGTGCTTGATCAACATCTCATGCACGTTGCGCACAGCGGTAAGGTTGTAGGCCTTGTTCCACTTATCCAGAAGAGACAGATAATCCAATAGCTTTTCGGCGAGCGTGTCGCTATCGAGTCCAAACGCGGCGAGGCCTGCGTTTAATTCTGGGCGGAGATGTTCGAGTGCGTGCATGGCGATATTGTAATCGAAGGGGTCCGGCTTTTCGGTTATCGTGGGGTCTAGATGCTTTGACAGGTGAATTCATGAGCAAGATCTTATTGACCGGTGCCACCGGCTTTCTGGGCCAGCATATCCTTCGTGAACTGATCGCCGCAGGTCATCAGGTCAAGGCCTTGTCGCGATCCGAGCAAGCCGATGCCTTGCTGGCATCACAAGGCGCAGAGCCGGTGCGGGCCGAGATGACCGACAGCGATTCTTTGACGCGCGCCACCCATGGCGCCGATACCATATTTCATACCGCTGCCGATACCAATACCTGGCGCGTCAACAATGCCGCGCAGACTCAAACCAATGTCGGCGGGATACAGAATTTGCTTGCGGCGGCGAAAGCCAATGGTGTCCGGCAGATTTTGCATACTTCAAGCGTGTCGGCGTACTCGCATCTTGCCCATGGTGTGCTGCGCGAGGATGTCCAGCAACAGGGTGGCGAAAGCTGGATCAATTACGAGCGCACGAAATTTCTGGCCGAGCAAGCGGTGCGACATTCCGGTCTGGATTTCATTATCTTCCAGCCCTCGCATATTCTCGGTCCCGGCGATAAACAGAACTGGTCACGATTGATTCGCCTGATCGATCAAAACAAATTGCCGGGTGCGCCACCGGGTTCTGGTGCCTTCGCCGATGTGCGCGAAATCGCGAAAGTGCAGGTACGTGCGTATCAGCTTGGCAAATTCGGAGAAAGTTATTTGCTCGGCGGCCAACATGCGAGTTTTCTGGAATTGATCCAGCAGGTCGGAACAAAACTCGGTCGCAAGACACCGAAGAAACCTATACCGGCTTTTGCGTTGCGACTATTTGCGAAGATGAAACACGGCGCCTCGCTGATTACCCGGGTACCACCGGATATCACGCCGGAATCGGCATGCTTCACGATTCATGACTTGAAGGTGGATTCTGCCAAGGCCAAGCATGATCTGGGCTATATCGAAACCGATTTTGATACTTTATTGAATGACACGATCGTATGGTTGCGGGCAGAGAATCTGATTAGATAGGCCGGAAATTGCTTACAAATAAATATCCGGATTGCTGATTTCCATCGCCCGGCCCGGTTTTGCCAAGGCACTGAAGCCG
>JAYUWO010000045.1:0-6852 GCA_043753545.1 Arenimonas sp.
GTGACGGAAATTAACGTTCTGCTTACACTTTTCATTGCGCCGCTCGCCATACTTCGGTTCCGCCTATTTTGACATGCTCTTCATGCCAATATTTATCCATCGCGTATTCAGTTATTGCCCCAGCAAGCCCCGCAGCCCTTTGATGCGCCTTCTTTTCGGCATGATCGGCTTGGCCCTGCTGCTTTTCCTGTTGGTATTCGGCATTTTTATCGGCGCAGCCATGTTGCTGTTCGCAGCAACCCGACGCCTGCTCGCCGCACGTCGTCCTACGCCTGTGGCTAATCAACCAAGCGATGCGATTGATGCGGAGTTCCACGTCGTCAGCAAGCAGCCAACTTCGATCAACGTCCAATAAGTTAAAATCGGCACTCACCATGGAGTGCCGTTGATGTCATCAAGCCAATATCTCTTTGCCCCGCCGCCGCAAGCCAGCGTGCGCATACACGGCCAAAGCGCCGACTTCCCGGTTCACCGCATCTATTGCGTCGGCAGAAATTTTGCCGAGCATGCCAAGGAAATGGGTGCCGAAGTACCGGCGCGCGGCACACCGGTATTTTTCATGAAACCGGCCGATGCCGTGGTCACCAAGGGTGGCGATATTCCCTACCCCGGCATGACGAACGATTTGCACCATGAAGTCGAACTGGTCGTTGCGCTTGATCGCGATGCCGACGGCATCATCGATATGAATTCGGCTCTGGATTATGTGTTCGGTTACGGCGTCGGCCTCGATCTGACCCGCCGCGATTTGCAGAATACCGCCAAGGAAAAACGCCTGCCCTGGGATACCTCGAAGGGTTTTGATTTTTCCGCACCACTCAGCGCCATTATTCCGAAGCAAGAGATTGCGAATCTCGAAAGCCTGGTGCTCTCGCTGCAAATCAACGATGTCATGCGTCAACGCGCACCGCTGTCGGACATGGTGTTCAACGTTGCCGAAATCATCCACGAATTATCGAGACTGTATCTACTGAAAGCCGGTGATTTGATCTTCATGGGCACGCCTAGCGGTGTTGCCGCATTGCAGCCTGGCGATCGCTTTACCGCCAGCCTGGAAGGCTTGATCGATTTTCATGGCAATATCGCTGCTGCCAAATAATTAATCCACCTGTTCAAAAATAACGGAGCGCATTATGGGAATGATGTCGGAATTCAAAGAATTTGCGATGAAAGGAAATGTCGTGGATCTGGCGATCGGCGTGATCATCGGAACGGCCTTTGGAAAAATTGTTACTGCACTGGTAAACGGCGTGATCATGCCTTTCATCGGCAACATGATTGGCGGCGTTAATTTTAGCGATCTGGCCTACACATTGGCGCCCGCAGTGATTGGCGCAGACGGCAAGGAAACCACTGCAGCGGTATTGGTGCAGTACGGTGCTTTCATCCAGACCATCGTGGATTTCATGATCATCGCCTTCGTTTTATTTATTGTGATCAAGATCATGAATCGCCTTAAGAAGGCCGAAGAAGCCGCCCCGGCGGCCCCCGCGGAAGATATAGTGTTGCTGACTGAAATTCGCGACTTGCTGAAAAAACAGTAAGCCACTTCACACCTGTTTCGCGACGCCGGCATTATGTCGGCGTCTTTTTTTCCGGAGCCCTTAATGTCCCGTTTTATCTTGCCTTTAAGTCTTTGTTTTCTCAGCCACGCTTCTTTCGCAGACGATCCACAGCTACTTGATGGAAAAAGTTTGAACAAGGCCGTCGAATTGCGCGACAGTGCAATGCAAAAAAACGAGGCCTACACATTGCTTGAATCACTGACAACGGAAATCGGCCCACGTATGGCCGGTTCGCCTGCCGATGCAAGAGCCGTTGCCTGGGCCGAACAAAAATTCAAGGCGCTCGGTTACGACAAAGTCATCTTGCAGCCTGTGACATTTCCGGTATGGCAACGCGGCCCAGAAAAAGCTGAAGTTTTATCGCCATTCCCGCAACAACTGCTAATCACCACACTGGGCGGCAGCATCGGTACCGAAGGAAAACCACTCGATGCCGAAGTCGTCGAATTTACCAGCCTCGATGCACTGAAGGCCGCACCGGAAAACAGCTTGAACGGCAAGATTGCCTTCATCAATAAACGCATGGAACGCCACAAGAATGGCGCGGGTTACAGTCCGGTGGTTGCGGGACGCAGCGCAGGTGCCGTGGAAGCGGCGAAGAAAGGCGCCGTTGCCATCGTCATTCGATCGGTCGGCACCGACAGCGATCGCCTCCCGCATACCGGTACGATGCGCTACGACGCCGCCGTCAAAAAAATTCCTGCCGCCGCACTTTCCGTTCCCGATGCCGACCTGCTTGAAAACATGTTGAAGCGCGGCAAGCCGGTGACCTTGCGTCTGGATATCACGGCGGGCTTCAACGGCACCTACACTTCCTACAATGTGATCGGCGAAATTCGCGGCCGTGAAAAACCAAATGAATTTGTCGTGATTGGCGGACATCTGGATTCCTGGGATCTGGGCACCGGTGCCGTCGATGATGGCGCCGGCGTTACTATCACGATGGCGGCCGGTGCATTGATCGGCCAAATGAAGCAGGCACCACGCCGCAGCATTCGCGTGATTGCCTTCGCCAACGAAGAACAGGGTTTGTATGGCGCAAAAGCCTATGCCGAAACCCACAAAGAGAGCGTCGCCAATCATCAAATCGGCGCGGAAAGCGATTTCGGCGCTGGTCGAATTTATGCACTTGCGGCGGGAGTGAACGAAGAAGTCTGGCCAGTGCTGGAACAAATCGGCACCGTGCTGGCACCGCTCGGCATCATCATGGAAAAAGGCAAAGGTGGTGCCGGCCCGGACATCGGCCCCATCGTGGCGCTCGGCATGCCTTGGGCATCGTTACAGCAAGACGGTACGGATTATTTCGATCTGCACCACACTGCAAATGACACGCTGGATAAAGTCGATCCAAAAGCACTCGACCAGCAAGTGGCGGCGTATGCAGCGTTTGCCTATTTAACGGCGGAAAGCAAAATGGATTTTGGAAGTGTGCCGAAGAAAGTGGAAGCGAAGAAGTAATTGCACCCGTAGGAGCCAGCTCATGCATTTCGCGCAGCGAACTGCACTGAGCTGGCGATGACTCCTTAAAGCTGTCGCCAGCTCTCGTGCCTCGAGCGGGCTCCTACGCTGAGTTAGGCGTTGAATATAAAATTTCTTGATTGCAACTTTCAAGAAAAATTATTGCTTCCGCATTCGCGCGGAGCCGATAGTATTTGCTGAAAAGAAAAAACCTTCGTCGTCCCCGAATGTTCTTGTCGGAGATCCAGCTGCTGCATACATTTTCAAACGGCATTGTTTCGTAGGAGCGTCCTTTAGGCGCGATAGATCCGGCGTGGTTTATCGCGCCTAAAGGACGCTTCTACGAAAATTTACGACTGCTGCCGCTGCCACTCACTTAATAAAACAGCGGTTGCCGCCGATACATTCAGGCTTTCGACATGACCGGTGCCGGGTATGCCGATTTGCATATTGGCGGCGGCGCTGAGTTCTTTATCGACACCGATTTGTTCGGCGCCCATTACCAATACCAAGCGCGATGGCAGTTTCGTTTTATACAATGACACGCCACCTCGTACCACCGTGGCGGCCAATTGGAAGCCGGCCGATTTCAGTTGTACGACGGCGTTTTCGCTACGGCCGAGGCGCACGATAGATACCTGTTCTGCACCACCCTCGGCAACGCGTGCGGCAGCACCCGATAAACCCAGACCATCATCTTTCGGTAGCAATACGGCGGCGACGCCAAAATGCGCGGCACTGCGAAGAATCGCGCCAAGATTATGCGGATTGCCGACACCATCGAGCCAGATCGCGACGCAGGGGCCGGCAGGCAAATGCTGCAGCCAGGTCGAAAGATTTTCTTCGGCTGCCGGCAACACGTCCATACAGATACCTTCGTGATGCACGCTGCTGGTGAGTTTGGCCAGATCATGATCTTCGACCACCCGATAACCGAGTTTGTTTTGCACGCAGTGGGCCAGCACGGCCTTGAATTGCGGAATACGCGCTTCCAGCAAGTAGACTTTTCTTAATGCTTCGGGACGTTTTGCAAAACTCGCCAGACAGGCGTTGACGCCGTACAGGCGTTGTTCGCGAGCAGCGCGTGGCGCAGCTTCATGCTGTTCGTAGGAATCGAAGCTGGAGGTTTGATATTCGCGGCGCGGCGCAGGACGTTCATCGCGTGGTGCGTGCTCGCTGCGTTGCTGCGGACGATACTCATCGCGTGCTCGCGAAGGAGGACGCTCGCTTTGATAAGCACGCCCCTGACTTTCCGGTGAACGACCTTGTTCCCGATCTCGGGTTCGTTCGCGCTTGTCGCGCTTGTCGCCCGAAGGCCCGCGATACAGGGAACTGCCGCTGGGTTTTTCTTCATCACTCATGGCAGTTCTCCGGATCGCTTAATGCTTGGCTTCAATATCCTTCATTTTAACGCCTAAAGCGTCCAATTCCTCACCGCGTTTATCTGGCGGGGTGGTGTAACGTGCCGACCAGCGATAAACCGTCGGAATGATGAAGAGGGTGAAGAATGTCGAAATGGCGACACCAAACACCACCACCACGCCGATAGCACTGCGGCTACCCGAACCCGGGCCGCCGTCGAATACCAATGGCAGGGCTCCCACCACCGTCGCAATCGATGTCATCAAAATAGGACGCAAACGTGTTGCGCTGGCTTCCAGAATCGCATCGCGTACCGCCAAACCGGCATCGCGGCGCTGATTGGCGAACTCGACGATCAGGATGCCGTTTTTCGCGGCAAGACCGACCAGCATCACGATGCCAATCGTACTGAACAGGTTGAAGGTTTTTCCGGTCAGCCATAACCCGAGCACTGCGCCGAACACCGCCAGCGGGACGGTCAGCATGATGACGAGCGGATGCAGGAAACTCTCGAACTGTGCCGCCAGCACCAAATACACGATCAACAAGGCCATCAAGAAGGTAAAGAACAAGGCACCGCCCGATGCCAAATATTCGCGCGCCTCGCCCTTGAAATCGATCTGCGCGGTATCGGGCAAGGTTTGCTTAATGGCTTCGTCCATCCAGATAAGTGCTTCGCCCATCGTGTAGCCGGGAGCAAGATTGGCCGACACGGTAATGGCGCGCAAACGATTGAAGCGGCCATAGCTGCCAGGCTCGGCCAACTCGCGCACGGTAACGAGGGATGCCATCGGCACCAGCACGCCACTATTCGAACGCACGGTCAGATTTTTCAAATCATCCGGCGTTGAACGATCACTTGCCTGGGCTTGCACGATAACGTCGTACTCTTCACCTTTTTCAACATAGGTGGTAACACGACGCGAGCCCATCATGCTTTCCAGCGTACGCCCGATATCGGCCACCGATACGCCCAGATCCGAAGCGCGTTGGCGATTGATGTCGATACGCAATTGTGGACGGGTTTCCTTGTAATCCGAATCGGCGCCCACGAGCTGCTTATTCTCTTCCATTTTTTTCATCAAGGCATCGCGCCATTGCACGATCTCTTCGTAGTCCGGGCCGCCAATAACAATCTGCAATCCACCACCTCCGCCACGGGTCAACCCGGATCGAACGACGGGGCGTGCAACGACACCAGGAATCTCGTTGAAGGTTTTCCGGACTTGTTCAACGACTGTTTGTGTATCGACATCGCGTTCTTTCCACGGCTTCAAAATGACGATAGCCTGACCCGTATGCATTTCTTCGCTGGCTCCGAAACCGCCAGGCACACGCGCATTGATACGCATTACCGGACCTTTATCGCCGGTGATGTCGAGAATTTTTTTCTCGACTTGTTGCATTTGCGTCACGGTGTAATCGAAGCCGGCGCCTTCGGGCCCGGATACCGTAACAAAAAATGCACCGCGATCTTCCGCCGGCGACAATTCACGCGGAACGAAATTCGAGGCAACAAACGCGAGCGCTATCGTTGCCAGCATGGTCGCCGCAATTAACACCGGACGTTCGACGATTTTCGCCAAGCCCGAACTATATGACTTGGAAACCTTGTCCAAGCGTCGATCAATCCAGGCCGCAAAGCCTTTGGCATTTTCCTTGTCATGCGGCTTGAGGATGAGCGAACACATCATTGGCGTCAGCGAGAGCGCGACGAAGGCCGAAATTGCAATCGCACCGGCAAGCGCCACCGCCAGTTCACGGAACAAACGTCCGTTTGCTCCTTCGATAAAAGCGACCGGTACGAATACCGCAATCAATACGGCCGTTGTGGCAATCACTGCGAAAGCTACCTGTTGAGTACCGCGCTGTGCCGCGAGTAGTGCCGGCTCGCCCAGATCGACACGACGCTGGCAGTTTTCCAGCACCACGATGGCGTCATCCACCACCAGGCCGATCGCCAAAATCAAGGCGAGCAATGTCAGCAAATTGATCGAATAACCGAATGCCCAGAGCCCGATAAACGCGGCGATCAAACACACCGGCACCGTCACGGCTGGCACCAGTGCCGAGCGCACGCTGCCCAGGAACAACCAGATCACCAGCAACACTAGAATCACCGATTCAAACAATGTTGTGTAAACCTGATTCACCGCATCGTCGATGAAGACGGTGGAATCAAAGGTCAATCCCATTTTCATGTCAGTGGGCAGCCGCTTGTTGATCGCTTCTATTTCGGCCTTGACCGAATTGGAAACATCCAGCGCATTGGCCGTCGATGTTTTGATAATGCCCAGACCAACCTGCAACTGGCCATTACCGCGAAACCAGGCGCGGCGGTCGCTGGATTCTTTCGCCACCTTGGCGACATCGCGAAGCAGAATGCGTTCATTACCGTCGTTTTTCAGCACCAGATCCTGAAAATCATTTGGACCGTTATAGGCGCGCCCGACCCGCAAAATAAAAT
>JAYUWO010000046.1:0-6831 GCA_043753545.1 Arenimonas sp.
TGACTCTCTTGACATGGGCGTTGGCTACCATTACGCGCTTTCTAGCAAAGTAGATATTTTTACCGATGTCAGTTACGCACACCAGTATCTTTCAAATGACTTCGGCAACTTCAATTTCGATGGTTATCGATTTCGTTTGGGTGTACGAGGCCAACTTGTAGAAAAGCTCGAAGGTAGCTTGAGTCTAAATCGTAGAGAATTGAATAATTATCTTGGCACTAGCCAGGCAAATGCCTATGTCGTTGGTGGGATTTGGAATTTTTCAGATAATTTCAGTCTTGCTGGAGACGCTGAGTTCTCTGACGAAGATCGTTACTTTTTAGGCTTGCGTTACAATTATTAACGAGCATCGTTGCCTGATACCCTGAAACAACGTGAAACGTTTTTCCGAGCCACCCTCTGGGGGTGCCGCAGTAAGCAGCGCCCCTATGTAGCAATATTTACGGCTGCAAATTGATCCAGGTCGCTTTCAACTCGGTGTATTTCTCGAACGCATGCAGTGATTTGTCACGGCCATTACCTGATTGTTTGTAACCACCAAACGGTGCCGTCATATCGCCGCCGTCATAGCAATTCACCCAGACGCTACCGGCACGCAATTTCCTCGCAACACGATGCGCACGGGAAATATCATTGGTCCAAACTGCTGCTGCGAGTCCATATGGCGAGTCATTGGCAATTCGCAATGCTTCTTCTTCGGTATCGAAAGTAATTGCCGACAATACCGGGCCGAATATTTCTTCCTGGGCAATCGTCATCTTCGCATCGACGTTTTCGAATATGGTCGGTTCGATGTAGAAGCCGCCACTTTCTGCATGCGCCTGTGCGCCACCCATGCTGAGTTTCGCACCTTCGGATTTGCCTTTTTCGATATAACCCAGCACGTTTTTCATCTGAATCGCATCGACCATCGCACCCATCTTGGCGCTTGGATCCAGCGGATGCTGCGGCTGAAGTTTTCTGCCGGTTTCCATCACCATCGCCAGGAATTCATCCTTGATTTCTCGTTGCACAAGTAATCGCGAGGCCGCTGTACACACTTCGCCCTGATTGAAGAATATAGCGTAGGCTGCGGATATCGCAGCCGATTTCAGGTTCGGCGCATCGGCAAAAATGATATTCGGACTCTTGCCGCCGCATTCCATATAAGCGCGTTTCAAATTTGAACGACCGGCGCATTGCATCAAATGTTTGCCGACAGCGGTTGAACCAGTAAATACCAATCCATCAACATCCATATGCAGGGCCAGCGGTTCGCCCGCCCCTTTGCCGAAACCTGGCAAAACATTGAAAACACCGGCGGGAATGCCCGCTTCCATCGCGATTTCCGCCAAACGAATCGCGGTGAGCGGCGATTTTTCGGAAGGCTTCAAAACCACGCTATTACCCATTGCGAGTGCCGGTGCAAATTTCCAGGCGGCCATCAGCATCGGGAAATTCCACGGCACGATTGCCCCAACAACACCGAGTGGTTCACGCGTTACCAGACCCAACTCATCGCGGCCAGTCGGCGCGACTTCGTCGTACACTTTATCGATCGCTTCGCCGGTCCAACTGATGCAACGAATCGTCGCGGCAACATCGACTTTCAGAGAATCGGTGATCGGTTTGCCCATATCGATTGATTCAAGCAAAGCCAATTCGTCCGAATATTTTTCGACCAGCTGAGCAAACTTGATCAGGGTTTTCTTGCGATGCACGGGTGATGTTTCCGACCAAATGCCGGAATCAAAAACCTTTCGTGAAACTTCCACCGCACGATTGATATCTTCGGCTTCGCATTCGGCTACTTGTGCAATCACGCGACCATCGGCAGGGCTAATGCAGTCAAAGGTTTTGCCGGAAGCGGCATCAACATATTTTCCATTGATGAATGCCTGAGTACGAATTTGCATCGTGTTGGCGCGTGTCTGCCATTCTTCACGGGTTTGTGGTTGATGCATTGGAGGCTCCTGGATTTTCTTGGCGGTCGGGCCCGAGGGCCCTTCTGCATTTTTTAGAACGATGCCGGGGTGTTGGCGCTGATCAGAATGGCGGTGTCTTTGCCGACATTGCGGAAACGATGCGGCGTGCGGCTTTCGAAATAATAGGCCTCACCCGGGCCGAGCACCTGAACCCGTTCGCCGACGGTGACTTCGACCTGACCCTGAATGATGACGCCGCCTTCTTCACCATCGTGGATCAGGCGGGTTTCACCGGTGTCGGTGCCGACCGGCATCACTTCTCTCAAGATGCACATTTGGCGATTTTTCTTGTGACTGCCAATCAAGAAATAATGAACATCGTTGTTTCCGACATCGGGCTGATCTTCGTGCGTATAAAACGGACTGTCACCGCCATCTTTGAGGTCGATGGTAAAAAAATCGGCCAGCGAGATCGGAATACCGTCGAGCACTTTCTTCAACGAGCCGACCGATGGGCTGACTTTGTTCTGTTCGATCAGGGAAATCGTACTATTGGTAACTCCAACACGTTTCGCCAGTTCGCGCTGGCTCAGGCCCTTGGTTTTTCTGACTGCTTGAAGACGATAACCGATATCCATAAGTGCTTGCTCAGTGTGATGTTGAATTTTTAACACCCTGAGCAGATTCGGTCAAATAAATGCACACATTGAACAGGTTGTAAATTTTATTCAACACTGTTAATTTCCCCAAATCCCCCGAACTGTACCTAGTCAGGCACTTTAATGACCGATTCCAATCCATCCAGCTTCGCTGATTTCTATCACCAACAAGCGACTTCGCAACCTGCGAATTTAGACGCATTTTGGATGCCGTTCACGGCAAATAGGAACTTTAAGCAGCAGCCACGCCTATTGGTCAGTGCAAAGGATATGTACTATAAAGACGTTCAGGGCCGCGAAATTCTCGATGGCACCGGCGGGCTTTGGTGCTGCAATGCCGGCCATGCAAGGCCGAGAATCATTGAAGCGGTTTGTCAGCAGATTGCGACCATGGATTTTGCGCCCACCTTCCAAATGGGCCATCCGCTCCCCTTTGTCTTGGCCGAACGCCTAGCCGAAATTGCACCGGATCCTCTGAAGCATGTTTTCTTCACCAATTCGGGGTCCGAAGCCGTCGATACGGCATTAAAAATCGCCATTGCCTATCACCGCGCCCGTGGCGAAGGCCAAAGAACCCGCTTCATCGGCCGCGAAAAGGGCTATCACGGCGTTGGTTTCGGTGGCATTTCCGTTGGCGGCATGGTGAACAATCGCAAATTTTTTGGCTCGATGCTGCCCGGTGTCGACCACATGCGTCATACGCTCGATATTGAACGCAATGGCTTTTCCCGCGGCCTGCCGCAGCATGGCGCAGAGCTGGCAGATGATCTGGAACGTCTCTGCCAATTGCACGATGCAAGCACGATTGCTGCCGTGATTGTCGAACCTATTTCGGGTTCTGCGGGCGTAGTACTGCCTCCGGAGGGCTATCTCAAACGTTTACGTGAAATATGCACAAAGCACGGTATCTTATTGATTTTTGACGAAGTTATTACTGGTTATGGTCGCGTTGGCAATGCATTTGCCGCTCAACGTTTCGGCGTAACGCCTGACATGATGACCACGGCGAAAGGCCTGACCAACGGTGCCGTTCCGATGGGTGCGGTGTTTGCCTCGACCCAAATCCATGATGCTTTTATGCACGGCCCCGAAGGCGCGATCGAGCTATTTCACGGCTATACCTATTCCGGCCACCCACTTGCCTGTGCCGCCGCAATCGCCACGCTGGATGTGTACGCGGAAGAAAATCTGTTCGACAAAGCCATTGAATTGGGCGGCTATTGGGAAGATTCCATTCATAACTTGAAAGGTTTGCCGAACGTCATCGACATCCGCAACTTCGGCCTGATCGGCGCGATTGAACTGGCTTCACGTCCGAATGCCGTCGGCGCTCGTGCATTTGATGTCTTTAATAAGTGTTTCCATGACAAAAACCTGCTGATTCGTACCACGGGCGACATCATCGCGTTATCACCGCCGCTAATTTTGCAAAAAACACATATCGATGAAATTTTCGGTCGCTTGGCGGAAGCCATACAGGAAACCGCATAAGCAAAACCGGAAATGGAATAAGCAGAACCCCTGCAACTCAAGTAAAATAGTGTTTTGACTCTAAACAGCGAGAACGTTTCATGCTAATCGGCGTACCCAAAGAAATCAAAAACCACGAATACCGCATTGGTCTGACACCTTCCGGTGCACGTGAACTGATCTCGCACGGCCACAAAGTGATGGTGCAACACGACGGCGGCAAATCGATTGGTTTGACCGACGAGATGTACCAAAAAGCCGGTGCAGAAATCGTCGCTACGGCGGATGAAATTTTTGCCCGTGCCGACATGATCATCAAGGTCAAGGAACCGCAGCCGAACGAATGCAAAATGCTTCGTCCTGGCCAATTGCTTTATACCTATTTGCATCTTGCCCCCGATCCGGAGCAAACCAAGGCCCTCGTTGCTTCAGGTTGCACCGCGATTGCCTACGAAACCGTTACCGATCGCAAAGGCGGCCTGCCTTTGCTGGCTCCAATGTCGGAAGTGGCTGGCCGCATGTCGATCCAGGCTGGCGCACATGCGCTTGAAAAAGCCCAAGGCGGTTCCGGTGTGTTGCTGGGTGGCGTTCCCGGCGTGAAACCAGCCGAAGTATTGGTCATCGGCGGCGGTGTTGTCGGTATCAATGCAGCGCGCATGGCAATGGGCATGAATGCACACGTCACTATTCTGGATCGCTCGCTGGATCGCCTCAAATATCTCGACGAATTGTATGGCTCGCAATTAACCACGATTTATTCGACGCACGATGCCATCGAAGAACGCCTTGCCGATACTGATCTGGTGATCGGTGCTGTCTTGATTCCCGGTGCCGCTGCACCAAAACTGATCGCACGCTCGCAGCTTTCATTGATGCGTCCGGGCTCGGTGTTGGTCGATGTGGCCATCGACCAAGGCGGCTGTTTCGAAACCAGCAAAGCCACCACGCATCAAAATCCGACCTATGAAGTCGACGGAGTCATTCATTACTGCGTTGCCAATATGCCAGGTGGCGTTGCTCGCACCTCCACATTTGCACTGACCAATGCCACCTTGCCGTTCGCCGTTCAATTGGCCAACAAGGGCCCGAAGAAAGCCATGCTGGATGACGAGCATTTGCTGAATGGTTTGAATGTGCATGCCGGCAAGGTGACTTACGAAGCCGTAGCCCTCGATCTTGGCTATTCCTATGTCTCGGCGCGGGAAGCGCTGAACCAATAAAGCGATGGTGAAAACATGAACGCGCTGGCTAAAGAAAACCCACACACTGCCACGCTTCCGCATTTTGTCGGGGGCCACCGCGTTCAAGGACACAGCAATCGCTATAGCGATGTGTTCAATCCGGCCACAGGCGTGGTACTTGCAAAAGTACCGCTCGCCAATGCCGAAGAAGTTCGCCACGCGGTCGATGTGGCCGAACAAGCCTTCAAGACTTGGTCGCAAGTAACACCACTGAATCGCGCCCGCGTACTTTTCAAATTTAAGGAACTGGTCGAGGCCAATCTCGACACGCTTGCCCATTCCATTACGCGTGAGCACGGCAAGGTTTTGAGCGATGCCATGGGTGAAATAACCCGAGGTATGGAAATCGTCGAATTTGCCTGTGGCATTCCGCATCTGCTTAAGGGCGAACATTCAATGAATGTTGGCACCGGCGTGGATTCGTGGAGCGAATATGCGCCGCTTGGCGTTGTTGCAGGGATTACGCCTTTCAATTTTCCCTGTATGGTGCCAATGTGGATGTTTCCCATTGCGATTGCCTGCGGAAACACATTCATCCTGAAACCTTCCGAGCGCGATCCCTCGCCCGCCATGTTGATTGCCGAATGGTTACATCAAGCCGGGCTGCCGGATGGGGTGTTCAATGTTGTGCATGGCGACAAGGAGTCGGTCGATGCGATTCTCGATGAGCCCCGCATTCAAGCCGTGAGTTTTGTCGGCTCTACACCTATAGCCGAATATATTTATTCGCGTGGCTGTACTAACGGCAAACGCGTACAAGCTTTAGGCGGTGCCAAGAATCATTTACTTGTGATGCCCGACGCGGATATCGATGGCGTCGGCAATGCCTTGCTCGGTGCTGGTTACGGTTCGGCTGGCGAACGCTGCATGGCGATTTCGGTTGCCGTTTGCGTCGGCGATAAAACGGCCGACCAGCTCATTGAAAATCTTGCTCCGAAAGTCGCTGCATTGCGCATCGGACCCGGTGAAACTGGCAATCCCGACATGGGCCCATTGGTCACCTGCGCGCATCGTGACAAGGTTAAAGCCTATATCGATGGTGGCGTTGCCGATGGTGCAAAACTAGTCGTTGATGGTCGCGGTTTGAAAATAGCCGGCCACGAAGAAGGTTTCTTTCTGGGCGGCTGCTTGTTCGATCACGTAAAACCCGGCATGAAAATTTACGATGAAGAGATTTTCGGGCCCGTGCTTTGTGTCGTGCGTGCAAATAGCTTTGAAGAAGCTTGCGATCTGATTAACAAACATGAGTATGGCAATGGCACCGCAATTTTTACCCGCGATGGCGAAGCCGCGCGCGAATTTGCACATCGTATCCAAGTCGGCATGGTCGGCATCAATGTACCGATTCCAGTACCGATGTCTTTCCACAGTTTCGGTGGATGGAAACGCTCCTTGTTCGGACCCCTGCACATGCATGGTACCGATGGCGTGCGTTTTTATACTCGCATGAAAACAATTACGGCACGCTGGCCGCGCGGTGGCAGTGGTGCCGAATTCGTCATGCCGACGATGAAGTGATGTCGGGGCTGGGGAGAGCATCTTTGATATTAGAAAATA
>JAYUWO010000047.1:0-6717 GCA_043753545.1 Arenimonas sp.
TTATAGGTTTTTGACAGGCCCGAATAAGGCATGGTTTCAAAACTCAACTGGTTTTCTTCTCCGCTTTGCCCTCTCGACTGACCCTCGTAGATTCGAGAAGCAGCCACCGTGGGCAAACTCATGCCGTCACCGACAAACAGGATGATGTTTTTGGCTCGGGCATTGGCCGAACCGCGCGTGATAGCACTAGCCGCACCTTGTACAAACCAATGGTCGGCACTTTCGACGGGAATTTTATTGACGGTACGCGGTCTGCTCTGGGGGTTGTCATCGGCCTGTGCCGATGATTGGCTCACAACCCCTGCCACACACAGGCAGAGGGCGGCCGTCATCATCATCAATCGCATAATGCTCTCCTAATGTCGCCATTATCCCTTATTCCCGTTATTTCCGTGCGACAACGGCCCGACAGGCTGCCTGTCGGGCACATATGCGGCTATCCTTAGCAGATGCTTTATTTAGCCTCGCAATCCCCACGCCGCCGCGAACTGCTTGACCAAATTGGAGTGCAGTTCGGTCTGTTGGACGTCAACGTGCCGGAGCAGCGTCTGCCCGGAGAGCCTCCTGTCGATTACGTCAGCCGCGTTGCTCGTGAAAAAGCCGGCGCCGGGCTGCTACAGGTGATGTCAAATGCCACGGCGGTGGTGCTGGGTGCCGATACCGAAGTCGTACTGGATGATGTCGTATACGGGAAGCCAGTCGATTCTGACGATGCCGTCCGCATGTTGCGAGAACTCTCCGGAAAAACCCATCGGGTGGTTTCTGCCGTGTGGCTACTCAATGCCGGCAACGAACAGCATGTGACCAGTGAATCGCTGGTGCGTTTCAAGCTATTAGGCGATGAAGAAATCGCACGCTATGTCGAATCAAAAGAATGTTTTGGCAAAGCCGGTGCTTACGCCATCCAGGGACGTGCCGCAGCTTTCATCGAAAATTTGCAGGGAAGTTATTCCGGCGTGATGGGTTTGCCCTTGTTTGAAACTTCGCAATTACTGAAAAAATTTGGAATTATCGTATGAGCGAAGAAATACTAATCAACGTCACACCGCGTGAAACCCGTGTGGCGGTCGTTGAAAACGGCATGTTGCAGGAACTCCATATTGAGCGCACTTCCAAGCGCGGAGTGGTCGGCAATATCTACAAAGGCCGCGTGCAGCGAGTGATGCCGGGCATGCAGGCGGCGTTCGTGGATATTGGTCTTGAGCGAGCCGCCTTTCTGCATGCATCGGACATCATGCGCTTGCCGCAAGTGTCGCCTGAAGAAAGTGAAGAACCCGCTGCTCCGGCGATTTCGGTTCCTCCGCCTTTGATCACGTCACTCGTGCATGAAGGCCAGGACATCATCGTGCAGGTGCTGAAAGATCCGATCGGCAGCAAAGGCGCACGACTTACAACGCAGATCAGCATTCCTTCGCGATTTCTCGTGCTGTTGCCGTATTCAAAAGTGATTGGCGTGTCGGCGCGTATTGAAGACGAACTTGAACGCGCGCGTCTGAAAAGACTGATGACTGAACTGGTCAATGGTGCAGGACACGGATACATCGTGCGCACCAATGCCGATAGCCAGGCGTCGGAGTCGCTTGCCGAAGATGTCGATTATCTGCGCCGCGCCTGGAAAATCATCCAGGAAGCCAGCGCGGGCAGTGTTGTCGGTCAGCGCATTTATGAAGATTTATCACTGCCCTTGCGCGCAGTGCGCGATTTGATGCGCAAGGACGTGGACAAAGTACGGGTGGATTCACGAGAGTCTTACGAGCGTCTGGTCAAGTTTGTCCAGCAGTTCATGCCCGATTGGGTGGAGCGGGTGGAGCATTATGCTGGTGAACGACCTATTTTCGATTTGTATGGAGTGGAAGATGAAATTCAACGCGCCATGCAAAAACAAGTTCCGCTCAAATCCGGCGGCTATCTAGTCATTGATCAAACCGAAGCCATGACGACGATTGATGTCAACACGGGGTCTTTTCTTGGCCAGAGAAATCTGGAGGAAACCGTTTATCGTACGAATCTCGAAGCAGCACAATCGGTAGCTCGCCAATTACGCCTGCGTAATCTCGGCGGCATCATCATCATCGATTTTATCGACATGACCGACGATGAGCATAAGCGGCAAGTATTGCGCACACTCGAAAAGGGCCTGTTGCGCGATCATGCAAAAACCACCGTCTATGATTTTTCGCCACTGGGTCTGGTCGAGATGACGCGCAAGCGCACGACCGAAAGTCTGGAACGGCAGTTGTGCGAGCCTTGCCATGAATGCGGTGGTCGTGGCAGTTTGAAAACTTCAGAAACAATTATCTATGAAATTTTTCGTGAAATTACCCGTGCAGTGCGCCAGTTTGAAGCTTCACAGTTATTGGTGATTGCCTCACCGATTGTAGTGACAAAAATTACCGATGAAGAATCTGCTGCCGTTGCCGAACTGGAAGAATTTCTCGCGAAGAGCATTCGCTTCCAGTCCGATGACCAGTATTCGCAGGAACAATTCGACGTGGTGCTGCTGTAAACCATGGTGACCGCAATGAAACGCCGTTTGCGCCACGCACGCCGGATTACCGGTTATAGCGCGCTGGTGTTGCTGATTTTAATGGCAGTGTTGGTGGGCTTACTGAATCAGGCCTTGCCTTGGGTAGAAAAACATCCCGAGCAAATCCGGGCTTGGTTGAGTGAGCGGATTGGCGAAAGCGTCAATTTTTCCAGTGCACGGGGTCAGTGGACGCGTCGCGGGCCGGTTTTCACCCTGAGTGATTTGCGTGTCGGCGAAGGCGATCAAACGCTGAAAGTCGGACACGCGAATTTGTTGATCGCAATATATTCCGGATTATTGCCGGGCGAGCCGTTGACCGAATTGAAGGTCAATCAATTGTCCCTGCAGTTGATCCAGACCGAAGACCGCCGCTGGGCATTGAAAGGATTGCCGGGACAGACCGATCCCAATATCGATCCATTGGAAAAACTGGAAGGTTTCGGTGAATTGCAAATCGAACAGGCAGCGCTCGGCATCCGTGCGCCGCTGTATCAGTTAAATGTCGATATTCCGAGAGTTGACCTGCGCCTGCGGGTGTCCAATAAACGATTGAATATTGGTGTTTCGGCCTGGGCATCGGCCAAAGGTGCGCCGATGAATGCCGTGCTTGATCTGTCACGCGATCACTACGACGGAACTGTCTGGGTGGGCGGGGAAAACATCGACATGAAAGAGTGGTCGCCGTTGTTGAAAGCGACCGGTATTCGATTAAACAGTGGCATCGGCGAAGCAAACGCCTGGGCAACCCTGGAAAATCAGCGCGTCACCAGTTTGCAAACGGAAGCCGACCTGAAAAACATCCAGATCGTTTCGAGTAATCTGGTCACGCTGGAAAATACCAAGGCGATTTCACCGGATGCGGTTTTCGATCGCCTCGAAGTGAGCGCGAAATGGTCCGAGCATAAAGACGGCTGGCAATTTAACGCGCCGAAATTACGTTTTCATCGCAACAAGAAAGTGGCGTCTCTCGACGGACTGATGATTGCCGGCGGCAAAAAAATCATTTTGCGTGCACCCCAGATAGATTTGCAGCCGGCGTTTACGCTGCTGTCATTAACCGATCAACTACCTGAAAATTTGCGTCAATGGCTGGTGCAGGCAAGGCCTACCGCACGTTTGAGCAACGTCAATATGGAAGGCTCGCGTGAAGGTCCCTGGAAAGGTTCGGTAGACATCCATGATCTCGATGTGGAACCAGTCGGCAGCAATCCCGGCTTGCACGGATTAAATGGCCGATTGCAAATGGACGGGCAGGGTGGGGTTTTCGATATTGATCACAAGCCTTTCAAATTTCTCTGGCCAGCCGGCTTCAGGCAGAATCTCGATCTGGCACTCAACGGCAGTTTGGCATTCTGGCGCGATGGTGAAAGCTGGACGGTAGGTAGCAGTGCTTTGCAAATTACCAGTCCGGATATTGGGGTCAAAACGCGCTTCCAGATAGGCTTTCAGGGCGATGGTACGGCACCGACATTGGACCTTGCCGCCGATTTGCAGCCAGTCAGTTTTACCCAGGCCAAGAAGTTCTGGATCATGCACAAAATGCCGCCGACAACAATTCGCTGGCTCGACAATGCGTTAGTAAAAGGTGACGTGCTGAACGGCCGCATTGTAATCAACGGCGATTTGAACGATTGGCCTTTCCGCAACAAGGAAGGCGTTTTCGATGCCCGTGCGCGGATCAGAAATGCACAGATAAAATTCCATCCCGAATGGCCCGCTGCACAACCGCTGGATGTCGATGTGGCCTTTGATGGCCCCGGTTTTGATTTGGTCGGCACCGGCATGCTGATGAACAACAAAGTGAGCAAAGTCACCGGCGGCATCGAGGACTTTGCCAAGCCATGGTTGGTTTTGGATATTCTCGCGAATGGCAAGGCAGAAAATCTGCGCAGTCTCGTGCTTGCCAGCCCCTTGCAAAAAAAATACGGCGAACATGTCAGGGCAGGCACGGCAAAAGGTCTCGCGGATGTCAGCCTGAATCTCCAGTTACCGCTAGTAAAGTCACTTGGAGCTGACAAGATGTCCGGAACACTGGATTTGAAAAATGCCGCCCTGACTGATTCAAGATGGAACATTGCTTTCACCGACGTATCGGGCAGAACTCGTTTCGACCAATCGGGTTTCGCCACGGAAAATCTCAAGGTGCTTTTCGACAAGCGCCCGGCCGTATTCAATTTATCGGTAGGCCAACACACCAAAAATCCAAAACTGGCTGCGATTGCCGCGCTTGATGGCAATTTGTCGAGTCAAAGCCTGCTGAGCCGATATGAAAACGTTGCCTGGTTAAAGCCTTATCTGGAAGGCAGCAGTAACTGGTCAGTACGGGTCGATATCCCCAATGCCGAGAATGGAAAAACACCGCCATCGCAACTAAGCCTGAGCTCCGATTTGATTGGGACGCGACTCGATTTGCCGGCGCCGTTAAACAAATCCGCTTCGCAAAGCATTCCCTTGCAAATCAGTTCTGCCATTCCACTGGAGCAGGGTTTCATCAACTTGCGATACGGCAATGTGCTGCATATGCGTGCGGCCCACAAAGCCAATGCCTCGATGAACGGCATTCTGCAATTTGGCGGCGAAGCAGGCAATAATCTTCCGGCAAAAGGATTGTTGGCAACCGGCAAAGTCGGAGTGCTCGACGCGGCTGGCTGGATGGCTTTTGCTAGTGGTGGCGAAGGCGCATCGGGCTTGAATGAAGTCAACTTGTCGGCTGACAAACTAATCTTTCTCGATCAGCCTTTCAATAACAGCAAACTGTCGCTGAATAAAACGGCAGCCGGCACGCGTTTGCAAATCAGCGGCACCGGAATCGAAGGTACCGTCGATATTGCAAACGATACAAAAACCGGCGTGCTGGGTCGTTTCAGTATGTTGCACATGCAGGGAGCGGCGAGCACTGCAGCAACCACGCCGACAATACCTACAACGGAAATCACTGCGGCCAAGCCGATAGTGGAAACCGATCCATCGAAAATACCATCGCTCAAGTTCAGCATCGATGATTTGCGTGTCGGCACATCGCTGCTCGGCAAGGCCGATTTGCAAACCACGCAAATGGCCAATGGCATGCGCATCGATCGCTTTATCACGAAATCGAAAAATTTCAGCATCAATGCTTCGGGTGACTGGGTGGAAGTTGCTGTGGGCACCCGATCAAACCTCAAGCTGGATTTCACTACCGACAGCCTCGGCAAAATGATGGATGCGATGGGTTTTGTCGGCATGGTGCAGAAGGGCAAGACCAAGGCATCCATGAATGCATCCTGGCCTGGTTCGCCCGGTGCCATGAGTCTGGCGAACTTGAACGGTAACCTGAAAGTGGAAGTGGGCGAAGGCAGATTGCTGGATGTCGAACCGGGAGGTTCCGGGAGGATCTTGGGATTGATCAGTCTTGCTGAAATTCCGCGTCGACTAACACTCGACTTCAGCGATTTTTTTTCCAAGGGATTTTCCTTCAATACCATGAAGGGCGATATCGTTATTGCCGATGGTTTGGCCAACACCAAGAACTTGCATATCAACGGCCCTGCCGCGGAAATCAACATTCGCGGCACAGCCGATATTCGCAAGCAGGAATATGATCAGCGAATTGAAGTGCTGCCAAAAGCCGGTGGCATTCTTCCCGCGATCGGCATGTTGACCGGCGGCCCTGCCGGTGCTGCCGTGGGAGTTGCCGCGCAGGCAATATTGCAGAAACCAATGAAACAAACGGCCCGTACCGTTTACCACGTCACCGGCCCCTGGAAAAAGCCCAAGATTGAAGTCGTCGAAAAAGGGCCGGCCAAATCCTCGAATGCAGATAAACAGGCCAAACAAGGCCCTTAAACATTAAAGCGAGTTTTTTATAATGAGTAATTCCCTGAGTCTTGTGCAATCGCGTTTATTGACGCCTACCAATATGGCGCTATCGGATCTCGATGCTGCCTTCACCGCATTGATGGGTCCGGGTGTGGATTTCGGTGATTTATATTTTCAGCACAGTCGTCGTGAAAACTGGACGGTTGAGGATGGCATCGTGAAAGACGGCGCACATTCGATTGAACAAGGCGTTGGTGTCCGCGCGATCAGCGGTGAAAAAACCGGCTTTGCCTATTCCGATGATATTCGCAGCGAAGCGCTGCTGCAGTCCGCGAGTGCCGCACGCGCCATCAGTCGCGATGGTTCGCAATCGAATGCCGGTCAGCGAATCG
>JAYUWO010000048.1:0-6619 GCA_043753545.1 Arenimonas sp.
CGACATTACCCGCACATGGGGCAATGGCGACACCCGCTTTACCGATCTTGTGAATGCCGTCGATAAAGAACAACTCGCACTTGCTGCAAAGGTAAAGTCAAACACCGATTACCGCGATTTACATCTGGAGTGCCATCTTCGTCTTGGCAGCGTGCTAAAGGCACTGGACATCGTGGACATGGATCCTGGCAACATGATGGAAGCTGGAATCACTTCCACTTTCTTCCCGCATGGACTGGGCCATCCGATCGGATTGCAAGTACACGATGTTGCCGGCTTCGCCGCCGATGAAACAGGGGCATTGATTCCAAAACCCAATGGTCATCCTTATTTACGCATGACCCGCACATTGTCGCCAGGCATGGTGGTCACCATTGAACCGGGAATTTATTTCATCCCTACTTTGCTGGCGAAATTGAAATCGTCAAAACATGCACCGATCGTCAACTGGAAGAATGTCGAGCATCTCACCGACTTCGGCGGAGTGCGCATCGAAGATGAAGTGCATTGCACGGCACGAGCGGCAGAGAATCTAACCCGGGATGCTTTCGCGGAAATTGAAAAGTCCTGAAGTTCTTTGGCGTGAAAAAGCCAAAAAATAAGAACCGGCTCGAAGCTATCGAGCCGGTTTTTTTATTCTCAGCAATTACCTGTTGCGATAACGCCTGATTGCAAAAATGCCTAACCCCGCCGCCAACCATAGCGGCCAAAGCGAAAACAACTCGATCACGATGTCGAGCAAGCCATACCAGCCTGTCGAAAAAGCGCTGAATAAACGGCTGAAAAATCCGGGGCGAATTGCCTTTGCAATGGCATCGACATCGTCCATTTCGGTTTTGCGAACCTTGCTTAATTGATACAGCGACAGGCTTATCGTGCTGAAAGCGACTTTATCTTCCACTTCCTTCTGCACGACGGCGGCTTCATCCCGATTGGCTTTGGCATCGTTCTGGCCCGAAATCACGGCGGCCTTATCGGCAACTTTTCCAGGCGATGTGCTCAGGTCGCCCAATTGCTTTTGTGCTTCCTGATTTCGCAGGAATTCCAGTTGCTTTCTCAGCAATTCAAACTGCACATCACGTGCCTCGAAATTGCGTTGATCCAAAAACTCGATCTGCGTCACCATGGCGCGCAAAAAGTCCTGCGTCTTGTCACTCGGCACTCGCACCGTCAAATTTCCGCGAACGGTATATTCGGCCAATTCCATTAGTTTCGCATTGCCGATCGGATAGCGATTAACGCGGTCGACATTCGCGCCGATCTGGTTGTTCACCACGAAACCATCGAGTTTGGCAACGATATTTTCGATGGCGATGGCCGACTCGTAAACATCCCGAACCCGGAAATCTGCATTCGCCGTGCGAATAAATTTGCGTTGTGCATCGACATAGGAAGTGGCGCTGGACACGAGTTGTTCGGACGAAACGGTCGGTTCTGATGCTGCGTCCTCAAGCGCTCCATCGACATCCTCTTTCATGCGCGCTTGTGGCGTAGCTGCCATTTTCTCCGCTTCCGCGAAACCTGCAACCGAGGAATCACTCGCCGCAGCAGCCTCGGAGGCAGAAGCAGCCGTCGCGGCCTCATCCGTCTTGGCACAGGCTGCGAGGCCAATCACGAGTACCGCCGATAACAGTATTAAATCGATTTTACGCATTACAAGAACTCCCCAAGTCGAGCCGCCTTCAGCGGAATGAATATTCCGACGATCTTTCGATGTCGGCCATGCTGGGTTTAACGCCGACCGGAAACAAGTGGGGTTATGCGTGTTTTAAATTGATAGTTACGTATGGTTAAGCCAGACGCTTCAGGGTCGGCAATGACGTTCGATAGTTCTCAGGTCTTGCTCAAGATCGAATGCAGCAATCTGCGATTGCCCACTAGCCATTCGATTTCTGGCTTCCTTGCAGGGATCATAATCCACCGCCCCAAAAAGTTTGCCCAGTTGCTGCAATCGTTGTTGTGGTGTCATTTTTTCGCTCAGTTTAATGCCGTGAATAAACGGCTCCGCGCGTCCCGCCAGGGCGATGAATTGTCGTTTCAGGGGATCACGGGGCGCGATGGCCGTCGTTGGCTTCCAGTCGTCGACATCCAGTGTCAATCGCAAGGATTGCCGCTCACGAATTTCCACATTTTCGCCAGGTACAGGTGCATCTTCTTCAAGCACGGCCGATTCGATCGGCCGTGTCGAGACGATTGTCTTCCGGGGCTCCACGCGGGAAGGAGATGGCGCTGAGTCCGGAATGGCAATCCTGTCGATGAAACTCACCTGCAAGGCTTCATCTTCTGAAAGCACTTTATTCCGAAAATCTTCTTGCCAGTTATATCCATACGCAATCAAGGCGGCATGCAAAAAAAAGACGGCCGCCAGTAAGATTGGTTCCCAGTTTGAGCTTGCTGCTTTCATTGGCCGCACAGGCCGCGCGTCAAAGACCATGGTCTCTTGCCAATGCAAGGCATTAAGCGCTTTCGTTTTATCCGATTCCATTCTTCAAAGCACTTCGTCCAGATGTGATAGCCATTAACCGGCTTATTGACCTTGATGACGATGCCAAGTTCATTTTTTCTTGATTGTCAGTGACTGATTTGATCCGCCATGTAAAATTCCGGCAAAAAAAATCCCGGCCGAAGCCGGGATTTCGACTGAACTCATAGGGCGGATTACTCGGCCGAAACAACTTTGAGCGTCATGCTATCCACTGCGACTACCCTCACCAATCCATTGACCGGCATGTCGGCACCCTGGACAGTCCAGAAAGCGTCGCCGATTTTGACCCGGCCATGACCATTGACGATTGCCGTTTCCAAAGCATAAACCTGATCGATCAATTGCTCTCCGCGTCGATTCAGGAATGGCTTGTCACTCCGCGTTTCCTTGCCGCGAAAAAACTGGAAATAGATTCCCACCATCACGAAAGAAAAAGCGACAAACAAAACGACTTGCATCAATAAGGACAGGTCGGGAAACAACCAGACAATAAAGAAAATCACCAGGGCCGCTAGCCCCAGCCAAATCATGAAAAGCCCGGGCGCCATCGTTTCCGCGGCTATTAGCAGTAATCCGACACTTAACCACACGATCATTTGCGTTGACATTGAAATTCCTTAATCCACCTAAGCTTTCTTGGCGTCAGCGGCGATCTTCTGCTTCACTGCGCCTTCCCTCGCAAGCTCGGCAATGCCGGCAATGCTGCCCATCACGCCGGTGACTTCGGTCGGCAGAATCATCAATCGCTGATTAGGCGAGTTGGCAAAATCCTTCAGCGCTTCAATGTATTTTTGTGCCACGAAGTAATTGATGGCCTGCACATCGCCGGATGCAATCGCTTCGGACACCATCGTGGTGGCCTTGGCTTCCGCCGCTGCCAGACGTTCACGGGCTTCCGCTTCGCGGTAGGCAGCTTCACGCTTACCTTCCGCGGCAAGAATCGTGCTTTGCTTCTCGCCTTCGGCTTTCAGAATTTCGGCTTGACGGAAACCTTCGGCTTCCAGAATGTTGGCACGTTTTTCACGTTCGGCTTTCATTTGCCTGGCCATCGAGTCGATCAGGTCGCGCGGCGGCTGAATATCTTTCAATTCGATACGATTGACCTTAATGCCCCAAGGGTGGGTGGCTTGATCAACAACACTCAACAATTTGGCATTGATTTCATCACGCTTGGAAAGCGATTCGTCCAGATCCATCGAGCCGATGGCGGTACGGATGTTGGTCATGACCAAGGCAATCGAAGCTTGTTCGAGGTTGGACACTTCATAAGCCGCCTTCGATGCATCCAGCACCTGGAAAAACACCACGCCATCGACTTTTACTACGGCATTATCTTTGGTAATCACGTCCTGCGATGGAATTTCAAGCACCTGCTCCATCATGTTCACTTTGCGGCCGATACCCTGAACGATAGGGAACAGAAAATGCAGACCCGGCGACAGGGTGTGCGTGTACTGGCCAAAACGCTCGACCGTCCACTCGTAACCCTGCGGAACCATCCGAACCATTTTGGCCACGAAAATAACCACAAACAATAAAAGCGCTAGAACGACAAACATGCCCATTTCGAACTCCTTGAGATTTCAGTCACAGTATATTGTTTTCGAGTCCTTCTTTGTTGCGACCCTTTTTGACCCGAATGCATCCCTATCACCGTGACATCTCCATTCACCATTGAGGTTCCCGCCAGCCTGCTGACCCGCGCCCGTAATGGCGAGGCAGCCGCGTTCGAGCAGCTTTACCGCTGGTTTGAAAGGCCCGTTTTCACGCTTGCGCTCAGGCTTTGTGGCCAGCGCGAGGAAGCCCAGGACATATTGCAGGAAACCATGCTGAAACTTTTCGGGAAACTATCGGAATTCCGCGGTGACTCCCCCTTCTGGGGCTGGCTTAGGCAAATCGCCGTCAATGAGTCCCTGATGCGACTCCGGAAACGCCACCCCGGCCAGGAATTCGAGTTGTCGGAGGAGTCGGACTTTATGGAAGCCGATGTTTTATTGCCACCGCAGGCCGCCGATATCCAGCTGCTGACCCGGGCATTGAATCAATTGCCGGCCACTACCCGCAGCGTGCTCTGGCTTTACCACGTCGAAGGCTACACGCACGACGAGATCGCCAACACGATGGACAAAACCATTTCATTTTCAAAATCACAGTGCGCGCGCGGCGGCAAAAAATTGCGCGAGCTTTTAAATATCGATAAGGAGGTACCCAGCCATGGCTGATTTGAGTTTGCACCCTCAGGGGGTTGGCATCGGACAGGCATTGCGTGATTTGCCGTTAGAAGCTCCGATGCAATCGATCTGGCCGATGCTCGCATCGCATGTACCTCGTGCGGAGAAAAAGACTGGCCGCCGCTATCTACCGTTTGCCTTGGCAGCGGGCCTTGCCTTGCTGGCCATTATTCCGATGACACTTAACTCACCGGCATTGATTGAAAACCCGGATGACTCTGCATTGCAGTCAGTCATGCAGCAGTCGTCGCAACTTGAAAATATTCTGGTCGCTACCCGCAACTCGACCACCAGCAATGCCAGCGCGGAAGTGATCAGTCTGGCGCTTGAAGATCGCATTCATGCAATCGATGCCCAACTAGCAGCCGGCACGTTGAATGCTTCGCAGCAACTGGGTTTATGGCGGCAGCGCGTCGGCATTTTGCAAGAAGCATCGAGCCTGTATTCAGACCAACGCTTCCAGCAGGCTGAAGGGCAGCCTTACGAAATCGCCTTGGTGGAATCCTACTGATTCACCCCTTTCACAACACCACATTCCTATACGGGAGATTCAAGATGAAATTGAAAACACTCAGTCTGATTTTAGCCTGCACGTTAATGAGCAGTGCTTTCGCAGGCGAAACAGCAAAAACCGGCACTGCAGAACAACAAGCGGCCAAAGCTGAAATAGACAGCTTGGTGGCGCGTATCGAAGAACTTTCCAAAAAGCTGGGGCCTGGCCATGCTGTCAACATCGACATTCGCAAACATGGAGGTCCAGAGTGGACACCCGCTCCGGGTGAACACGGCCATCGCGACGTCGTTATTGAACGACGCATAGCGCCGATGGCAAAAGCGCACGGTGAGAGCATGAAACCCAAGCCTGGTATCGGCATCGTCATGTCGCCAAATACCGCTGCAAACGGTGTGCTGATCGGAGCCGTCACCCCTGACGGCCCTGCTGCGAAAGCCGGACTTCGTTCGGGCGACGTCTTGTTAAGCGTGGATGGAAAAAATATTGGCAGCAGTGGTAAAGCAGGCGTGGGCAAGGCACGCGAATTACTCTCGAATTTGAAAGTGGGCCAGAACGCCCAATTGATGTATGCACGTGCCGGCAAGTCTGGAAAAACCAATGTCAAAGTCGACAATATCGGACGCGTCATGATGTTTGGCGACATGGAACGCGGTTTCGCACCGCGGGCCAACTCGCATTCAAGACGCGTCATCATGGGTGGCCCTGAAGGTCGTGAAAATATCGAAATCATGGCCTTTGCCAATTGCGAGAAATCGGGCAAGAAAGATTGTGCCACCCCCCGCATTTTTGAGGCCTTGCGCTGGCAGGGTCTGAATCTCGCATCGGTCGATGCGCAATTGGGCCGTTATTTCGGCACCGACAAAGGCGTGCTGGTGATCAGCGCTAGCCCAGGCATGAAAAGCCTGCAAAGTGGCGATGTCATTCAGCGCGTCGAATCGAGCGCTACCGAATCCCCCCGTGACGTGATGCGTGTCCTTCGCAATAAGAAAGTCGGCGAGAAAGTGAATTTGAGCGTATTGCGTGATCGCAAGGCACTGAATCTGGAAATTACGACACCCGAAGCCAAAGCGATGCAATTTCTGCCGATGCCACCTGCGCCGCCAGCGCCACCTGCACCACCTCGTGGTCCAGGAGCTACACCACCAACCCCGGCCGCTCCTCCGGCCCCACCGTCACCGCCCATCGGTATGTCTTTTGACGATGATGACATCCAGCAACGCATTGTGTGGATCAGCCAAAACGACGACTCCAGCGATGGTGAAGTCGAAGAAGTGGAAATCGAAATCTCCAAATAAATCGTGGATTGCGAGTCGTGGGAACTATCTCGAACCCCCAGAGTCATCTATATCGTTAAGACAAGTTTCTTTAATCCCGGCTCTCACTAAGGTC
>JAYUWO010000049.1:0-20022 GCA_043753545.1 Arenimonas sp.
TCCGATTCCGACCTGGGTGGTGTGTGGTGCCGGCACCGGCGGTACGTCCGCAACCATCGGCCGTTACCTTCGCTATCAGAAATTGCCGACGCAGTTATGTGTCGCTGAACCTCTCGGCGGCGCGTTTGCACAAGCCTGGCAGACGCGTGCGATAAGCGAAACCAACACCAACACCTGCCACACCATTATCGAAGGTATTGGTCGCACCCATATAGAACCGGGTTTTATATTCGACGTCGTTGATAAAGTAATTGAGGTGTCGGATTCCGATTCCTGTGCCGCAGCCTGGTTGTTGGAGGAAGTGCTGGGCCGCCGTTACGGTGGATCTTCGGGCACTAATCTGATTGCCTGTCTGCAGCTTGCACAATCTATGCGTGATCGTCGCGACACCGGCAGCATCGTCAGTCTGTTATGTGATCGCGGTGAACGATACGGGCAAACGCTATTTGATCGGGGTTGGCTGGAAAAACGCGGCATCGCACTCGATGCCTCGCTTGCCAAACTGCGTTGCCGTTTAGATGCCGCCACCGGTTGAACCGTGGCGAGATCATGTTTGATCAAATGCGACCGAATACCAAGGTGCCGTTCGTACCACCGAATCCAAAACTATTCGACATCACGGTATCGAGTTTTGCACTGCGGGTTTCGCGCACAATCGGAAACCCTTCCGCACGTTGATCGAGTGTGGCGATATTGGCCGAGCCCGCGATAAAACCATCTCGCATCATCAGCAAACAATAAATTGCTTCGTGCACACTGGCCGCGCCTAGTGAATGTCCCGACAATCCTTTGGTCGATGACAAGGGCGGCACGGCATCGCCGAATACCATGCGAACGGCATCGAGTTCAGTCACATCGCCCAGCGGTGTCGACGTCCCGTGCGTGTTCAGATAATCAATCGGCGCAGAAATATTATTCATCGCCATTTGCATGCAGCGAACCGCACCTTCGCCGGAAGGCGCGACCATGTCGGCGCCGTCGGAGGTCACGCCGTAACCCAGCAATTCGGCCACGATTTTCGCACCGCGTGCTTTCGCGTGTTCGTATTCTTCCAGTACCAAAATACCGCCACCACCGGCAATCACGAAACCATCGCGATCGGCATCGTAAGGACGCGATGCCGCATGCGGGATGTCGTTAAATTTCGTGGAAAGCGCACCCATCGCATCAAACTGGCAGGTCATCGCCCAATGAATTTCTTCGCCGCCACCGGCGAACATGATGTCTTGCTGTCCATGACGAATTAAATCTGCCGCTGCACCGATGCAATGCGCCGAGGTCGCACAGGCGGCACCCAGCGAGT
Source organism: Arenimonas sp. (assembly GCA_043753545.1). Taxonomy (GTDB): domain Bacteria; phylum Pseudomonadota; class Gammaproteobacteria; order Xanthomonadales; family Xanthomonadaceae; genus Arenimonas. Next base: position 1,304 of record JAYUWO010000049.1, read on the forward strand.
AACTCACGCCTTTGATTGCGTAGGCCGTGGCGAGTGCGGCAGAAACGGTCGAGCACATCGTGCGCGGCACCATGTACGGACCGACTTTTCGCACACCGCGATTACGCATCAAGTCGCCGGTTTCCACTTGCCATTGTGCCGAAGCACCGCCGGAGCCGGCGATCACGCCGGTACGAACATGGCTGATCATTTCCGGTGCCAGCCCGGCATCGGCAATCGCGTTGCGCATGGCGACACAGGTGTAGGCAGCAGCGTCGCCCATAAAGCGTTTTTGTTTGCGATCAATCTCGGCATCCAGATCAATCGTGGGTACGCCGGCGACATGGCTGCGCAAACCCATTTCCGCGTAATCGGGGCGATGCGAAATACCCGAACGACCTCCGCGTAAAGCGGACGATACCGTGACAAGATCATTGCCCAGACACGACACAATTCCCATGCCGGTAATAACGACACGACGCATCAGAAATTCTCCGTCGAAGTAAACAGGCCGACGCGCAAATCTTTCGCGACGTAAATTTCGCGGCCATCGACCGACATGCTGCCGTCGCCAATCACCAGTTTGAGTTTGCCGCGAATCACGCGGGCGATATCGATTTTGTAGCTGACCAGTTTGGCGGCTGGTAATACCTGGCCGGTGAATTTGATTTCGCCGGCACCCAGCGCGCGACCACGGCCGAGTTCGCCCAGCCATGGCAAGAAGAAACCGGCCAATTGCCACATTGCATCCAGGCCGAGACAGCCCGGCATGACAGGATCATCGGTGAAATGGCATTTGAAAAACCACAGGTTTGGATGGATGTCGAGTTCTGCAGTGATTTCGCCTTTACCGTATTTTCCACCTTCGGTAGAAATATTCGTAATGCGATCAAACATCAACATCGGATCGGAGGGGAGATGGGCATTTTCTTTGCCGAACATATCGCCGCGTGCGCAGGCGAGTAATTGTTCGCGCGAAAAAGTATTCGAAACGGTCATTGTCTGCATCATGGCGGAAAGCCGCATTCTAACTATGTTTTAGCGTAATGATGCTGATTTATATCAAGCAATTTCCGTACGCATGCGTAGCGATTCGGTGGTGTATGTAAATAGAAAATAGATTAAAAGCCGATCAGCAGCGACGATGGAATCCGATTGGCCGGGTCGTGAATCCCGGAGTACGACAGAATATTTTTATCTGACTTGGCGTGATTCGAAGATTTATGGTGTTGGCATGGAGGGTGGCTGCCATCCGAGGACGTCATCGAACACGATTCGGAAAACGATGCGTTACCGTGTTGTATCAATAAATGAATTAAGCAGTGACTGAACAATCTACAAACGATTTCAATCGAAGCATAGGCAAAGCCGGAAAGGTTTGGTAACTTCGTCCCATTGTTAAGGTTTGTGACGAGTTCCTCGAGTACACGAAACCTCCAATTTTCAGCAACCATGCCTTATCCATGGCCGCACGACACATCACGAGAGTTGAAGCCTCGCCTATGACAAGCAAAACATTCACCACACCCGAAGCCGCACCTCACGCCCGCTTTGAAGCGCAGAAACTCGCCTTTGGTCCCGTGGTATTCCAGTGTGTGCGCATTGCGCTCAAGTGGGGGTTGCTGGAAAGCATCTACCGCGCCAAGCAAGGGTGCACAGTGGCAGAGCTCGCTACCTCCCACGAACGCAGCGAATACGCCATCAGCGTCTTGCTGGAGAGTTGCCTGAGCGCGGGTGTACTGAGCAGCGAAGAAGGCTGCTATCACCTGGAAAAAATCGGCCACTTTGTCTTGCGTGATGAAATGACCCGGATCAATTTCAACTTCACCCAGGAAATTTGTTATCAGGGCATGTTTGAGCTGGAAGATGCATTAAGCGATGCGAAACCGGCAGGGCTGAAGCATCTGGGCGAGTGGGACACCATCTATCGCGGTTTGAGCTCGCTGACCGAAGAGGCGAGGACGGCCTGGTTCGAATTCGATCATTATTATTCCGATGCCGCTTTTTCGGCCGTGCTGCCCATCGTGTTTGCTAACAAACCCAAAGCACTGATGGATATCGGTGCCAATACCGGCAAATGGGCAAAACGCTGTCTCGATTATGATGCTTCGGTGATCGTGAATTTGGTCGATCTGCCCGAACAACTGGCGGTGGCAAAAGTGAACCTCGAAGCCCAGTCGGCCCGAATCCACTTGCACGCGGCGGACATGCTGAAACCCGATGATGTATTTCCTTCCGGTCAGGATGTGATCTGGATGAGCCAGTTTCTCAGTTGCTTCAGCGCCGAATCCATCCTGAGTATTTTCCAGCGCGCGAAAGCCAGTCTGAAGCCGGATGGCAATGTCTATGTGCTGGATACCTTCTGGGATCGCCAACGCTACGATATTGCGGCCTACTGCATCATCAACACCTCACCTTACTTCACTGCGCTGGCCAATGGCGTCAGCAAGATGTACCAGTCGCATGAATACATCGATCTGGCCAACCAGGCCGGCCTGCGTCTGGTGGATATTCGCGACGATGTCGGCTTGAGCCATAGTCTGCTGAAGTTTGTCCATGCCTGAGCAGTACCCAAGGAGGCAAAAGGCATGAACCAGCCATAAATGATTTTGCTATTTAACGTTCAATTGACTCAAATCAAATGAACCCGGCCCGATAAGGCGCACTGTGGCTCCATGGAATTTTCCAATGGGGGCCTTATGAAACATCTAGTCGTTCCACTCCTTTTCGCAGCAGCCCTGTTAAGTCTACCCGGCTGTAAATCTGGCAATCAGGACGAAGCCGCAGCAACGCCTGCTGCTATTTCCGATACCGGCGGATCCGCCGCAGGGGATTTCGGCCCGCCACAGGGCGAGCCAATCAAAGCTATTTTGACCAGTCCACCGAATGTGCCACCGGCCACCGGTCGTACAGCACCGGCTAAAGTGATCGTCGAGCTGGAAGTTCGCGAAGTCGAAATGGAAATCTCGGAAGGCGTGAAATACACCTTCTGGACATTTGGCGGCACCGTACCCGGTAGCTTTATTCGCGTTCGCCAGGGCGATACGGTCGAGTTCCATCTGAAGAATCATCCCGATTCCAAGATGCCGCATAACATCGATTTGCATGCCGTCACCGGTCCCGGTGGTGGTGCTGCTTCGAGCTTTACGGCTCCTGGTCATGCATCGCAATTTACTTTCAAAACCCTGAATGCCGGTTTGTATGTGTATCACTGCGCCACTGCGCCAGTGGGCATGCACGTGGCAAACGGCATGTATGGTTTGATTCTGGTCGAACCACCGGAAGGCATGCCGAAAGTGGATAAAGAGTATTACGTGATGCAGGGTGATTTCTACACGGTCGGCAAATATCGTGAGAAAGGCGTGCAGCCATTCGATATGCAAAAAGCGATCGATGAAAATCCGACGTATGTTTTATTCAACGGTTCCGAAGGTGCGTTACTCGGTGACAAGGCATTGAAACTCAATGTCGGCGAAACCGTCCGCATGTATGTCGGTAACGGTGGCCCGAATCTTGTTTCAAGCTTCCACGTGATCGGCGAAATTTTTGACAAGGTGTATTACGAAGGCGGTTCGCGTTATCAGGAAAATGTGCAGACCACATTGATTCCTGCCGGCGGCTCGGCGATCGTGGAATACAAGGCTGAAGTCCCGGGTACCGGCGTGATTGTGGATCATTCGATTTTCCGCGCCTTCAACAAGGGTGCTCTGGGCATGGTGAAAACCGAAGGTCCTGAAAACAAGGCGATCTATTCGGGCAAGGAAGTGGACAGTGTTTACTTGGGTGACAAGGCCGTCAGTGCAGCACCTGTTGCAGCCGCCGCTACCGCAACTGCGGGTGGTACGCTCACACTCGACCAACAAATCAAGGCCGGTGAAGCGCTTTACAACGGAACATGCTCGGTCTGCCATCAAAACAACGGTGCCGGTTTGCCGAATGTATTTCCGCCCTTGGCCAAATCGGATTATATGAATGCCGACAAGACACGTGCGATCAATATCGTATTGAACGGCTTGAGTGGTCCGGTGACTGTCAACGGTGCGAAGTTTGATTCGGTGATGCCGCCAATGAGCCAGCTTAATGATGACGAAGTTGCCAACATCGTCACCTATGTACTCAATAGCTGGGGCAACAAAGGTGGCACGGTTACCGCTGCCGATGTCGCCAAGGTTCGCAAATCAACACCACGTCCATCGGGTGCGGCACATTGATTGAGCATGCGTAAATATATCTTTCTAGCTTGCTTTATCAGTACCGCCAGCCTTGCTGGCGGTACTTACGTGCGGATACCGGCCGGTGAATTCACCTCGGTATTGAAATACGAAGACAACAAGGGCAAGCAGAAAATGGCCGCCTTTGAACTGATGAAACAACCGGTGACCAATGCCGAATTTCTGGCCTTCGTCCGCAAGAATCCGCAATGGCAACGCGGTAAGGCGCCGAAGGTTTTTGCGGAACCCAAACATTATCTTTCGCATTGGCAAACACCATTGATTCTCGGTGCCAAAGTAAAACCGCAACAACCGGTGACTCAGGTCAGCTGGTTTGCCGCATCGGCGTTTTGCGAAGGGCAGAATGCACGTTTGCCGACCTGGAATGAATGGGAATATACCGCTGCTGCCGATGCAAAACGCCGCGATGCCAGAAGTGATCCGGCCTGGCGCGAAAGCATCTTGAGCTGGTATTCAAAACCCTCGAACACGCCGATCGCCGATGTCGGAAAAACGCCAGCGAATGTTTACGGTGTGCAGGATTTGAATGGCCTGATCTGGGAATGGACCGAAGACTATTCGGCCATGCTGGTATCGGCCGATAACCGCAATCAATCGGATCCGGATAAATCGAAATTCTGCGGTGCCAGCGCCTTGTCGATGGAAGACAAGGAAAACTATGCCGTGATGATGCGCGTGGCGATGTTGTCATCGCTGGAAGCAGTCAACAGCACCTCGAATCTCGGGTTTCGCTGTGCAAGAAAGATACCTTGAGTAGCCCATGAAAAAATTCCTATTCGCCTTCTTGTTTTCTCTGGCATGCATAAGTCATGCGGCGACACCGTTGCCCAGTGATTCGGTGCTGCAGATCAATCACGTCTTCACCAATCAGAACGCAAAGAATTTCAAATTAAGCGAGCGCCGCGGCAAGCCGCAACTGGTCGCAATGTTTTACACCTCCTGCAAATATATTTGCCCGCTGATTATCGACAGTGCCAAGGGTGTGGAAAACTCTCTGACGCCGGCAGAAAAAAACAAATTGTCGATCATGCTCATCAGCATGGATCCTGCCCGCGATACGCCAGAAGCCCTGATGTATATCGTCAACAAGCGCAAACTCGATACCAAGCGCTGGACGCTCGCGCGTACCGACGAAAGCGGCGTTCGCACCATTGCGGCCTTGCTGGGTGTGCGATACCGGCTGCTTTCCGATGGCGAATTCAACCACACCAGCGCCTTGATCATGCTCGACGCCGAAGGCCGTGTCGTCGCCCGTACTGAAACCCTGGGCAATAAACCCGATCCGCAATTTCTTGCCGCCGTCAAGAAAACCCTGGCGCCTGCTGCGAAGGTGAAACAAAAATAACGTCGCTGACAAGATACCGTTTGATCAGGATCAAAGTCTGGTCGCAATGTGCGGGCATAGTGGAATCAGGTTTGCCTTCGGGCATCGGTTCCCCCTTTACCGGAGTTATCATCATGATCAAGAATATGTCTAACATCGATCGCGGTATCCGCATCGTCGTCGCTGCTGTCATCGCTACTCTCTATTTCAGCGGCATGGTGACCGGAACACTGGGTATCGTATTGCTGGTGCTGGCGGCAGTGTTTTTAATCACCTCCAGCATCGCTTTTTGCCCGCTGTATGTGCCGTTGAAAATCAGCACCCGAAAATCCTGAAGCGGTCGAATCAGTCCGACATACAATATCCCGTGCAAATACTGGGCGAGTCCAATGATCCGACATACCGAACGCCATAAAACCCATCGCATCGGCTGGCTCCGCGCCGCCGTGTTGGGCGCCAACGACGGTATCGTTTCTACCGCCAGTCTCGTGTTGGGTGTGGCCGCTGCGGGGGCGAACACCGACAGCATTCTGGTCGCCGGTGTGGCAGGGTTGATGGCCGGTTCCATGTCGATGGCGGCCGGTGAATATGTTTCGGTCAGTTCGCAGTCGGATACAGAAAGCGCCGATATCGAAAAAGAGCGCAACGAACTCGCCACCGATCCGGCGCACGAACTCGAAGAACTGACAATGATTTATGTCGGGCGTGGTTTGGATAAAAATTTGGCACGAGAAGTTGCGACCCAGCTCACCGCACACGATGCACTGGGCGCCCATGCACGCGACGAGCTTGGAATTTCGGACATACTGAGCGCCAAACCGATCCAGGCGGCGTTTGCCTCGGCCGGCACCTTCGCCGTCGGTGCCTTGTTGCCTTTGCTGGTCGTAATCGTCGTGCCGCCATCGGCATTGATGTGGATGGTCGCAGCTAGTTCGCTGATCTTTCTCGCCATTCTTGGCTCATTGGCGGCCAATGCCGGCGGTGCCTCGGTAATAAAGTCGGCGACTCGCGTCACTTTCTGGGGCGCATTGGCGATGGCATTGACGACAGGTGTGGGTGCGCTGTTTGGTGTTACAGCATAAAAATCTGATGCAGGATGGGCACTGCTCACCTTGCGAGATTTTGGACATAAATGTTTGCCTTGTCTTCCCGATGAAAGTCGGGACCTATAAACATCCACGAAGCGTTATCAAAACTCTGCTTCGGTTCTTGCTTCTAGGCCCCGTTTTGACCAGCCATTGGGCCGTTAAGAACCAACGGGGTGACGATTCGTTGCATATTTAGTAGGGCCTTTTAGGCCCGACCATCGAACTTGTCACGCGCACGTTTCAACACGATGTAATACAGCAGCGGGATCACCACGAGTGTCAGCACGGTCGATACCAGGATGCCGAAGATCAGCGAGACCGCGAGTCCGTTGAAGATCGGATCATCGAGAATGAAGAAGGCACCGAGCATGGCCGCAAGACCAGTCAACACGATCGGTTGGGCGCGAACGGCACAGGCATCGACGACCGCTTTTTCCAGCGCCATGCCTTGCTCGACTGCTTGCTGGATGAAATCTACCAGCAGGATGGAGTTTCGAACAATGATGCCAGCGAGAGCAATCATGCCGATCATTGAGGTCGCGGTGAATTGCGCGCCGAGCAGGGCATGGCCGGGCATCACGCCGATCACGGTCAGCGGAATCGGCACCATGATGATCAGCGGAATCAGGTAGCTGCGGAATTGTCCGAGCACAAGCAGGTAAATCAGCACCAGACCGGCCGAGTAGGCCAGACCCATATCACGGAAAGTTTCGAACGTAATCTGCCATTCGCCATCCCATTTAATTGCGAATAGACCGGTGTCTTTGGGTTGCTTGAAGAAAAATTGTTCCAGCGAAAAACCGGCGATTTTATTTTCTGATACCTGGCCGACGACATTGAACATGCCGTACAAGGGACTGTCGACTTTGCTGGATTCATCGCCGGTGACATACACCACCGGCAATAAATCCTTGTGATAAATATTGCCATCCCAGTCGGCCTGTTTCACCGTCACCAGTTCGGAAATCGGCACCAGTTTTCCACTGCTCGCACGTACGCGAATAGCCAGTAGGGAATTCATCTCGGCCTGGTCGCCTGCGGCGAGTCGCAAACGAATCGGTACCGGATATTTGGACGCATCGTCGCGCAGATACGTGACGTTGTTGCCCGACAGGCCGGTGCTGATGGCATCGGCAATGCTGGCCTGCGTAATACCAAGACTGGCGGCGCGATCACGATCGATGCTGATGATGTCGCGTGGCGAGTCCGCTTCGACTGTCGTGTCGATATCGACCAGTCCGGGCGTTTTTCGTAAACGCATTTCCAGATCGCTCGCGATGAGTCGGCTCTTGGCATAGTCGGGGCCGTAAATTTCCGCCACGAGTGGCGACAACACCGGCGGACCGGGTGGTACTTCGACGACTTTGACCGATGCCCCCAAACGTTCACCGATGGCATTGAGCTTTGGACGCAGGGCTGCGGCGATGTCGTGGCTATTACGATTACGCTCGTGCTTGTCGATCAAATTCACTTGCAGGTCGCCGACATTGGCACCGCTACGCAAATAATATTGTCGTACCAGACCATTGAAGTTCACCGGTGCCGAGGTACCGGCATAGCCCTGGAAATCCAATACTTCGGGAACATTTTCAAGCTCACCGGCGAGTTCCATCAAGACGCGCTGGGTATCTTCCAGCGTTCTGCCTTCCGGCAAATCCACCACGACCTGAAATTCGGATTTGTTATCGAACGGCAGCATTTTCAAAACGACTAATTGCACGACCGCAAGTCCGGCCGACAAGACCAGCGCCACCATAATCCCGATAAATAAATGTCGGCGATTGCGGCTGGCTTTATCGCCGAGCAAAAACGGATGCATCACGCGTTCAAAGATGCGCGTAATGCGCGAGCTTTCCGGAGCATTGTGGGCGCCGGCAACCTCGGCATGTTTTTCCAGATGTTTGGCAAGCAATTTGTACGACAGCCACGGCGTGACAATCAAAGCGACTGCGAGCGATAGCAACATGCCGACACTGGCGTTGATCGGAATCGGGCGCATGTACGGGCCCATCAAGCCGCTGACGAAGGCCATCGGCATCAAGGCGGCAATCACGGCAAAGGTCGCGAGAATAGTCGGCCCGCCGACTTCATCGACCGCCGGAGGAATCGCCTCGAGTAATTTTTTTCCGCCATGCTTCATGTGGCGATGGATATTCTCGACCACGACAATCGCATCATCGACCAGGATGCCGATTGAAAAAATCAGCGCAAATAATGAAACGCGATTCAACGTGAAGCCCATGGCCCACGATGCAAACAACGTGAGTGCAAGCGTGATCACCACGGCGGCGCCGACGACAATCGCTTCGCGCCAGCCAAGCGTAAACAACACCAGCAGCACGACCGACAGCGTCGCGAAAGCGAGTTTCTGGATCAGTTTTTGTGCCTTGTCGGTCGCGGTCTGGCCGTAGTCGCGGGTGATCGTGACTTCGATGCCTTCGGGTATCACGCGACCTTCAAGCGCCTGCAAACGCTCGCTGATCGCTGTGGTGATATCGGCGGCATTGGCACCGGGTTTTTTGGCAATCGCCAGCGTGACCGCCGGTGCGATGCCGGCTTTTGGACGATGTTCGCTGCCCGTTGGCGCGCCATGCCAGGCATAGCGCACAGGTGAATCGGCGGCATCGGAAATAGTGGCGACATCCGATAAATACACCGGCGTTTCATTGCGCATGCCAATCACGACACCGGCGATTTGTTCGCGGTTAGCCAGAAAACTGCCGGTCGTGACCGGAATGACTTTCTGGTTGATCACGCGTTCGCCCGATTGTCGTACCAGATTGGCGGCCAGCAAGGACTGGCTCATGTCCTGCAAGGTAAAACCGTGCCCGGATAATTTGCCGGCATCGACTTCCACTAATACGGCACGATCGGGCGCGCCAATGGTGTAAACATCGCGAGTACCGGGAACGCGTTTCAATTCGGCTTCGAGCATATGCGCGGTTTGTGCCAATTCGACTGCGCCGCGTTGTGGATCATCGGTCCACAAAGTCACGCTCATCACCGGGACATCATCGATGCCCATCGGGCGCACCAGCGGCTGGCCGACGCCGAGATTGGCCGGTGCCCAGTCGCCGTTGGAATACACCTGGTTATACAAACGCACAATCGCTTCCTGACGCGGAACGCCGACCACGAATTCCACCGTGAACACCGCCATGCCGGGACGCGAAATCGAATACACGTGTTTGACGCCTTCAACTTCCGACAGCATTTGCTCGAACGGAAACGCAACCATGTTTTCGACATCGCGAGAACTTGCACCGGGAAACGGCACGAATACATTCGCCATCGTGACATCGATCTGAGGCTCTTCTTCGCGCGGCGTGATCATTACCGCCACCATGCCCAGCAACAGGCCGGCAATGGCCAGAATCGGCGTGAGCGGATTGTTCTGGAACGCTTTCGCTATCCAGCCGGAAAAACCGAGGCGAGGTGCATTCATGATGTTACTTTCCTGCCTGCAATTCGGACAGACGCAGGCTGGCGGCAATCGGATCGGCGGCAATCACTTCGCCGGGATTCAAGCCGGAGAGCACTTGCACCTGATCGCCTACGCGATGACCCAAACGAATCTGGCGCAGACGAATCGTGTTGTCGCCGACGACATAGACCGAAGTCACTTCGCTACGCATCACCAGACTGCTCGCAGGAATCAATAATCCCTGATTGCCCGATGAGGGCAATAATGCCCCTACGGCAACGCCGGGTTTCAAGTCTCCGGTGTTGCCCGGCAAGCCGAGACGAACCGTGACGGTATGCGACTGCGGATCGGCATCGGGAAACACCACGATATTATCGACGGCGATTTGCTTGCCGCTATCCAATATTATTTTTGCGGTCCGGTTTTTCTCCAGAACGGCTGCTTCCGATTGTGGCAGGCTGACGCGCACGCGTAATTGTTCCGGCGAGTTCATGCTGAAAATCGGCTGGCCCGGCGCGATGGTTTCGCCGACTTGCACATGACGCTGACCGATCACGCCACTAAACGGTGCACGCACGATGGTGTAATCGAGTTGTTGCGAGGATTCACTCAGCTGTGCACGCGCCGAAGCGAGTTGCGCACGCGCGGCATCGCGTCGGGCGACAGATTGTTCGTATTGCGCCTTCGCGATTAATCGCTTGGCGTAAATCTCGCTCATGCGTTTGTAGTCGGCTTCGGCTTCGGTCACCTGCGCCTGCGCCGCACTCAAGCCCGCCTGTGCACGATTTTGTCCGGACATTTGTTCGACATTGCTGAAGCGTGCGAGTACGTCGCCGGCTTTCACCGCATCGTTCACGTCCACCATCAAGGCACTGACGCGACCCGAGGTTTGGGCCGAGAGTGTGGCTTGATTGATGGCCTCAACGACACCGTTCCATTGCCGCATATTGCCCGCGGTGGCGGGCGCCAATTTAATCGTGGCCAGTCCTTCGATGCTGACGGCATTTTTATCGACAGACGCCGGTTCGTCGCCACAGGAAGTTAACGCGGCAACGAGAATGACGAGAGCAAAGCGGCGCGGAAAGGACATCGGGTTTCTCACTTGAAGGCATTGCCGGGCTGGAAGCCGAGCTTGCCGAAAATTTTCGCGGCCGGGCAGAAGCCGGTAAACGATGCCTGCAACAAGTTCAAACCGACGAAGGCGGTGAGTGCAAGGCCCCAGGGCGAGATGAAATAGACGATCGCGACGCTGACCAGAATCATCACGCCGGCAAATGCCATGACTGCTTTATCGATGTTCATAAAATTCTCCATTAAATAGTTGCTTCGGATTTCAGTGACATGATCACAAACATCTTCAGAACATTTTTTTCAAAAAAGTTTTTTAGCAAAAATATTTATCGATGCTGGACTCTCAATAATTCGCGTATGACCGGCTCCAGTCCTGAAAGGCCGGCCTGCTTGCCGAAAGCAATGGCATCTTCAATGTCGTTCTGGCGAAACCAGCCTTCGGTCAATGCCAGCATGGCGCCGCAGCGATTACCGGTACCGCAGTGGACCAACACGCTACCGTCGGCACTATGCAGAACATCCCACAGCGCCTTGACTTGTTCTTTGTTCAAGCTAGCAGGTCCCTCGACCGGGAGATTGACGTAGATCAAATCGGCATCGGTCACTTCTTTTTCTTCGTTCCTGCCCGCCAATTCGGCAGCAGGGCGAAGATTCACCACGGTCTTGATACCGGCATCGGCGAGCTGTTTCCAGCTGTCGGGTTCAGGTTGGCCGCCGGTGATCAGTTGTGGACGCGGTTGTTTGAAATTGGGAATTAAGTGCGAAAGATTCGAGTGCATGGGGGGATTACTCACAATAGATTTTATGGAGGGTTTGCATCACTTTCTTGACCGGGCCATTGGGCAGTGAATAAAACACTGTCTGTGCCTCGCGTCGCGTATCGACGAAGCCCGCTTCGCGCAATACCGCCAGATGCTGGGATAGAGCCGATTGGCTTAGCTCGATTTCCACCTGAAGCTCGCTTACGCTTAGCTCTCCTTCGACCAGCAGACAAAGAATCAGCAATCGCTGCTCGTTGCCCATGGCTTTCATCAGGGAAGATGCCTCGCAGGCATGTGCTTGCATGGCGGCGAGCGAGGGTTTGGCAGTGGCAGCTTTTTTTGACATGGGTGAAGCGCCTGATCGGGAACTTGCGCCACTATATTAGACATATCTAATATTAGCAATAGCTAATATTGCGCCGTTATGCACCATTCATGGAAATCGGCATCGCGGGCAAAGAAAAACCCCGGGTTTGCCGGAGTTTTTTATGTGTAGGCCGTGTGCCAGAGTGAGTTTAGGTCATGCGCTTTAGCGTGTCGTCCTTGCGAACAAAGTGGTGGTATAGCGCGGCCAGCACATGAAAGCCGACCAGGAAATAAAACACATCGGCAGCAGTGGTATGGATATCTTCGAGCTGATGTGCCAGATCCTTGTTCGCGGCCAGCAAAGCAGGCAGTTCGATGCCGGTAAACGGAATCATGATGGCCTTGCCATCGGTCCACGCGGTCGTAATGCCAAGCAGTGGTTGTGCGAACAGGAATACGTAAACCGCAACGTGCACCAGTTTTCCGAGCATCGCCTGCCATGCCGGCAAGGCCGGTTCAATCGGCGGTATTCCGCGTTTTAGGCGAATTAGCAGCCTTGGAATCAACACGGCAAAAATCGAAATGCCGATCCAGAAATGCGACTGCACCATGAATACGCGCCCGGGCGTGCCGCGTTCAAATTCGATGCGGAATTCAATCGTGACATAGGCCAATATAAGCAATATAAGAAATAGCCAGTGCAGATTACGTTGCGCGGCGCTGTATCGATTCATGGGAATATTGTCCGGTTAAACTTTCTCCAATTGTTGCAGAGAGCGCGCCGAAGCGCACCAATATGACGACGTTTTAATAAACATACTCGACACTGATCCAGGTTTTTCGGACATCGAAACCAATGTCATCGGCCTGATAATCGGCATGTTTCAACATCGCATTCCATTTCGGTGCAAAGGCCCAGCTCAACGAGGTATTCCACTCCTGGCCGTAATGGATATTCAATCGATCCGATTGATAATCGTGCCAGACGACATTGGCGGTCAGCTTGCCGAATTTGCGATTCCAGCCCAGATAAGAATCTTGCAGACCATTGACCGGTGTGGTCAAAAATCGATCGGCCCAGCCATTGAAAGCATGCAAGGTGGCGAAGGGTGTGGCAAATCCGTAACTTCCATTGCCGCTTAGTTGCTCATAGCCTGCCTTGAAGGTATTGGCGTTCCAGACTATGCCTCCTTCGAGCAATAAATAATCGGCATCAATGATATTGCTGCCATTGGCATAGTCATTTTGAGTGGCGTATTCGCCGGTAGCAAGCCAGCCGATGCCGTCTTTATTGTCGCGTTTGGCGGCGTAGCGAATACCGACATTTTGATGCGAACTCAGTGGCAAGGTTTGGTTGTCGATCCAATGGGCATAGCCGGTCAGCACGCCGGGGCCAAGTTTGTGATTCAGGCTGAGCAGGTGTGCATCAAGTTGCCAGCGGGCGAAATCTTCATTCGGGTGATCATCGCCGTAAATGCGGTTGGCACGATCAAGGTAGCTGTAACGAACGTTCAACCCATTATTGAAATGGTGTTCGAAATTAAAGGCATCGAAAGTTTGTTCGTTTTGACGCCAGCCGACATTGCCGAAAAAGCGCTGATTGTCGTAAATAACGCGTTGCCGACCGAGCATGAATTTCGTGGCATCCGTCGGTGCATATTGCACATACGCCTGATTGAGTTCGGTGTTGTCGGGATCGACCACCACCGGATAGGCCGTCTGAAAATTGGCTGTGCTGTTGAAGTCTTCGCCGGACAAATGCGAGGTATGCTCCAGCTCGATCACGCCACTCCAGCCATGGTATTCGGGTGTGCGATAGCCGATGCGAAGTCGCAAGGTATTAGCCTCGGCATCTTCGATAAAGGCGGCATCATCCACCCATTCCATTCGCCAGCGGGCGTCGAATAGCAGCTTGCCTTCACTGGCAGTTTTTGTGGCGGATTCGGCAGGCTTGGTAGTGGTTTCCGCGGCCATCAGCGGTGTGTTAATCAGCGCGAAAGCGATGGCATTGGCGATCAGTAATGGTTTGAACATTTCAAATTCCCCAGAAGGACTGGTGTTAGTTTGAACTGCTCTAAAATACACACCATGACTTGAATCAAGTTGGAGCGTAATGGTAGGGACGGAATCGTAGGAGCGTCCCTTAGGCGCGACAAATCCCGCCAGATATATCGCGCCTAAAGGACGCTCCTACGGGAGGATCGTGCTACATCCCAAGGCCGTCAGGCCGGCATGCAACATGGGAATCGCACTGAGCCAGGGTGCCAGCAAGGTGACGAGTCCGGCTCCGGCAATGGCGACACTGCCCATCACGCGATTTTGCGGTTTCATCAACACGCTGCTCAATCGCACGCCGCTCCAGCTCAATGCCGTCATCGCGGGCATGGTACCCAGACCAAAGCTGAGCATGATCAAGCTGGCCTGCAGTGGACTTGCACTCAACCAGGCCGCAATCAGCATCGTGCCGCTGAGGCCGCAGGGCAGGAAGCCCCAGAGAAAACCCTGCGACAACATTCGCAAGCCGGGATTTTTCGGCAAGTGTTTTTGCAACGGTTGAATAAATTTCCATAACCACTGGTTCGGTTTGTTCAACCAGACAAATTTCGCCTTGGTGTCGAGCAGTCTGAAGGCCACCAGCAACAACACAATGCCGACCGCGGCACGCGCCATGATGCTTAATGTTTCTATCGGCAATAATTGGATGAAACCGGTGCTGATGCTGCCGACCACGAGGCCGGCCAGCGTATAGGCCAATACCCGCGAAGCATTCAGAACAAGGGCGTTTCTAAACGGATGGGTATTCAATTGTGCCGGTATCGCGGTCGCGATCCCGCCGCACATCAACGCGCAATGCGTACTACCGAGTAGACCGGTCAGCAGTGCTGCGCCGAGCAGGATCAGATCAACCGGCATCGTCTTCTTCCGGGTTTACTTTTTTTTCATTCTCGGAACCCAGAATATCCAGTGCCGCCGATTCGAGATTCTCGAATTGGTTGCTGCGCATGGCCCAGATGAAGATGCCGATCGCGATCAGCAGGAAAATAAGCGACACCGGAATCAGTACAAACAAGGCATTCATGTCGGCATCGCCACTTTTTTCAGGCGCAAGGCATTCAGTGATACCAGCAGCGACGAACTCACCATGCCGAGTGCGGCAAGACCGGGATGAATCAGGCCCATGGCAGTGACAGGAATGCTGACGGCGTTGTACAGAAGTGCCCACTGCAGATTTTGCCGGATGATCTTCTGCGTCTTGATCGCGATATTTCTTGCCCGCACGATGCGATCCAGTTTTTCACCACAGACCAGCATGTCGGCCGAGCGTTGTGCAATCGCAGCGCCGCCGCCCATCGCGATCGAAACATCGGCGCCGGCCAGAACCAGTGCATCGTTGATGCCGTCGCCGACCATCGCGACAACATGATTTTGCGATTGCAGCTGTTTTAAATAAGCCGATTTTTGTTCGGGATTTTGCCTTGCCGAGAAATCGACAATATTTAAGTTTTCGGCCAATGCCGCCACTTTGGTTTTCGCATCGCCACTGAGAATATGAACATTCAAACCCGATTGCCGCAGCATGGCGACGGTTTGCTTTGCGTCTTCGCGGGGCATGTCGGAAATTGAAAAACTGGCCAGTGCTTTCTCGCCATCGCCAAGCCACAGGCGGCCATCATCGGTTTGACGGCAGGCGAAATCGGCACGACCAATGCGGTATTGCCGGCCATTGATGTCGCCCTGTATGCCCATGGCCGGGATCAAGACGGCATTTTCGACCTGCACTGAACTGGCTTCGGGAAACGCCGATGCCAGCGGATGCAAACTGCTTTTTTCCAGTGCGCAGGCGATCGCAAATGCTTCGGCAGTATCCTTCACATAATAGCGATCATCAGTGCGGGTCATCTTTCCCTGTGTCAGGGTGCCGGTCTTGTCGAAGATAACGGTGTCTATTTTTGCCAGCGCCACCAGACCGTCGTTATTGAAGCCGAGCACGCCGATTTTCGCCAATGCACTTTGCGCGCTGGCATAGGCGGCCGGCAGTGCCAGCGCCAATGCGCACGGGCAACTGACGACCAGCACGGCGAGCGCGATTTCGAATGCACGCGAGGCATCGACCTGTTGCCAGTAGAAATACACCATCGCCGTGATGAACAAAATGCCGAGCACGAAATACCGGGCAATGGTTTCAGCGTAATGCACGACACCGGATTTTTTCAGTTGCGCCGATTCCACCCGATACAGTAATTGCGATAACTCGGTATCGCGGCCGGCCTTGGTCACCCGCAAACGTGCTGATTGCAAACTGCCGATGCTGCCGGCGAAAACAAAATCGCCTTTGCGTTTGACTACCGGATTGGCTTCACCGGTCAACAGGCTTTCGTCGAAAGCGGCCGCATCACTGATCAGCATGCCGTCGGCAGCGACCGATTCGCCGGGATTGATGCAGAGCACATCGTCGGGTTTGAGTTGATCCACCGAAATGGCAATATTTTTTTCGCCGCGCACCACGTTCGCCAGACAAGGCTGCGCGCGAGCCAGCGTATCGGATTGCTCGTATGCAATTTGCCGGGTGCGATATTCGAGAAAACGCGCAACCAATAAAAACAAGACAAACATCACGGCAGCGTCGTACCAGACATGCTGTCCGCCAATCATGGTTTGATAAAAACTACCGAAGTAAGCCAGTAGTATCGAGCTAGCTGCGAGAAAATCCATGCCCAATGTTTTCTGTTGCAACTCATTCAACATGCCCTTGATAAACGGCATGCCGCTGTAGAACACCACCGGCGTGGCAGTGATAAAACACAGCCAGCGAAACATGTCGCGGGTTCCAGCCGGCATGGCATTGGCGGTATCGAGATACAGAGCTTCGGCAAACATCATCGTTTGCATCGCGACCAATGCAGCCAAACCGATGCGCAGCAATAATTGTTTCTTTTCTTTTTCCCGAGATTGTTCCAGCTCGCCGCCGCGTGTCAGAAATGCGCGATAGCCTAGCCGTTGTAGGCAGGTAATTAATCTGGAAAGCGGCGTCACGTTTTGTTGCCAGCGCAAATGCAAACGTCCGGTCACCGCGTTGACGCTGACTTCGTCAACGCCTTCTTGTTTACTCAAGGCGCGATCAATCAACCAAGCGCAGGCGGCGCAGTGCATGCCTTGCACCGAAATAATCATATCCTGGCTGCCATCGATAGCATCAGCGATGCGTGCATGTTTCGCCAGCGTGTCCGGATGGTCCCAGGCAGCCAAATCGACACTATCGACATTGGCTTTCGGTGCTTGCTGGGTTCGCAAATCGTAATAATCCGACAGCCCGGCATCGTTGATCCATAGCGTGGCGGCACTGCAGCCGGTGCAGCAAAAGGACTGCGATTTGCCGTCGACATTTTCCCGGACCGAATCGCCCTTGATCGCTTGGCCGCAATGAAAACACAGATCGCCGTGATCGGCAGCGATAGGCGTAGCGAATTTACCGAGGATCGCGTTCATGGTAATCGCACCGAAGCACGCAGGTCGGCAGTATTGGACTGCTTGTGCAAACGACCGACCAGTCGCCATTGTTTTTTACGGTCACTTAGTTGTAACAGCCAGTCGTTGTTCTTGTTGACGGGCATACGACTGACAAACGTCGAACCTTGTTTATGCAGTTCGAGACTCAGGTCCCGTGATTTGTCGATCGGATGTTGCAAGTCCAGCACAAGCGTTTCACTGGTCAACGGACCGGTACTCGAAATCACCCAGTGGCCGTCGACGATATCCAGACGCGCCGAAAGATTAGAGCGAGCGGCATTTTCATCGGCGCTCAAATCGCTTTCCTGCACTTGCGCCATCCGTGCCACCGGCATGTTGACGACATCGGTTGCCTTGGCCAAACCGGCGATATGCAAAGTATAAAAACCCGCGATCACTGTCAAAACAGGGATGCCGAACATCAGCCAGACCATGGGTTCGCGAATGGCGCTGCCGCGTTTCATGGCGATTCCACCGGCGCGATAAAGCGGCTTTCTTCGATCTCTTTCACGCTGCCATCGGTTTGCTCGATGATGAATTTGATATCGGCTACGCCGGTTATCTTTCCTTTTTCGGCAACCAGCGTGATTGCCAGCGTTTGTACTTCTTCGGATGAGAGTGAAATGGAATCGACCGGGTTTTGAATCGATATGTCGGCTGCACTGTTGATGGCAATTCGATACGTGTGTGCCCGGGTATCTTTGTTGATCACGCGCAGCGTGTAAGAGTTTTCGATGTTTCCGTCGTTATTGATCCGGTACAACTGTTTGTCGCGCATCACGTCGACGATCAAGGGGCTGCGCTGCACGATGCCGACTGCGAATAAAGTCGCCAAACCAAGCAGCAAAAAACCATAGACAAAAATTCGCGGCCGAAGCACATGGCTAGGTTTCACTTCCAGCTGGTTTTGCGTGGTGTAGCGAATCAGACCGTGCGGATAATCGAGTTTATCCATGATTGAATTGCAGGCATCGATGCAGGCACCGCAGGCGATGCATTCGTATTGCAAGCCTTCGCGGATATCGA
>JAYUWO010000050.1:0-6606 GCA_043753545.1 Arenimonas sp.
ATTCAAGCTGGCGAGCTTGCTCATATGACGCAACATCACGGTACCGGCCATCCGCGCGGCTTTGGTCATGACAGTAATGACTGGGTTTTGCATAGTCCCGCCTAAACGTAGATTGTGTGGAGAACATGCCGCAGTCAGAGCCGCGGCGGGCGGATTATAGCAGATTGAATCTGGAGCCTTCGCTCAAAGCATGTCAAAAGCCTTAAAATGCGACGATGAAAACATCTCTGCGCATCGTGCTTGTCGCTACCCAACATCCCGGAAATATTGGCTCCGCGGCGCGGGCAATGAAAACGATGGGGCTGGATGAACTGCATTTGGTGAAGCCGCACAAATTTCCGCATGCCGAAGCGAGTGCACTTGCGGCGGGGGCGACCGATTTGCTGGATCGGGCAATACTGCATGAGAGTCTGGCCGACGCTGTGGCCGATTGTCATTTTGTAATGGGCACTACTTCACGCCGGCGAGAAGTACCGTTACCGGAATTCATGCCCAAAGAGGCGGCCACGCAATTGCTTCAGGCATCACATACCGGCAAGGTAGCGCTGGTGTTTGGCTGCGAACGTACAGGCCTTGAAAACGAAGATTTGCAGCGTTGCCATGCCACGGTATGCATTCCCGCGAATCCTGATTACGCCTCTCTTAACCTTGCCGCTGCTGTCCAGATTCTGGCTTATGAATACCGAATGGCATGGCTTGCCGCTGAGGACGCGTCGGGGATTCCTGTCGACCCGCCAGCTAAAAGTACGGTGGAAGCCGATGCCATGCCCGCAACGCACGATGACATGGAGCGATTCTTCGGGCATTTGAGCGAGCTGATGGAGCAGGTCGATTTTCACAAGGGCCGTGCACCAGAGATGGTCACTGCCCGCTTGCGCCGTCTTTATTTGCGGGCAAACATGGATGTTCGCGAGATCAAAATCCTTCGCGGGCTTTTTTCCGACACCCAGCGGATGTTGAAACAGACGCGTTCGGAGCCCCGGGAAGAATGAGGTCGGGAAAATTTATTCAGACTCGGTTAGTCTTAACGCCATGAGACTGGTTCGTGAACAGGGGAATTGGCGATTAGGCTTGGGTTTGCGCGGGCAAATGCTCGGCATCCTTGGCCTGATGATGGTGCTGGTTGTCATTATTTTTTCCCTTGTGTGGATGAATGAAAAATCCAACCACGGGAAAATGCTCGTGTTGACCGAAACCGCCATGCGCGGAATCGATCAGGAAAATTTGAAGCGAAAAAGCGAGGCACTGATCGAAGACACAGCCATCGATCTTTCCGAAGCGGCGAGTAACCGGAATTCGCAAGTCCTCAAGAACAAATTGCAATCGCTCAAGAAACGTCATCGTGTTGCATACGCGATCGTTTTCGACCGCGATGGCATCATTCTCGCCGATGCAGACGAAGGAAGCAGCGATGGAAAACCGATGCTGGATCCACTGGCGAGTGCCGCGAATTCCGCAGTTGCCGAAAATAAATCGATCTTGCAATGGAACGGGAAATTACTGGATATCTCCGCCCCGATTCTTGCAAACGGCCAATGTGTTGGTGGCCTGCGAATCGGCATGGTGCTCGAAACACAATCGGCTACCAATGCGTCACTCATGGAACCGCTGAAACAAAATTTAAAACAATCGAATAATCGTCATTGGCGCTGGTTGCTTGCAACAACCATAGGCATGTTTTTGATTGCTTCGTTATTGCTGTATCTGCTTGAACGCCACGTCATCCGGCCAGTGCGGGATTTATCTTTGGCAACCGATCAAATGGAGCAGGGGCGTTATTCCGACGTCAATCTTACTTCGAATCGTCAGGATGAAATCGGTGGTCTGACCCGGGCATTCTCGCGCATGAGTGCCGGTGTTGCCCGGCATGACCGCGAAATACGGCGTATGGCCTATACCGATTCGCTGACCGGCTTGGCCAACCGGCTGGCCTTTCGTGAAATGCTGGAGGAGCGCTTACTCACGATGCAGGCCAACAGCGGTGAATTGGCCTTGCTGTTTATTGATCTGGATGATTTCAAGCGCGTGAACGATACCCTGGGTCACGAAGAAGGTGACGAAGTATTAAACCAGTTAGCGCTGCGGGTGAAAGACACGCTTCAGCGACTTGGCTTGCCAGGATCGCAAGTGGCACGCTTCAGTGGAGATGAATTCATCGTGCTTCTGTTGCAGCACGAAATCAGGAACAGCGCGAACGAACTTGCCGAAGCCTTGCTCGATGATATCCGCAAGCCACTCATATTGAATGGCAATCCCTTATATCTGACGGCATCGATCGGTGTCACGCTGTTTCCATTCGATGCCAGTTCCGCCGGCGTGTTGTTAAAGAATGCCGATATTGCCATGTATCAAGCGAAAGTCGCCGGCAAAAACTGCTACCGTTTTTACAGCCGTGCGATGGATCAGGCGGTCGAGCGGCGGGTGCAACTGGAGCAAGATCTGCGCGGTGCTTTCGAACGCGGAGAAATGGGTTTGATGTACCAGCCCATTTACAGCCTGACCGATGGCCGCATCGTCGGTGCCGAAGCGCTGATGCGATGGCAGCATCCGCGGTTGGGCATGGTGCCTCCTGCGATGTTTATCGATGTTGCCGAACAGAGCGGCTTGATTGACATGCTCGGGCGCCATGCATTGGTGCTGGCCTGTAACGATGCATCTACCTGGAAGTGTCCGGATCGTGCACTGCCGTTTGTGTCGGTGAACGTCTCGTCCAAACAATTGAGAGGTGGCGAGTTGGTGGATGTTGTTGAGACCGTGCTGGCTTCTTCAGGGTTGAAACCGCATCAACTGCATCTCGAGTTGACCGAAACGGCAATCTTGACCGACGAAAATCAGGCGAGTGTATTGCTGTCGCGAATTCGCGCGACCGGCGTGAAAGTCTGGCTCGATGATTTTGGTACTGGCTTCTCGGGGTTAAGTCATTTAAGACGCGTGCCGGTGGATGGCGTAAAAATCGATCGCAGTTTTGTCACCGATTTATTGCGTGATCCGGACGATCTGGCATTGACGACGGCCATCATCGCGATGGCGCATTCATTGGGTATCACGGTGGTTGCCGAAGGTATCGAAACCGAAGGTCAATATGGTGTGTTGCGAGATCGCGGTTGTGATCAGGGTCAGGGATTCTGGCTGGGTCGTCCGATGTTGTCGCAGGAAGTGGCCAAGTTATTTTTAGCTTGATTCACACCCGGCATAAATTAAAACCAGGAAGCGATAGTCGTCGCCATTTCTTTCGAGAAGAACGCCAGCAGTACTATTTCAATAACTCCCAGCAACCAGCCGATCATCATGAATCGGCCATCGCGCTCTATCAGTGCGAATGAAAAAAACAGGATGATGATACCGAACGGGATATTGGTGCCGGGAAGTGGCAAGGCCAGTGTGCCACCCAACAGCAGCAAAAGTAGGCCGGTAAATGCATGGGCAACCGGATTGCTGAAAATCCATTCATCACGTGGCTTGGTAATTTTATCAAGACGTTCCAGCCATTTGTCGAAACGGTTGCGGAAACCAATAATTCTGTAACGGTGGAATTTTCGATTAGCGATGAAACCCGGCAACCAGGGATGTTCAAAGCGCATTAAAAACTGCAATCCGATAAGAGAAGTCAAAAATCCGCTTACCGAACCCTGACCCATGGGGACCGGGAAAAAGGTCGGTAATAAAACCAGAAACAGGAATAAACCGAAGGCCCGTTCCTGAAATTCGTCCAGTAAACCACTTAGTGTCAGTTCGTCCTCGGGCAACCCCTCGCAGAGCTTGTTGATAAGCTGGTGCGTACTGGGCGGTAAAGGACCTTGTTGCTTTGGAAATCGAAATTTCATTAGACGGCTTCTGGGTCCAGTTTTTTTTCAGGAACGGAGGCAATCAACAACTTATCGATTCTGGCGCCGTCCAGATCGACCACTTCAATACGCCAGTTTTGCCAGTCGAAATATTCGCCGGCGTGTGGGATACGGCCGTAATGGGCAATTACCATGCCGGCTGCCGTGGTAAAGCCCTGGGCATCTTCGTGCGGCAATGTCTGCAATCCAAGCAATTCCTTGAGTTCATCGGCAGACACGCGGCCATCAATCAGCCATGAGTTGTCGGCGCGCTGAACGATGGAGGGTTCGTCTTCGCTGCTATCGCTGTCCTGGATGCGACCGAGCACTGCGCCAATCAAATCATTCAGCGAAACCAAGCCTTGAATATCGCCGTACTCATCGACGACCAGGCCTACCGTTTGTTGTTCTTCGCGAAAAATTTCCAGCAGTCGCAATGCATTGGTGGAATCGGAAACAAACAGAGCGGGTCGCAGATGACGCAATAACTCATCGGTCGATTTTATGTCGGTTTGGCCTGCCAGCGTCTTGACTTCGAGTATGCCCAGCACGTCGTCATCGCTTCCGCGATATACCGGAAAACGTGCAAAAAGCGTGTCGCGCATTTTTGCCAGATTGTCTTCCAGCGATCCGTTGGCATCGAGCCAGGTGATTCGCGTGCGGGGTGTCATCAGTGAATCCGAGGTGCGATCACCCAGACGCAAAACACGATTCAACATGTTGCGCTCATCTTGATCGATGACGCCTTGTTCATGGCTTTCGGCCACAAGGTGGCGAATTTCTTCTTCCGTCACTTTTTCTTCGGCCACTTTGCCCAGCCCCATGATGCGCAGGAGTGTGCGGGTGAGTAGTGTCAGTATCATGACCGCCGGGCGCGCAACCATGCTGAGTATGCTCATCGGAATGGCAACGGCGGTCGCGATTTTTTCCGGACGCAGTGTCGCCAGACGTTTAGGGACCAATTCTCCGAGTACCACGGAAATCAGCAGAATCAATATGAAACTGAAGGCGACTGCGATGGTGTCGGCATATTTCGTAATGAACGGAATACCCAGCGAGATGAGTGGCGCCTGTATTTTTGTCGCCAATGATTGACCACCAAAATAACCAGTTAGCAAGCCAAGCAAGGTGATCCAGACTTGTACCGCCGATAAAAAGTTTTCCGGATGCTCGGCAAGCTCCATGGCTTTTCGCGCACGCGAGCTGGTAAGCGCAAGTTGCTTCAGGCGCTGCTTGCGCGAAGTCATCACAGCCATCTCCGACAAGGCGAAGAAACCGTTAAATAAAACGAGGACGATGACGATGAGAATTTCGATCATGTGAAGTAAGCAGCATTAATCCAGAGATGAGTATAAATGCTGGCGATGTATCCTAGTGCAATGGCCCAGGTCCATTTCAGATGGCCCATGAAGGTGTATTGACCCTTGGAAACGCCCATCAGGGCAACACCGGCCGCAGAGCCCACCGATAGCAAGCTGCCACCTACACCTGCGGTGAGCGTGATCAGCAGCCATTGACCATGATCCATCGGCGGATTCATTTGCAGGACGGCGTACATGATCGGGATATTGTCGACGATGGCCGAGAGCAGGCCCATGATGACATTGGCCGTGGTGAAACCGAGTTCGCCATAAATCTGAGTTGAAGCCAGTTCCAGATAGCCCATTGTGGCAAGGCCACCCACGCAAAGCAGTACACCGTAGAAAAACAAAAGCGTATCCCACTCGGCGCGCGCGATTATTTCGAATACGTTATAGCTGCCCCCCTCCGTCGCCCCGTCAAGGCTGGCCTTTCTGTGCTCATGGCGTTTAATGAAATAGCCCCAGATCTGCAATAAGCCGAGGCCGAACAACATGCCGAAAACTGGCGGCATGTGCAGGAATTGTTTACCCGAAACCGTAATGGCGATGGTGAGACCAAACAAAAGACAAGTAATCCAGCCGCCAAATTTCACGTCGGCATTATCGATGCCGGGCGGCGGGGTTTCTTTCGGTAGGGCAAAAAACATGATGACAGCGGGAATAAACCAATTGACCACGGCAGGTACAAAAATGGCAAAGAACTCGAAGAACTCAAGCTTTTTTGCCTGCCAGACCATCAAGGTGGTGATGTCGCCGAAAGCGCTCCAGGCGCCACCGGCATTGGCAGCAACGACCAGATTGATAAATGCCAGAGTAATAAAGCGAACATTGCCGGCGCCTACTGCCAGGATGACTGCCGACATGATGAGTGCCGTCGTCAAATTATCCAAAACGGCGGACATGAAGAAAGAAACGACGCCGGTAATCCAATACAGAGATCGGTAGCTCAAATTGTGACTAACCAATTCGGCACGAAGTGCTTCAAAAACATTCCGCTCGGTCATCGCGGCGACGAAACTCATCGCCACAATCAGAAAGAAAAAGAGCTCGGTGAATTCCAGGAAAATATGGCGAAAAGCATTCGAAGCAAAATCCGGCCCCAACCCGGAATAGTGTCCTGAATACCAGGCGACGATGCCCCAGATCAATCCGGCTGCCAGTAACACTGGCTTGGATTTACGCAAATGCAGTTTTTCTTCCAGAACGACAAAAGCGTAGGCAGTCACAAAAATGCCGACTGCGAGTAGCCCCAAAGGATGGTCAGTCAAGTCCAACTTGCCATCGTTGGTCGAGCTGGCCCAGGCCAGCGCGGGGTATAAAAAAATGGAAATGCCAGCAATTAGCGACTTAATTATTCTATTAATCATGGTTTTAGCGCTGTTTCGTTAAGCGACCATAATAACGCAGCCGACCGGCAATTA
>JAYUWO010000051.1:0-6561 GCA_043753545.1 Arenimonas sp.
TTGGCTTGATAGGCAATACCAAGACTATTCAAAAGACTGGCGGTTTCCATGGTATTGCGGCCGTAATAATCGTCGTGTTCAAGCAAGGCCAACTGCAGCGTTCTTATCGAAGTCGGAAGCCCGCTTTCTTCCTTCTCGACCAGGGCCTGGGTCAAACGAAACTCGACCAGAGACTTGCGATTATGTGCAGGATTTTTGTTCCAGAATGCCTGCGCCGCATTCACCAGACGGCGAGCCTCGCTCTTGTTTCCAAGCTGCAATTCAGCCTGCGCAAGCAGGGCACTGACTTGCGCGCGGGCAGCAGGTGTTGTGTCGCTTGATTTCAAATAGCCCCGCAACAGCGGCGCAGCGCCATCGGCATCATGCATATATAAATACAGTGCCCCCAAAGCTTCCACAATCTCGCCACGTGTCTGTGGCTGATCGCGGTATTGCTCGGCGAGGTTTTTTGCGCTTTGGTCCAGAACCTGTTTTGCGGTGGTAGGTTCACCGCCCTGGTTTTCACCAGCGGTACGAAACATCAAAAGCAAATAATCCTTCACCGCATCGGTGCGTCGTATTTCCGCCAATACCTGATCGCGTTCAAGCGCCGTCTTGTGCGCCTGCCACACTACACCGCCAATACCCACGGAGATTGCAACGAACACGGCAGAGGCAGCGGCAACACCGACTTTATGTCGGCTGACAAAACGACGAAGACGATATCCACGCGTATCGCCCCGTGCGACGACCGGCTCACGGCGTAAATGTCGCTTGATATCGTTCCACAACTGCGAGGCGCTTTGATAACGTTGCCCAGGTTCAGGACGCAATGCCTTCATCACGATCGCATCAAGATCGCCTCGTAATGATTTGGCAGAAATCGCACTCGATGCATTCACGGCATTGCTGGGCAATGCTGGCTCCGCCTCAAAACGACGTTTAAAACTTGCCGGCAAAGCGGAGCCTGACAAACTCCATGGACGATCACCTACCAACAACTCATACAACACCACGCCAAGGGCGAACACATCGGTTGCCATCGTGATGGCACCACCCTCCAGTTGTTCCGGCGCGGCATATTCGGGAGTCAGCAAAGCCTGTGTCATCACCCCGCCGCCGTCATCGGCCAGCTTGGCAATGCCAAAGTCCAGCAAGCGCGCACGGCCAGTGGCATCTACCAGAATATTGGCCGGTTTCAAATCACGATGAACAATCAGATTGCGATGGGCAAAATCTACCGCCTCGCAAATTTGCTGGAACAGCTGCAATCGCTTATCTAGATTCAAGCCATTGTCTTTTGTGTAGGCAATCAAATCCTTGCCTTCCACGTATTCCATCGCCATGAAGGGACGACCATCCGGTGCCAGACCACCATCAATCAGGCGGGCAATCCCGGGATGTTCCAGACCGGCAAGAATGCGGCGTTCGTTTTCAAAATGCCCCAGACGTCCCACCGCTTCGGGGCGAATCAGTTTGAGCGCAACCTTCTGGGAGAAATCGGCATCGTTTCGATGCGCCAGATAAACCTCGCCCATGCCGCCACGTCCGACAAGACGCTCGACAATAAAACTTCCGACCATTGTGCCCGTAGCAAGTGAACTGTACTCAAGGGCTGGCGCAGCTTCCGATTGACGTGCCGATTGTTCAAGAAAGTCCGAATCGCTTTCCAATGCAATCAACATCTGGCTGACTTGCTTTTTCACTTCCGGAGTTGCATCGCAACGCGTCAACTGAACTTCACGTTCGGCAGGTGCAAGTTCAATCAGTCGATCAAACAGTGCCGCGACTTCAGCCCATTGCCCGGAATTGTCGTCAGCCATCGAAACGCTCCGCCTTGTTATCGTTGGCGGAGCATAGCGTGATGGCGACAAGTGCGTAAAGGTTACGGGACACCAGTAACGTGCCCAGCATGAAAAGGAATATTGCGGGCATACAAGAGCACCGAAGCGCTCTACAAAACAACCGGCTCGTCCGGCAGTTCACGTGGATTGTCTTCATGCGCAGGAAAATGAATGCTGAGCAATTTGTTTATCTTCGCTACGCAGGCAAGAACCGCAACATCGGCCGGACCCTTTTTAATATCGGTGGTCAGTTCATCACATATTTTCTGCCATTGGGCAGTATCTACACGAGCTGCAATTCCACGATCGGCAATGAGTTCGACTCTATGCTCGGCAAGATGCATATATAAAAGCACGCCACTATTATCCTGGGTATCCCAGACTCTCAGCATCGAAAATAATTGATGGGCACGATTTCGCGTTTGCAATCCCTTCAACACCGACCAAAACGAAAAGCGCGCTTCAACGGCAAAACAAATCTCGCCTGCGTGATTACGCTCGCCTTCCCTGATCACATCGCGAATATGCGTCAGCGTCGCCGGTGGAAACCAACTCGACATCCGGAACCATCCGGCGAAAATATTCTGCAATAATCGTTTCATCACCAGCCTCCCGAGGCGCCACCGCCTCCGAAAGAACCACCGCCACCCGACCAACCACCGCCACCGCTACTTCCACCGCCGCCGGGAAATGACCCCCAACCACCATGGCCTGAACTGAAGCGACCAGAGCCAGAAGATGAAACAAGAAAAGCGACGACAGCGGCCACTATGGTCGAGAAGCCGAGCGTGAACATCATGGTTGCCAAAAAACCGGCAAAACCTGCTGCACCAAGTCTCCTCAAGGTCGCGGGAATGAAAGTAAAGATACCGGCAACGGCGCCAATAAAAAAACCCACGATGCCGGCAAAGATAAAATCCGGTTGCGATTTTCCTTCATCGACATTCATTGGTGGCGGCAAGGCTTCACCATCAATCAATTTGGTCAACGCCTGCAGGGAATCCTTGATGCCGCCAAAAAAATCGCCTTGGCGAAACTTCGGAGTGAGATATTCGCGAATGATACGGCTCGCCAATGCGTCGGGTACTGCACCCTCCAAACCGTAGCCCACTTCGATACGGGCTTTGCGGTCGTCCTTGGCAATCAACAACAATATGCCGTCATCAGTTTTGCTGCGTCCCAGTTTATTTTTTTCGGCAACTGCCAATGAATAATTTTCCAGTGCTTCACTACCGGTTGAAGAAACAATCAACACGGCAAGCTGGCTACCTTTACGTTGTTCCAGGGCAACCAGCATTGTCTCGAGTTCGGAAATCTGGCTCGCATTGAGCGTGCCGGTTTGATCGGTCACATGCTGCGTCAATATCGGCACATTCTGCGCCGATGCAGGCATCGCAAACAACGCCAACAACAGTACGACTGCTGCAAATTTCATGGCCCGAAAATTCACGCTGGATTATTTCGCTGGCGGCGGGCTGGCAGGTTCGAACTCGACAACGGGTGGCTTAGAAATGGCCGCTTCATTTTCAACCGTAAAATTGGGCTTAACGTCATAGCTGAACATTTTCGCGGTCATATTTACCGGAAATTGGCGAATATGCACGTTGTATTCCTGCACACTTTGGATATAGCGATTACGGGCAACGGTGATGCGATTTTCCGTCCCTTCTAGCTGCGCCTGTAATTCGAGAAAATTCTGGTTCGATTTCAAATCGGGATAGTTTTCAGAAACTACAAGCAGACGTGACAAAGCTCCGGACAAATCGCCCTGCGCTTTCTGGAATTCGGCAAGTTTCACCGGATCGGCGGCCTGCTCCGCACTGATACTGACGCTACCCACACGTGCACGTGCATTAGTCACTTCGGTCAGTACACGTTCTTCCTGGGCAGCATAACCCTTGACGGTATTGACCAGATTGGGCACCAGGTCGGCACGGCGCTGATATTGATTCACGACTTCAGACCATTGCGCTTTCACGGCTTCGTCATTGGTCTGGATTTGGTTGTAGCCACATCCTGAAAGCATGGCAATCAGCAGAACGGCAAAACTAAGTCGAAATATACGCATGACAGTATCCTCGGATGAATGACGCATTGAAGCACTCGGCGAGTCAGCGTGCAATTATCCTTCTCGTCGCATATTCATATAGGGCCGAGCAGACGTATTTCAAGAATGGCGTCTGACCGATTCCAGGAACGATTGCGTGATGGCATCGGCGGACTGGACATTTTCGTCTTGCAGACACGGCAATAAGCCCATCGCCAACTTCTTTCCCAACTCCACGCCCCATTGATCGAAGGCATTAATGCCCCAGACAACCGATTGCACATAAACACTGTGCTCATACAAGGCGAGCAACATGCCAAAACTATGTGGATTCAATTCATTAATCATGAACATCGTCGATGGACGATTGCCCGGATAATTTTTTTGCGGCTCACTGCCTTCGTGGCCATTGGCGAGGGCTTCTGCCTGCGCAAATAAATTTGCCAACAGGTTTTGATGACTCTCGATGTAAGTGTGTGCTGGCTTGATCGCCCCGATAAAATCCATGGGGATAATATCGCTGCCTTGGTGCATGGCCTGAAAAAAGCTGTGCTGGCAGCTACTACCGGTGCCGCCCCAAAGTACAGGCACCGTTACATGCGTTGCCGTTTGATTGTCCGGTCCGACCGTCTTGCCCAGGCTTTCCATCACCAGCTGCTGCAGATAAGCCGGCAAGTAAGTCAGGCGTTCGTCGTAGGGCATCACGGCATGCGTGGCAAACCCGAGTGCATTGCGATTCCAGAGACCGACCATGGCATGCCAGACCGCAATATTTTCCCGCAGCGGTGCTTGCAATACATGGGCATCGACTTGCGCTGCACCGTTCAACATTTCAACAAACTTTGGCATACCGATCGCAAGCGCCAACGAGAAACCGATACAGGACCAAAGCGAATAACGGCCGCCTACCCAATCCCACATCGGTAAAATATTTTTCGAGACCACGCCGAAAGCGTTTGCTTTTTCGATATTGGCGCTCACCGCGTAAAGCCGTGAATCGTCTTGCAGCCACTGTTTGATCAGCGTGCCGTTCAGCAGCGTTTCCTGCGTGCCAAAGCTTTTAGACACCAAAATGGCAGCTGTCTTTTTCGGGTCGAGCGACTTCAGCAAATGCTGTGCGCCGCTACCATCGACATTGCTGAGAAAATGAATCCGGAAACGGCCAGTGTGAAAATCACGCAAGGCATCCACGGCAAGTCTTGGCCCCAGATCGGAACCTCCGATACCGACATTGATGATGTCGGTAACATCGCTCGCTTCAAGTTGCTCTATCAAGCTGGCCATCTGGCTGTGCGAATTAATCGCGAGATCATGCGCAGCCCTGGCTTCCGGACTATCGACCAAATTACTACGCAATGCCGTGTGCAAGGCGGCACGCTGCTCGGATTGGTTGACTTGCTTGCCAGTAAACAAATCTTTGATTGCCGTTAAGACACTATAGCTTTCAGCCAGATCAAACAGTGCACCAAGCGCGTCCTTGTCAAGCCTTTGGCGGGCGAAACTGACTTGCAATGGCCCGAGGTGAAGCGTCATTTGTTTTGCACGATCGATGTCATGACCGTTATCGCGCAAGTGGAAATTCTTTAGGCGATCTCCATGCTCAAGCACGGTCTTCCACGCCGCAGGCTTGGAAGCAGCACTCATGCAAAATCAAATTCAAGATTGTCGATTAAGCGCGTACGTCCCAACCTGGCCGCAATCAGTGCTAGCAGATTTTTTTCATTCGGTTCGATGGCGCGTGATAAATCACTGCGACGAATTTCCGCGTAGTCCACGACGAATCCCATCATTTCGAGTCTCTGTTTCGCTTCCGCTTCAATCCCGTGGATGGGCATACCCAGAGACGCCTGATCTTTCATGAAGTTCAGAGTCTGAAAGATGAATGTTGCCGTTTGACGTTGTTCGCCTTCGAGATATTGGTTGCGCGAGCTCATGGCCAGGCCATCAGCTTCGCGCAATGTCGGCGCGGCGATGACGCAGGTCGGAAAACTCATTTCCGTCGCCATATAGCGGATTACCTGCAACTGCTGGTAATCCTTGCGTCCGAACACGGCAACATCGGCTTGCACCATATTGAACAGGCGCGCGACCACCTGCGCGACACCATTGAAATGACCGGGGCGGTGCATGCCGCACAAAATATCGGTAATGCCGGGCACGTGCATTTGTACGCAACCCATCGTTCCGAACGGATACATTTCTTCGACCGAGGGCAGCAGCAAGGCATCGCATCCTTTGCCGGCTAGTCCGTTGATATCAGTGTCGGGCGTTCTTGGATAACGCGCGTAATCTTCGTTCGGGCCGAACTGGGTCGGGTTCACAAAGATACTGGCGACCACTTTGTCGCTGTGCTGCCGGGCCAATTCGACCAGAGCAAAATGCCCGGCATGCAGATTGCCCATGGTGGGAACAAAACCAACCCGCAAACCTGCTTTTTTCCAATCGGCAATTTGAGTACGCAGTGCGGCAACCGAATTGAAGGCTTTCATTCGTAGCTATGTTCCAAATCGGGAAATGTCGATTCGCGCACGGACTTTCCGTAGGCTTCGAAGGCGCCGTGAATACTACCTGCTTCAGCCATGAAATCCTTGACGAAGCGCGGACGGCGATGGCCGCTATTCATACCGAGCATATCGTGCAAAACCAGGATTTGTCCGTCGCAATGCGGGCCTGCGCCGATACCGATCGTCG
>JAYUWO010000052.1:0-6547 GCA_043753545.1 Arenimonas sp.
TTGGTAGCGATGTCTTCGATATCTTCGAGCGCTTTATTCATCTGCGCCATGCCGTTGTTATCACCATTGGCCAGAACGACTTGTGCCTGGCGATAGCGCTCGCTCGCCTGCTCCATTTGTGCGTATAAAGGGGCAAATTTATCCGGCTTAGGCGCAGCAAAAACAAATGTCGTCGGCAATGCAAGCGCGACAGCTAAAAAAAGACGCGAATTAATCATCAAAAACTCCTTGATACCCTACTGAGCAGGGTATCGGCTGGCGGACTGAACTACAAGGTTTAACATTTATCCTTATGGCTCTAGAATCGATACATCACAGGAGAACCCAATGAATGAAATTCTGATTGGCAAAGGCGAAATTCCGGTCAAGCTGCTCGCAAAATACGGCAACCGACATGGCTTGATCGCTGGTGCCACCGGAACCGGTAAATCGGTCTCGCTGATGGTATTGGCAGAGGGCTTCTCAAGGCTTGGAGTTCCCGTGTTCATGGCCGATGTGAAAGGCGATGTCAGCGGGCTGGCCGTCGCAGGAACAACGAACGAAAAAATAACGTCCCGCGTTCAGCAAATCGGCATCGAAGGGTATGTCAACGAAGCGAACCCGACGGTATTTTGGGATTTGTACGGCAAGAAAGGCCATCCGATTCGTACCACTGTTTCGGAATTCGGCCCCACCTTGTTCAATCGCATTCTGGAATTGAATGAAACGCAGAGTGGCGTACTGGATATTGCGTTCAAACTCGCCGATGACGATGGCCTGTTGTTGCTGGATTTGAAAGACCTGCGTGCCTTGCTGAATTTCGTCACGGAAAATAAAACCGAGATCTCGAGAAAATATGGTTTGGTCAGCCCGGCATCGGTGGCAGCGATTCAACGCGCCCTTCTCCGTCTTGAACAGGAAGGCGGTGAAGAATTCTTCGGTGAACCCGCGCTTGATCTCAATGACTTGATGCGACAAGACATGAGCGGCCGCGGCATCATCAATTTGCTCACGGCCGAACAACTTATTCTGAAGCCGCGTTTGTATTCGAGTTTTCTACTGTGGTTGCTTTCGGAACTTTTTGAAAACCTGCCTGAAATGGGCGATCTGGATAAACCGAAACTGGTCTTCATTTTCGATGAAGCGCATTTATTGTTTGAGGACTGCCCTCCGGCATTGCAGCAACGTGTCGAACAAGTCGTACGACTGATTCGCTCAAAAGGGGTTGGCGTTTATTTCTGCTCGCAAAATCCGGATGATGTTCCAGACGATATTCTCGGCCAGCTCGGCAATCGCATACAGCATGCCTTGCGTGCCTACACGCCGCGAGACCAGAAAGCCGTCAGGACGGCCGCCGAAACTTTCGTGCAAAATCCGAAACTCGATGTGGCGAAAGTGATTTCGGAGTTGGCTGTGGGTGAGGCCTTGGTTTCCACATTGCAGGAAAAAGGTATTCCTTCACAGGTAGAGCGTGCCTATATTTGTCCGCCACGTTGCCGCATGGGTGCGATCACCGATGAAGAACGCGCCACGGTGCGTGCCCGCAGCCCACTCGGTGCCAAATACGATACGGCAATTGACCGTGAATCCGCCTATGAAATGTTGAACAAGTCCGTACAGCGCGAGCCGGCCGTCCAGGAAAAAATTGGCAGCAAGGCGAAACAACCAGAGGCCGTGGTCACACCGAAGGAAGAACCACCCTCGAAACTCAACGAATTTCTATGGGGTACGAAGCGCCGCCAGGGTGCCGTTGAAGCAGCGGCGAAATCGGCAACACGTACGGTAGCCAATGGCCTTGGCAGGCAGTTATTGCGAGGATTGCTTGGTGGCCTGCTGGGCGGCAAGCGACGTTGAGCATGTCGGAAAATCCACATCCCAAATCCAGACAAAAAATTGCCCCTTGGCACACACAACTAGGGGCATTTTTTCTTTACCCGATGCGACCTGCCGTTTTGCCGGCGCTGGTATTGCTGACTTTCTGCAGCGTGATTTCGGGCTATTTATCGGTATTGGGCTTATTCATCGCCATCGCAACAACTCTGACTGCGTACAAATTCGCATTTGAAATTCTCAGCCACCATTCCCATGGCTGGGAGGAACCGCCCGAAGCCATGATGACGGTTAATGACGGCCTGGTTTTTCGGTATCTCATTGCACTGATGGTAGTTGGCGCATTTTATTGGGTGATAGACCATTATTTCGGGTCCACGGCCGGCTTTGTCGTTTTGGCCCTCTTCTGTTTGATACAGCCTGCTTACACCATGTTGGCGGTTATCGAAGGCAGTGTATTGTCGGCTATCAACCCGGCCAAATGGCTGCGCCTGATGCAAATCCTCGGTAACGGCTATTTCCTGCTGGCGATTCTCCTGCTCACTTCACAGCTTCTCGAAACATGGCTTTCCGATAATGTTTTTTCCTTCATGCCGAATATCGTTGCAACGGCTATCGTAAAAACATTCGGGCTCTGGGTGTTGTTTACCGGCGCCTACTGGATGGGCTACCTGATTTACCAATATCACCGCGAACTCGGTTTCGAGCCCGAAGCCCACGGCGACCAGGCGATACGCGGGCTGGATCGCGATGGCATACTGATACAGGCAATCGATACCGCCGTGGCAAACCAGCAGTACGATGAAGCCATCGAGAAAATGAAGTACGAATCACGTGAACGGGTTCCGGGCATCGCCTTGCACACGAAATTTCGCGAATTGCTGATCAAAAAAGGCGATGTCGATGAAATACGACAGCATGCACAAAGTTTTCTGCATCAACTGCTTACCGAGAAAAATATGCCGCGTGCATTGGCGCTCGCCACTCAGCAATTCAATATAGATCCGGATTTCTATCCGCTGGATGGCGAAACTGCCGACCCGTTAGTCAAGGAAGCGCGGCGAGTGGGACAAGCAGGACTCGAGAAAAAATTACTGATCCGTCTACTAGAAAAATTTCCCGATGAAACCATCACCGGCGACTGGGCCATCAGGCTGAGCGAAGTGCTGACTCAAGCGGGTGAAGCCAACACACAGGCGCTTGCTCTGTTGGGCTCTGCATCGGCAGCCACCCGCAGCGAGAACCAACGGCAGCGCTTACAAACGGCCAGGGATGCCATCACGGCAGCTTGATCATGTCACGATATCGCCCGCCCTCTGCCGCTTCAACTGCCCTGATTACTCGCGAAGGTTTCGAGCGGCTTCGCGAAGAATTAAATTATCTATGGAAAGAAAAACGGCCCGAGGTGGTGAAAGCATTATCCGCCGCCGCCGCCGAAGGTGACCGCTCGGAAAACGCAGAATATACCTATCGAAAAAAACAGCTTGGCGAAATTGATCGCCGTGTTCGTTATCTAAGCAAGCGGCTTGAAGTGTTGAAGGTAGTTGAAAACGTACCCAGCGATCCCGAAGCCATTTATTTTGGCGCATGGCTTGATATCGAACACACGCAAACTGGGGAAACATTGCGCTATCGCATCGTTGGCCCGGACGAAACCGACGTAAAAACCGGCTTCATCAGCATTGATTCTCCACTGGCACGCGCTGCTCTGAAAAAGCGTGTGGATGATGAATTCGAGGCTTTGCTGCCCACCGGATTATGTAAATTTTTCGTGATAAAAGTGAGCTATTCTCATCCACACAAATCTGCCTGAATTATCCGAGAACTTAATACGTTCAAACCTGTCTGAAACGTCGGAGATTATCCAGGCTGGGGAATTCGATGCAGATGCAAAATAAGTCGTATTCGCGACGATTGACTCTCTGGTTGTTGCTTGCCGCCAGCATCGTGCTTGCATTCTCCTTCCAGGGTACACGGGGACTGTGGGACCCCGATGAAGGTCGTTATACCAATGTGGCACTTGAGATGATGCGAAGCGGCGATTACTTCACGCCGCACCGTCATCATGAAACGATGCATGTCACCAAGCCTCCGGTAACTTACTGGGCCCTTGCTGCCAGCGCTAGCAGCTTCGGTAAAAACGAATGGGCTTTCCGGGCTCCGATGGCGATCGCATTTATCATCACGGTGTTGCTGGTATATGAGCTTGGAAAGTCGTTCGCGCCGCTTCGGCCTTGGCTGCCGGCATTGATATATCTGGCCAGTCCGATTCCTATGCTCGCCACCAGCGCCATTACCACCGACACCTTGCTGGCTTGCGCAGAAACTGCCGCCGTCATGGCGTATGCAAAGTATCGATTCTCGGATAAAAATGGTCGCTGGCTTGATGTGATGTGGGCCATTTTTGGCCTGGCGTTCATGATTAAGGGACCGCCTGCACTTTTGCCCCTGTTGGCAATTGTTGTTTGGGAATGGAAGGCATCGCGATTGAGAGCTCTGTTTCGTCCTGTCGGTTTGGGATTGTTTGTTCTACTTGGCTTCACCTGGTTTGCGGCGATTACCTACCGTAACCCCGAATTACTGACTTACTTTTTTGGACACGAAGTCATAGAGCGCATCGCAAGCGCCAATCATCATCGTAACGGTCAGTGGTACGGCGGTTTACTGGTCTATCTGCCTACGCTCGCCCTCGGTGCACTGCCATGGCTTGGGATCGTGATTTGGCGAAAATGGGTGACACACGAACAGGCCGCTCCGCCTGACTCGTCGAAATTCCTCTGGCTTTGGCTGCTATTACCTCTCGGGGTTTTTATCTTTGCAAGATCCAGGCTGCCTTTTTACGTACTGCCCTTGTTTATTCCAATCTCGCTCTTGCTGGGGCAATACCTTGAGCGCGTCGAGATCAGAAAAAAACATGTTTTTCTTACCTTCATTTGGCTTGCAGCACTCATCGCAACAAAGGCCCTGATCGCCTACGCCCCAAGCGACCAGGATGCCCGCCAACTATCGCGGGAGATCGCAGCGTTATTGCCAGGCAAGGCCGGGGAATTGGTATTCATCGACACCAAGGCCTCGTATGGATTGCATTTTTATCTTGGTGCAGAAATCGAAAAAATAAGCATTTCCGATCTTGTAGGCCCTCAACTCCCTTCGGATGCCGAGTACGATCAGGATCTGAAAAGCGAACTTTTCGAAGACGAGCCTGACCGGTATTTTCTGGTTCCCCTTGAAAAGCAGGAAGCTTTTGTCCGGGCAATTGAAGCCAGGAAAATGCATGCCAATTTGCTTGGAACTGCCAGAAAACTTGTCATTTACGATATCGGCAAAACATCAAGATGATGCGAATGTCGGATTCCGGTGCCCTACCGATTACCCGAATATCGGTCGGCTGGATGGCACATTTCTTCTGTTTGCTATGCGCCGGTTTTTACCAGATGGACATGCAGGTTTTTATCGACAATATTTTCAACACACCCTTGATGTGGCTCATGCATTCAAGTGCCAGCGACTTTACCGATCATTATTTTTTATTGGTCAATCATCTTGGAAGCGGCAATGTAGCAGCCGGCCTGACACTTATTTTTATCTTCATCGCCTGGCGTAAAAAAGACAAAATTGCAGTATCGAAAATAATGGCATTCGCGCTTGGCACCTCCCTAATGGCAGGTGCGGCAAAAGCCATTGTCAGTGCGACAAGGCCCCATCTATGGCCGAGCCTTCAACATGCAAGCGGCTCGAGCTTTCCGAGCAGTCACGCCATGGCAAGTCTGGGCCTGGCGTTTATCGCAAGCTGGGTATTACGCGATGAAAAATATCGATATTTCCGACTGGCAATTTTCTTGGTTGCCATCAGCACCGGCATCGCAAGGATTTACATCGGCGTACACAGACCCAGCGACATCCTGCTTTCGTGGCTGATAGTCATCAGCTGGTATTTCTGGACAACAAGCTGCTTTCTGGGCGAACCCCTAAAAAAGCCGAACATTGTCTAGGCAGTTCCAATCAGGCCTTTCAACCCGTCCGACCTTGCCCTCATTTATTGACCGTAATTTCCGACGCTGTCTTTCTGGTCGCGACTAAAGCCGCCGGAATAATTGGCACCGCTGCATTGCCCCTTTCGTACCACGCCAACTTTGTTGGCGGAAAAGCTCAATCGCAAGGAACATAAATCGAGTGCGTTTTTGGCACCTTCGGAAAGAACCAGATTAAGCTGGACGCTGCCGACCGGAACTTCCACGGTGGCATTTCCCGACGAGCGCACGATATTCATGTCATTTTTCAATGCCACCACTCCCAGGCGTTCCGATGTATCCAAAAACACGACCAGCTTGTCGCCATTGGTTTTATTGTAAACACCGGTCAAGGGGTAAGCCGGACTGCTGAGGTGGCGATTCCGCTTGCGATAGCGCTCTTTGAGCTGTTTCATGGCCGCCGATTTATTCGTATGCCCTTGATACTCGCTGTTGACATCAAGCAACCAGGCACGCTGGTCGTTCAACACATATTCCCTGGCTGCACTGCCCCACTGTTCACGTGCAGCTTTAAAAGCAAGGTTCAACTTTTCGTCCATCAACGACAGGGCCGGATCACTGCAAATCGCTTTTTCCGTCGGCGATTTCGCCAACTTGCAATCAAAGCTTGCCGCCTGGATTTGTGGTGTCGTGAATAAAAGCAGAGCGGGTAAAACCACACGATGATATTTCATGACGACCTCTTGATAGCCTTAGATGACGAGTGC
>JAYUWO010000053.1:0-2094 GCA_043753545.1 Arenimonas sp.
GTGCCGACATTGACATGCGGCTTGGTGCGCGCGAACTTTTCTTTTGACATGACTGTCGTCCTAAAAAATAAAATTTAGATAATTAGTTAAAAACTTAGGCTTTTTTCATTACCGCTTCAGCGATGTTGTTCGGCGCTTCGGCGTAATGATCGAATTCCATTGTGAAAGTAGCGCGGCCTTGCGACATCGAACGCATCGCGGTGGCGTAACCAAACATTTCACCGAGTGGCAACATGGCATTAATGACTTTGCCTGATGGCGTGTCATCAGTGCCCTGCAAGATGCCACGACGGCGAGACAAATCGCCCATCACGTCACCCATATAGTCTTCAGGCGTTACAACTTCCACTTTCATGATCGGCTCAAGCAAAACGGGACTGGCTTTTTTGAAGCCTTCCTTGAACGCCATCGAACCGGCCACTTTAAACGCCATTTCGTTGGAATCGACGTCATGGAAGCTGCCATCCACTGCGCGGATTTTGATGTCCACGCAAGGGAAGCCGGCCAACACGCCGTTTTTGAAAGCTTCTTGAATGCCCTTGTCTGCCGCTTGTACATATTCTTTTGGAACCACGCCGCCGACAATCGCATTTTCAAACGTATAGCCAACGCCACGCTCTTGCGGTTCCATTTCGATAACGATGTGACCGTACTGACCACGACCACCGGACTGACGCACAAACTTGCCTTCTTGCTTGATCGCTTTACGAATAGTTTCGCGATAAGCCACTTGTGGCTTGCCAACGTTGGCTTCAACGTTGAATTCGCGCTTCATGCGGTCGACCAGAATTTCCAGATGCAGTTCGCCCATGCCCGAAATAATCGTTTGACCTGATTCTTCGTCGGTATGAACGCGGAAAGATGGATCTTCCTGTGCCAGACGGCCCAGGGCGATACCCATTTTTTCCTGATCGACTTTGGTTTTTGGTTCCACAGCCATCGAAATTACGGGTTCCGGAAAAATCATGCGCTCAAGCGTGATGATGTGATCAAGCGAGCACAAAGTGTCGCCCGTCGTAACATCTTTCAAACCCACAGCTGCAGCGATATCACCGGCCAACACTTCTTTGATTTCTTCGCGCTGATTCGCATGCATTTGCAGAATACGGCCAACGCGCTCTTTCTTGCTCTTGACCGGGTTATAAACCTGATCGCCTGCATTCAATGTGCCCGAGTACACGCGGAAGAAGGTCAGCGAACCCACGAACGGATCAGTCATGATCTTGAACGCTAGTGCCGAGAACGGATCTTTATCGCCAGTACCACGGAACGCTTCTTTTTCATCGTCGTCGATGCCTTTTACGGGCGGACGATCAGACGGCGCAGGCAGATAATGAATCACGGCATCAAGCATGGCTTGAACGCCTTTGTTCTTGAACGCAGTGCCACAGAACATTGGGATAATGTCGCAGACCAGCGTGCGCAAACGAATACCTTCGATGATGTCTTCTTCAGACAATTCACCGGCTTCAAGATATTTGTCCATCATTTCTTCGTTGGCTTCGGCAGCAGCTTCGACCATGAATTCACGCGCAGTTTTTGCTTCTTCCAACATTGCGGCTGGAATTTCTGCGTAAGTGAATGACGTACCTTGGTTCGCCATGTCCCATACGATGGATTTCATTTTAAGAAGATCAACCACGCCTTCGAAATTTTCTTCAGCACCGATTGGCAATTGCATCGGCACCGGGTAGGCACCCAGACGCGATTTTAATTGCTCAACGACTTTGCCGAAGTTGGCGCCGGTACGGTCCATCTTGTTGACGAAAGCCAGACGCGGAACGCTGTACTTGGTCGCTTGACGCCATACGGTTTCCGACTGCGGCTGCACGCCACCCACCGCACATAGCACGAACACCGCACCGTCGAGTACGCGCAAGCTGCGCTCTACTTCGATGGTGAAGTCAACGTGTCCAGGCGTATCGATGATGTTAAAGCGATGCTGTTCAAACGACTTGTCCATGCCCGACCAGAAACAGGTCGTAGCAGCGGAAGTAATCGTAATGCCGCGCTCTTGCTCTTGCTCCATCCAGTCCATGGTCGCTGCGCCGTTATGCACTTCACCAATCTTGTGATTGACGCCGGTGTAAAACA
>JAYUWO010000054.1:0-6517 GCA_043753545.1 Arenimonas sp.
AGCTCATGGATTTTCCGGCCGCAATATCTTCCTGAATCCAAGTGGTAATTTGCTTCCAGCCAGCCGACTGCCAGGATTCAAACGGACCTTGTGCCCAACCGTAACCCCAGCGAATGGCCAAATCGACGTCGCGAGCGGTATCGGCGATATCCGCCAGGTTGTAGGCGCTGTAATGGAACAAATCACGGAACATGGCCCAGAGGAATTGCGCCTGCTTATGCTCGCTGGCACGCAGCTTGGCGAATTTCTCGGCCGGATTTTTTATTTTCAGAATCTCGATGACTTCAGGCGCAGCTTCGCCCGTTGCGGGGCGATAGTCTTGAGCTTTCAGATCCAGCACCACGATATCTTTTCCGCGTTTTTGGAAAATACCGGCACCGGTTTTCTGGCCCAAGGCGCCCTTGGCAATCAAGGCCTGCAACCAATCCGGGGCTTTGAAATACTCTTTCCACGGATCGTCAGGCAAGGTGTCGGCCATGGTTTTGATGACGTGTGACATGGTGTCCAGACCGACGACATCCGATGTTCGGTAGGTCGCCGACTTCGGGCGCCCAAGTAACGGACCGGTCAAGGCATCGACTTCATCAAAACCCAAACCGAAAGCGGCGGTGTGATGCAGAGTCGAAAGTATCGAGAACACACCAATTCGGTTGCCAATGAAATTAGGGGTGTCCTTGGCGTAAACCACGCCTTTGCCGAGGGTGGTAACCAAAAAAGATTCCAAGCCTTCGAGCACGGCTTTATCGGTGTCTTTACAAGGAATCAGCTCGGCCAAGTGCATGTAGCGAGGCGGATTGAAGAAGTGCACGCCGCAAAATCTATGGTGAAGTGATTCATCAAGAACATCTGCTAAGCTATTGATTGACAAGCCAGAAGTATTGGAAGCTAGAATCGCATTCGGGTTTACGAAAGGCAGAATGTTGGCATAAAGATCTTTCTTCCAGTCCAAGCGTTCAGCGATGGCTTCAATGATCAAATCGCAGCCTTTCAGCCATTCTAGATGCTCGTCGTAATTGGCAGCGACAATGGCAGTAGCCTTGTCTTTCGATGCCAGCGGAGCGGGCGAAAGCTTGCCAAGATTGGCGATAGCTTTATTCACGATACCGTTCTTTTCGCCGTCTTTAGCCGGCAAATCGAAGAGGATAGTGTCCACATTGGCATTAACTAAATGAGCGGCAATTTGCGCGCCCATCACGCCAGCGCCAAGAACGGCGACTTTACGGATGCGAAGCTGTGACATGTGAAACTCCGGGTTATGAAACAAAAATTAGGCTGCACGTAGGCCGGCAGCAGCGAAACGGATAAGGCCCTGGGCGGCTTTGTCGGCGTGGGCTCGGTCGGACACACCGGCCGGACGTTTGATCAGGCCAAAATCGGCCATGGCGTAAGTCAGAGCGCCGGCTGTGAAGTCCAGTCTCAAATACAGGTCTTCCTTGGCTAAATTCGGTAAGCAGGCGGCTAGGGCTTTGGCAAATTCACGCAAGACTTGTCCGTAGTTGTCGGACAAAAATTTACGCAGACCATCATTTTTTTCCGCATAGGCCCGCGCCAGAACCCTTACAAAAGCAGTGCCGTGGCGGTCATAAGTAAGTGCCAGTGC
Organism: Arenimonas sp.; assembly: GCA_043753545.1. Lineage (GTDB taxonomy): Bacteria > Pseudomonadota > Gammaproteobacteria > Xanthomonadales > Xanthomonadaceae > Arenimonas. Next base: position 1,601 of record JAYUWO010000054.1, read on the forward strand.
AGGTTGGATAAAAGCGGCCAGGATGGCTTCCAAATCACCAGGTTTTTCTTCCAGGGCCTGTCGCAACTCGTTCAAACGGCGCTCGCTCATCTCGTCCATGCGGCGGCGAAAAACCTCGTTGACCAGGTTTTCCTTCGAGCCGAAATGGTAATTGACTGCAGCGATATTCACATCGGCACGGCTTGTTACCTGGCGCAGGGAAGTGCCGGCAAACCCGAATTGGGCAAACAATTCTTCTGCGGCTCCGAGAATGCGATCTTTGGTATTGAAGTGTGCGGTCGGCATAGGTGGGTCCTGTGTCCAGCGTTTGATTCAAACGAATGTTTCAAGCTTAAATTCGAACGCTTGTTGGGTCAAGTCAATTACTCGACAAAATTCTGATTCCCGGAAGCCGGTCACGAATGTGACAAAGCTTTCATAATTCACGCTAAGTGCGTGTTTAATTGGGGTTTTTATGGTAAATTTAGCGGCTCTAAAACCCTTTGACACTGGAGTTACACCATGGCGCTGGAACGCACCATCTCAATTATCAAACCTGATGCCGTTGCGAAGAACGTAATTGGCCAAATTTATGCCCGTTTTGAAAATGCCGGCTTGAAAGTAGTCGCTGCAAAAATGAAACACCTCTCCCGCAAAGAAGCAGAAGGTTTCTACGCCGTGCACAGCCAACGTCCTTTTTTCAACGCGCTCGTTGAATTCATGATTTCCGGCCCGGTAATGATTCAATTGCTCGAAGGCGAGAACGCCGTGTTAACCCATCGTGATTTGATGGGCGCCACCAATCCAAAAGAAGCTGCTGCCGGAACCATCCGTGCAGATTTCGCGGAAAGCATCGATGCCAATGCCGTGCACGGTTCCGATAGCCTGGAAAATGCCGCGATTGAAACCGCGTATTTCTTCGCTGCCACCGAACTTTGCCCGCGCTGAGTTTTAAAGAGAACACCGTGACCGACGTTAAATCCAAAATCAATTTGCTCGATCTCGATCGCACAGGCATGGTGGAATTTTTCACCGGCCTGGGCGAAAAGCGTTTTCGTGCCGAGCAGGTGATGAAATGGATTTACCATCGCCATGTCGACAACTTCGAGGAAATGACCGACCTTGGCAAAGTATTGCGCGCCAAGTTGGTCGAACAAGCCGAAGTTCGTGCACCAAAAACAATGTTCGATAAACCTTCGGTCGACGGCACTCAGAAATGGCTGCTCGGTATGGATGCCGGCAATGCTGTGGAGACGGTTTTCATCCCCGACAAAGGCCGTGGCACGCTGTGCGTATCAAGCCAGGTCGGTTGCGGCCTGAATTGCCAATTCTGCTCAACCGCGACGCAAGGTTTTAATCGCAATCTGTCTACCGCTGAAATCATCGGTCAGGTCTGGGTGGCTGCAAAAGCACTGGGTAATCAGGTGCATCAACAACGCAAACTCACCAATGTCGTGATGATGGGCATGGGCGAGCCTTTGTTGAACTTCGACAATGTTGTCCGCGCCATGAGCATCATGCGTGACGATCTGGGTTTTGGTCTCGCCAACAAACGCGTCACGTTATCCACCGCCGGATTGGTGCCTATGATCGACAAATTGTCGATTGAAAGTGACGTGTCTCTGGCAGTTTCGTTGCATGCTGCAAATGATGAATTGCGCACCGAGTTGGTGCCGCTGAATAAAAAATATCCGCTTGCCGAATTAATGGATGCTTGCATTCGTTATGCCGATCGCAAACCGCGTACTTCGATCACTTTCGAATATACGATGATGAAAGGTGTCAACGATACGCCAGCTTTAGCACGCCAGTTAGTCAAATGGGTGCATTCACTTCACTCGAAAGCGCAGCGCAACGACATCGCCAAAATCAATCTGATCCCGTTTAATCCGTTTCCCGGCACCCGCTTTGAACGCTCGACCGAAGAAGATATCCGCTCATTCCAGAAAATTCTGCTCGACAATGATGTCCTGACCATGGTGCGTCGCACACGTGGCGACGATATCGATGCAGCATGTGGCCAATTAAAAGGCCAGGTGATGGATAAAACCCGTCGCCAGTCCGAGTTCAAGGCAAAACTTGAAGCTCAAGGTATCAGTGATGCGGCCTAAGACAGCGCTGCTGCCTATCGCGGTCTTCTTGCTGGCAATCAGTAACGGAGTTTGTTTGGCTAAGTCCGATCAAACACTGCAAAAGCCAATGTCGTATGCAGGGCAAATGGCGGTTGCGACTGCGCAGGAATTCATTTCGCAAAAAAAATATGACGATGCGCTTAAGCAAGCCGATATCGCGATACGTTCAGATTCGAAATCCGGCATTCCCTACATGGTGAAGGCTTTTGTTCTCGATCAACAAAATGAACCGAAGAAGGCTGGTAGCACCTATGCAAAAGCAATCGCCCTATCTCCGGATAATGGCTACGTACTCAATGCATTTGCCTTGCATCTGTGTCATCAGCAGCAATACGAAAAAGCAGACGCCCATTTCTTGAAGGCGGCGGTAGATAGTCTTTACCCTTTGGCCTACCAAGCGCTCGATAACGCGAGCCGATGCGCGTTGAAAAATGCTGATCTTGCTCTGGCCGAACAGCGTGCTCGTGCAGCATTAAGCATCAACCCAGAAAGTGCCGGCGCCCTTGAAGTGATGGCGCAAGTCAAATTTAAACATGGCAATTCTTTCGAAGCCCGCGCATTTATTCAAAGACGTGAAGCAATGGCTCCATTGCCCGCAGAATTACTGAAATTAGCCCAACAAATAGAAAAGTCAGCCGGCGATGACCGCGCTGCCGCCAATTACCAAAAACAACTAGAACTTATATCGCAAGCTCAAATTCAACCGCCCAAGGGAGAGGGGCAGAAGAAGCCATGAACGATAATGCCTATCAAGAAACCTTATTTGCCGAACCTGTCGGATTGCAGCTAAAACATGCCCGCGAAAAATGCGGCATGAAGGCGAGCGACGCATCGGCTCGATTGAAATTGCCAGTTGACGTTATTGATGCACTCGAACGTGAAGACTGGAAAAAGCTCGGCGCGCCCATCTATGCACGCAGTTATTTGACGAGTTACCTCAAATTACTGGGTCTGCCCGCCGCAATGGCGAGCGAGGTGAGTTTCGAAGTGCCGCCTGCGTCAACGATGAAACTGCTGAGCGAAAAACCCATACGTCGCGACATCGACAAAACCCTAAGCACCTTGGGCTACTTCGCGATCACCGGTGTAATTGTCGCTTCCATCATTATGCTCGCCATGCATTTTCAGGCACCAGCCAAACGTAGTGAATCACTGCCTCTGGATATACAGACGCAAACTTCGGCCCCGTTGCCGATGCAGCAATCATCACCGACTCCGACTAGCAACCCGACCGCCGAGATACCGACGGAAGCACCCATCATGGCTAGCATCGCACCGATTGTTTCCAACTCCTCTGTGGCACAGTGGGAAATTCGCGTGAATGCCGACACCTGGATCCAGATCGTGGACTCCAAAGGCCAGCGTACAGAAAACGGAATAGTCCCCGCCGGCACCATAAAGCAATACAATCCGGATCAAATCTCGGGAGTTACCATCGGCAATGCAGATCAGGTGCAGATGCTGCACAACGGTAAAATTGTCGATTTCAGCGCATTCAAGCAAGATAATGTCGCCCGGTTCAAAATCGGCAGTGACGGAAATCTTGTTTCAAAAAATGCAGCACAATAATTTATAAGCATTACCCAACCATCGATACCATTTACTGCGCAGGCAGATTAGAGAATTATGTCCAATCATCAAATTGACGAATACGAATTAGGCGAACGAGTAAGAACCTGGTTTAAGGAAAACAGTGGGTCATTGATTACCGGCGTCGCACTCGGCTTGGGCGGTATCTTTGCCTTTCAATGGTGGCAGGGCAATGGCGACAAACATAAAAACGAGGCCGCCATGCAATATCAGGCGTTTTCGGATGCCGCCGAAAAAAACGATCCAGTCAAGACGAATGTCGTGCTGGCTTTGCTTGAATCGAAATATTCCGACACACCCTATGTCAATTTAGCCGTATTGCGTCAGGCCGAGCTTCTGCAATCAACCGGGAAGAATACCGAGTCACTTAAATTACTGGAACGCCATTTAGCACTCGTCACCGAAGCAAGCATGAAGGAGCTCTATCTAATTCGCATAGCACGTTTGCATTTGATTGACGGCAAGCCTTCACTCGCGCTCAAGTCGGTGGAAGCCATCAAGGAAAGTGTCTATGCCGCCTCACTCGAAGAGATTCGTGGCGACGCACAAATGGCGTTGGGAAAACGGGAACTTGCAAGTCAGTCCTATGTCAAAGCGCTCACTGCACTGGATGTAGCAGCGCCGATTCGTAGTCTTGTCGAATTAAAACTTATTGATGCAGGTGGCACTGTGCCTGCCAAGCCGGGAGCTTGATCCATGTTGCAACGTATTGCTTTGATTTGCCTGATTGCATTCACACTCAATGGCTGCTCGACCATCAAGGGATGGTTTGGTGGGAGCTCTAAAAATGCGGCAGCCGAGCCTGCCGAGTTGAAAGATATGGCAAATACCATTGCCGTCAAACGCCTGTGGTCAACCGATGTCGGCAGCGGCGAAGGCAAATTATGGTTGCGTCAAAAACCTGCCATCGATGGCAATAAGGTTCTAGTCGTTGATGACAATGGTCGCGTTCGCGCTATCGATGCATCGACCGGTAAAAGCCTATGGCAGACCAAAGCAATCGAGATGAAATCCAGTGGAAGCCGTTTACTATTCTGGAAAAAACGCTCGCTTGAAACAGGCTTGACCAGCAGTGTCGGTACCGGCGGCGGTCTTGCCATCGTTGGCGGCCGCAATGGCGAAGTCATTGCCCTCGATCTGGAAACGGGAAGCAAAAAATGGGTAGCTAAAATCACATCCGAAGTCATGAGTGCACCGCTTGTTGCCGATGACCGCG
>JAYUWO010000055.1:0-19669 GCA_043753545.1 Arenimonas sp.
AGATGCCACCTGCCCCGATGAAAATCATGATGAATGTGGCAAATCCTGAACGCGCTTTCGATTTCGCCATGTTGCCGAACGCCGGTGTGGGTCTGGCCCGTCTCGAGATGATCATCAACAGCAATATCGGCGTACATCCGAAAGCATTGCTGGAATTCGATAAACAAGATGCTGCCACCAAGGCACGTATCAAGGAAAAAATGGCCGGTTACGATAGCCCGCGTTCGTTCTACGTTGATCGCCTGGCCGAAGGCATCGCGACGATTACTGCCGCGTTTGCACCAAACCCTGTCATCGTGCGTTTGTCGGATTTCAAATCCAATGAATATGCGAACTTGATCGGTGGCAAAAATTACGAACCGCACGAAGAAAACCCGATGATCGGTTTTCGTGGAGCTTCGCGCTACGTCGACGCAAGTTTTGCCGAATGCTTTGCAATGGAATGTGAGGCTTTCAAGCGCGTACGCGACACCATGGGTCTGAGTAATGCCTGGGTGATGATTCCTTTCGTCCGTACGTTGGAAGAAGGACAGAAAGTCATCGAAGTGCTGGCACAGAACGGTCTGCGTCGCGGCGAGAACGGTCTGAAAATCATCATGATGTGCGAACTTCCCTCCAATGCCCTGCTCGCCGATGAGTTCCTCGAAATTTTCGACGGCTTCTCGATTGGTTCCAACGATCTGACTCAGCTGACTTTAGGTCTGGATCGTGATTCGTCGATTGTGGCAAACCTGTTTGACGAACGAAACCCGGCCGTGAAGAAACTGCTGTCTATGGCCATTGGTGCCGCCCGTGCCAAAGGGAAATATATCGGCATTTGCGGACAAGGCCCGAGCGACCATCCTGATTTGGCCGATTGGTTGATGCAGCAAGGTATCGAATCGGTATCGCTGAATCCGGATACGGTGGTGGACACCTGGTTAAGACTTGCGAAGCTGAAAGCGTCCTAAACCCAGATGAAGACACTTAACAACCTGCTAGTTGAATTGGGCCAACACCAATGGCTCGTACGTGGCCTGATCGCGATCGCCATCGCTGTCATTGGCATCTGGCTGGCCCGCTGGGTGGCAAGGGCATTGGAACGAGTTCTGCAGCGTTTCGATGTCGAAGTGATTTTGCGTAGTTTTTTACGCAATTTAGCTTATGCCGTCGGCATCATCGTCGTGTGCATTGCGGCACTCGATTTTGCCGGAGTACCGACAACTTCGTTATTGGCGGTGTTGGGCGCTGCTGGTTTAGCGATTGGCCTGGCGATGAAAGATTCGCTCTCGAACATCGCATCAGGCGTGATGTTGATTGTTTTGCGGCCTTTCCACAGCGGTGATTATGTTCAAGTCGCCGGTCTCGAAGGCATTATCGACAGCGTCCGCATTTTTCAAACTCATATGCATACGCAGGACAATCGACAGATCATCCTGCCAAACAGTCAGATCACCTCGGTTCCCATCATTAACTTCACCGCGCGCGGTGTCCGTCGCCTGGACGTATCGGCACGGATTAGCTACAACGATGACATGGCATTGGCCAGAAAAATTCTGCTCGATATTGCAAAAAATCATGCGCAGGTGTTGGCTGAACCACCAGCCGAAGTGATTGTTGCCCAGCTAGCCGACAGTAATGTCGAACTGCAACTTCGCGTATGGCTGTCAGCCTCCGATCATGGCGCCCTGAAAGCCTACTTGCTGGAGCAGTGCTGGGTACAACTAGGCGAACAAGGTTTCAAGACGGCCTATCCGCAAAGACATATGCATATTCATCATCACGGCAAAGCAGAAGGCCTGAGTGATGAGGTACTTGCTTCCTAGGCTTTTACGATTGCGGGAGCTGGTTCACCAGCCCCCTTAAGAATTTAACCCATCACCTGATTTCTGCCATTGCGCTTGGCTTCGTAGAGTTTCACGTCGGCTTTCGATGCCAGCTTTTCATGATGGGATAGTCCGGTACGCTCGCTCAGTCCAATACTCACCGTCAGCTTCAGGCCCGGCGCAAAGGCGTTGCAATCAATCGCCTGAATGGCCAGCCGGATTTTTTCGCATTTCAGGCGTGCGCTTTCCAGATCCTGTTCCGGGAACAGCAATGCAAATTCTTCTCCGCCCCAGCGTGCAGACAAATCACTACCGCGCCAGCGACCAAAATGTTCTTCACCCATCACTTTTTGCATCACTTGAGCAATAACCTTGAGTGCGTGGTCACCCACATCATGCGAGTAGTTGTCGTTAACTTGTTTGAAATGATCAACATCCAGAAGTCCGAAACAGAGCGGTTGCTCGGCAGACACAGCTACTTTGAATGCATCAAGTAATTTTTCATCCATGCTTCGGCGGTTTGGCAATCCCGTCAATGAGTCGGTAAGTGCTTGTTGCTCGAAAGCTTCCGACTGCTGGCTGATACGCAAATTCAACATTTCCAGCTCGACGTTCTTCTCGCTCAGGGCACGGGTGCGTTCGTCGACGATGCCACTCAGCTCCAGTTCGCGTGCTTCCAGCTGGCGGACACGCGCACGATAAAGGCCATACAAAAATGCGCCGAGCAGAAAGACGACCAGCGGAATAAACCATGGGCGCTGGTAAAGCCGCGGCTTGATTTCGAATTTCAAGCTGGCGCTTTCAGGACTCCAGGGGCCGCCGCGTTGGGCGGCGCTGACTTTGAACGTGTAACGCCCGGGCGGCAGATTGGTAAATTGCACGTTGCGTAATTGCTCGCGCTCAATCCACTCCTCATCGAAACCTTCGAGGCGATAGCGATAACGGATTTGCTCCGGTGTCCGGTAGCTCAAACTGACGTAAGCCATTTCGAGTTTGCGGGTGTCTGACGGTAAGATCAATTCACTGTAGGGATCGGCCAACTGGTCGTTCACCATCACGTTTTCGATCACGACCGGTGGTGGTGCCAGTTGATATCTGGCGAGTTCATCGGGCTGGACGACTGACACACCCTTCGCCGTCGCCACCCAGATGCTGCCATCTTTGGCACGTAGTGCGGCCGGCCCTGCACCACCGTTACATTGTGCGCTAGCCATACCGTCGGCTTCGGCAAATCCAATTGCGTTGAGTCGCTCCGATTTGCCATCGGCAACGGCGTCCATTTCATTGCGTTTCACATAGATAACGCCGCGATTGGAAGTGAGCCAGAAGTTGCCATAGGTATCGGCGACAATCTGGAATATCGTGGCTACGGGCAATCCGTTTTTGGTACCAATGGAAGAAATTTTTCCGTTTCGCATCCGCAGCACTGCGCGATCGGTGGCCAGCCACAGGGTGCCGTCCGGATCTTCACTAAATCCGAAGACGTCTTGGGCAGAATGATGGCTGTCGATTTCCACGGAACCGGCTTTGCCACCCTGGACATAACCCAATCCATTGGCGGTACCCACCCAGATTCTTCCCGATTTGGATTCATGAAGACTAAGAATAAAATCGCGTGGCAATCCGTTGGCTTCACCAAAACGGATGAGCTCGGTCCCTTTCTTGCGATAGAGACCTTGCGAGGTCCCCACCCACAAATAGCCATTCCGATCTTCGAGCAATGCACGCACCTGCGTGCCATAAAGCGGACTGCTTTGAGTCGCTTGCTCGCGAACCACTCCGTCTTTCCAATTTACCAGCCCGGTGGAATACATACCCACCCACAGACTGCCGTCTTTGGCCGGCGCAAGACTGAGGATTGCATCATCACGCAAGCTTGCATTGTCGCCAATCGGGGTTATTTTTTCGTCGAAATACTTGTTCAATCCCCTCGAAGTTCCGATCATCACGCTGCCATCGGCTGTTTGCGCGAGTGCACGAACATAATTATCGGTAAGGCCCTGGAAATTATCGTAGGTGACAAAAGGAGTGTCCGCAAAGCGAACTAGGCCTGCATTAGTACCGGCCCAGACATTGCCTTCGCGGTCGCTGAACAATGCGCCAACGCGATTATTGGGCATGCCTGCTTTTGCATCCAGACTTTCGAGGCCACGGCGACCAAAACGCATAATGCCGCGGTTGACCGTCCCGAGCCATAAATTGGACTCACTATCCAGAGTCAAACTGATCACAGCTTCATCGGGAAAGTCCTTGGTTATCCTGTTGAATTTGCCATTGCGGCCCAAAAACAAACCACGGTGCGTGCCCAAATAAAGCCCTCCCTCGGGAGCGGCCAAAATGCTGTAGACGGCGCCTGCAGGCAGCCCGTCGGCTTCGCTAAAACTTTGCACCCGATTATTTTCGAGACGAACCAATCCTTTTGCAGTACCGGCCCATATAATCTTGTTTTTATCCATGTAAACGGCATACATCCGTTCAGATGGAAGGCCCTGTTTCAGGCCATACGTAGTCACTTTACCCTGCGAGTCAATTCTCGACAGACCTTTGCTTTCATGGGCAACCCAGATGGCCCCCTGGCTGTCCTCGACTGAAGCCATGGTTTCGTTTTGTGCCAGCCCCGCCGATTGGCCATAGGTGCGCCACAAGTCCTTTTGCAGGACTGATACGCCACCGCGTGACGTGGAAACAATAAGGCGTCCCTGCGCCCCGACACTGACGTGACGAATACCGTGATCCTGCAGCGCAGGAATATTTTCCGGGGTAAAGATGCGGAAATCCTGGCCGTTGTATCGCACCAGTCCTTCCCAGCTGGCAAACCACAAATACCCTTCAGGTGTTTGCGTGATGGAGTTAACCTGATTATGCGGAAGGCCGTCACGCGTGGTCCAGGCTTCGCGTGAATACGCGGCCAAAGGTTTTTTATCGAGAGCAAGGACTGTCATCGAGCAAAGCATCAATGACAATGCAAACAGCACTTTCAAACGTTGCATCTATTTCCCCTGTTCACAATCCCTAGTTCTGCCCGCCAAGTTTACCCATGTGCTGTCGATAAAAGGCGAGTTCTTTTACCGATTCGCGTATATCGGACAAGGCAGTATGGGCGCCCACTTTAGTCAGGCCGGAGAGAAGATCGGGTGACCAACGCCTGCTTAGTTCCTTCACTGTTGAAACATCCAGATTCCGATAATGAAAGTAGCGTTCCAGACGTGGCATACCGCGAACCAAAAACCGGCGGTCCTGGCAAATCGAATTGCCGCAAATGGGGGATTTATTGGCGCCGACCCATTTCGATAAAAAATCGATGGTCAGCACTTCAGCCTGCGACATGCTTGTGTTGCTATCGAGTACCCGTTGCCAAAGCCCGGAACGTTGGTGCGTTCCCCGATTCCAGTCGTCCATGGCTTCGAGGGTTTCCAGTGATTGCCTGACAGCCAATTCTGGCCCTTCAGCCAGAATATTCAAATCTTTGTCGGTCACTAGAGTTGCAATTTCTATGATGACGTCGGTATCGGGATCAAGCCCGGTCATTTCCAGATCAATCCAGATCAGGCGCTGGCTTTCGTCATCGGTCGTCATGATTATTTTCCGTTGGGTATGTTTTACTGTAACAAATCGAAGAGGAGTTTTCGTGCAGGGATACGACAATGAATAATAGTTACCATATTCTTACTTCCTTACTGGCTCCTGCCATTTTAATGGCTGCGACTGGCTCGCTGCTTTTATCGGCGAATAACCGGCTGGCTCGCGTGGTAGACCGCCTGCGCAGCTTGATGGCCGCCTGGAAAGTCAGCTCGCGTGATGAACCTACGCGAGAACTTCAAATCTTGCGGCATCGCATGCAAAGTACTTTTTTACTACGGGCATGCCTGTATCTCTATTGCGCGTTAGGCTCTTTTATCGGAACCAGCCTTGCCCTTGCCGTCGACACTTTGAGCGGCAATCGCATTTCCATGCTGCCCACAATAATGGGCATCGCCGGAATGTGCTTCTTGCTGGGCGCGGTGTTCTATCTGGGGCGTGAAGTCTTCGCGGCCGTGAAAAGTTTCGACGACGAAATCAAGGCAGAGATGGACTAGGCCTTTTGTCGCTTTGCCCGGAAATAATCCGATAATTTTTTGCCGGCCACGTCCGCCATCACACCACCCTGCACTTCGACCCGATGGTTATGGCGTGGGTCCTGAAGCAACTCGAAGACCGATCCAGCAGCACCCGTTTTCAAGTCTGACGCACCGTAGACCACACGCTTGATGCGTGCGTGAATCATCGCCATCGCGCACATGGCACAGGGTTCAAGGGTGACAAACAGAGTGCAGCCAAGTAACCGGTGGTTTCCGATTTTTTCACCCGCCAGCCGCATGGCCAGAATTTCGGCATGTGCGCTGGGGTCATGCAGGCTGATGTTGCGGTTCCAGGCTTCGGCCACCAATTCGCCGTTCTCGTCGATTATCAATGCGCCTACTGGCACCTCGTCATCTTCACGCGCGGCACGGTCGGCAAGTTCGAGCGCTCGAAGCATCCAATCCTGGTCAGTCGCCTGCATTTATTCCCACTCAATCGTGGCTGGCGGCTTGCCGCTTATGTCATAAACTACGCGAGAAACACCGCGTAACTCATTGATTATTCTGTTCGACACTATACCGAGAAGTTCATAAGGGAGGTGTGCCCAATGCGCTGTCATAAAGTCGACGGTTTCCACGGCACGCAATGCGATCACCCATTCATAGGCACGGGCGTCACCGACGACACCGACCGATTTCACCGGCAAAAATACCGCGAAGGCCTGGCTGGTTTTATCGTACCAACCTGAATTACGAAGTTCTTCGATAAAAATGGCATCCGCTTTGGCCAGTAATTCCGCGTACTCGGCCTTCACTTCTCCGAGGATACGAACGCCCAGACCCGGGCCCGGGAATGGATGGCGATAGACCATTTCTTTCGGAAGACCGAGCTCGACGCCGATCCGGCGAACTTCATCCTTGAATAATTCGCGGAGTGGTTCGACCAGGCCAAGCTTCATGAAATCTGGCAACCCACCAACGTTGTGATGGCTCTTGATGACGTGCGCCTTGCCGGTTTTACTGCCGGCCGATTCGATCACATCGGGATAAATCGTGCCCTGCGCCAGCCATTTCACGTTTTCCAGCTTGGCGGATTCTTCATCGAAGATTTCGATAAACAGGTTGCCGATGATTTTGCGCTTGGCTTCCGGGTCATTTACGCCTTTCAAGGCGCTGAAATAGCGGTCGGATGCATTCACCCGAATCACTTTGACGCCCATGTTTTGGGCCATCATCGCCATCACCTGATCACCCTCGTTGAAGCGCAGCAGGCCGGTGTCGACAAATACACAGGTCAAACGGTCGCCTAGTGCCTTGTGTAACAAGGCTGCAACAACGGAAGAGTCGACACCGCCTGATAAGCCAAGCAATACATTTTCATCACCCACCTGGGCATGAACGCGTGCGATTTGGTCTTCAATAATGTTGGCCGCCGTCCACAACGCCTGGCAACCGCAAACATCGACCGCGAATCGGCGCAGCATGGCTTCGCCGGATTTGGTATGCGTTACTTCCGGATGGAATTGAACGCCAAACCATTTTTTCTTTTCGTCGCTCATGCCGATGATCGGCACATTGCCGGTACGGGCGGTAATGTCGAAACCTTCCGGAATTTGTGTCACGCGATCACCGTGGCTCATCCAGACATCGAGTCTTGGGGGTGAGCCGGGATGATCCTTCAACCCATCCAGCAAGGCACACGTCGCTGTTACTTCGACTTCGGCATAACCAAATTCGCGATGATGCCCTGCTTCTACCTGACCACCCAACTGGATAGCCATTGTCTGCATCCCATAGCAAATGCCGAGAATTGGCAGACCACTATCGAAGACTTCCTGCGGTGCACGCGGCGAGTTTTCTTCCACAGTGGACTCGGGGCCACCGGAGAGAATGATGCCTTTCGGATTGAATTTCGCGATCTCGGCCGGATTATGATCCCAGGCCCAGATTTCGCAATACACACCGAACTCGCGGATACGACGTGCAATCAACTGCGTGTATTGGGCACCGAAATCGAGGATAAGAATTTTGTCGTGATGAATGTCCGGGGATGTTGAAATCGGTGCGGAAGACTGGTCTGACATTTTCTTTCTCGGGTGATTTGGTGCCGTGAATGCTTTTATTCAGCCTGCCCGGTAGTTCGGCGGCTCTTTGGTGATCTGGACGTCGTGTACGTGGCTTTCGCGGGTGCCGGCCGAGGTAACACGCACGAATTTCGGACGTGTACGCATTTCTTCGATCGTGGCACAGCCGACATAACCCATCGAGGCGCGAACGCCCCCGGCGAGTTGATGCACGATACTGCCGAGCAAACCGCGATAAGGAACCCGACCTTCGATACCTTCCGGAACCAATTTGTCGGCGTCGCTGGCATCCTGGAAGTAACGGTCTTTGCTGCCCATTTCCATCGCGCCCAAACTACCCATGCCGCGATAGCTCTTGTAGCTGCGGCCCTGGAACAATTCGACATCGCCCGGGGCTTCTTCGGTACCGGCAAACAAGCCGCCGATCATTACGGTACTGGCACCGGCAACCAAGGCTTTTGCGATGTCACCGGAATAGCGAACACCACCGTCGGCGATTAATGGAATCTTGCCCTTTAGTACATCGGCCACCATGCCGATCGCAGTGATCTGCGGAACGCCAACACCAGCAACGATGCGCGTAGTGCAAATAGAACCTGGACCAACACCCACTTTAACGGCATCGGCACCATGATCCATCAATGCCAATGCGGCATCGCCAGTCACGATATTGCCGCCGATTACCTGCACGTTCGGGAAATTCTTTTTTACCCACAACACGCGGTCCAGCACGCCCTGTGAATGGCCGTGCGCTGTATCGACCACGACAACGTCAACGCCGGCGTGCACTAGTGCTTCAATACGGGCTTCGGTATCGCCAGCAACGCCCACCGCAGCACCGACCAATAATTGTTCTGATTCATCTTTGGCGGCGTTCGGATTGTCGCGGGCTTTCTGGATATCTTTGACGGTAATCAGGCCGCGCAGCTGGAAGTCGTCATTGACGACCAATACTTTTTCGATGCGGTGTTTGTGCAGCAAGGCGATGACTTCTTCTTCGCTCGCGCCCTCTTTCACCGTCACCAGACGCTCTTTCTTGGTCATGATGTGGCGAACCGGATCATCGAGTTTTTTCTCGAAGCGCATATCGCGGCCGGTCACGATACCGACCAGCAAACCGCCATCCACGACGGGGACGCCGGAGATATTGCGAGCACGAGTGAGTTTCAGGACTTCACCGATGGTGGTTTCAGGGCCGACCGTAAACGGTTCACGGATCACGCCAGCTTCAAAGTTTTTGACCTTCGCCACATGGGCAGCCTGTTGCTGCAAGCTCATGTTTTTATGCAGGATGCCGATGCCGCCAAGCTGCGCCATCGCAATGGCCAAACGGGCTTCAGTCACCGTGTCCATTGCGGCGGACACAATCGGCAGGTTCAAGGTGATGTTTTTTGTGAGTTGTGTGGAAAGACTGACGTCTTTCGGCAAGACAATGGAATGAGCTGGAACCAGCGATACATCGTCAAAAGTTAAGGCTTCGGCCTGAATACGCAGCATGTGCGGCTCTCGAGCTTGGGAAGCGCGAAATTATACCCTAGAACCGCCTCGATCCGTGCGCCTTCGATCTTACAAAAACGCCAAACTTAATCCGGGAATCCAGGTAATCAGCAAAACCGCGAGCCCCATCAAGAAGAAGAAGGGAATACAGGCTCGAACCAGGCTCAGGAATGGCTTGTTAAAACGATAGGATGCGATAAACAAATCCATGCCAACCGGCGGTGTGAAATAGCCGATTTGCATATTGGCCAGCATGATGATGCCGAAATGTACCGGGTGGATGCCGTACTGCATCGCCACCGGTACCAAAAGCGGCGTCAGGATAACGATTGCAGAGAAGATGTCGATAAACATCCCGACCAGCAGTAAAAGGATATTGAGCAACAACAAAAACACCCAGGCCGAATGCACGTGCTGGTTCATGAATCCAAATAGCTGATCGGGAACTTGCTCGTCGATCAACCATCCCGAGAAAGCTAAAGCCGCACCTAAAATGACCAAAATGGCACCGACCAGCCGCATCGATTCCGCCATAATATCCGGCAATTTCGGAAAGCTAATTTCCTTTTTAATCAATACAGTTACGACAAGAATATAAAGTGCTGTCACAGCTGCGGCTTCGCTCGCGGCGAACTTTCCGGAATAGATCCCGCCAAGTACGAAAATCGGTAACGGCAGCTCCCAACCGGTTTCCTTTATAGAAGTCCAAAGTTCCTTCGCGTCGAAAGTACTGATGCTACGAACTTGGCCGCGGGTGATCCACATCGCGTGAATGGCAAGAATGGCCAACATCAGAATGCCTGGCAAAATACCGGCCAGAAAGAGATCCTTCATGGTCACGCCGGGGGTGGTGCCCAGTTGGCCGGCGACGAATCCATACAAAATCAATGGCAAGGACGGGGCGAACAACAAACCCAGGCTGCCAGACGAAGTGACCAGGCCAAGACTGTAATTTTCGGCATATCCGGCTTGGCGCAAGGCGGGATACAACAAGGCACCCACCGCGACAATCGTCATACCCGACGCGCCGGTAAAAGCAGTAAAGAACGCACAGGCGACGACGGCCACAATTGCCAAACCGCCCGGCATCCAGCCCAGCAATGCATTCGACAGGCGCACGAGACGCTTGGGTGCGCCACTCTCGCCTAGCAAATAGCCTGCAAAGGTAAATAGCGGAATGGCGATCAAGCCCGACATGTCGCCGAGCTGGTAATAATTGATGGCAACCACGATAAGATCGGCACCGCCAAAATAGAAACCGATAAAAGCAACCGCCAGAATTACGGCAAACAGCGGCATGCCCAGAGCTGCCAATACTAAAACAAGCAATAAAGCCCAAATCATTTCGTGGGCTCCGCCGGTTTGCCGAACGCGGCAACGATGAAACGCAGGCTAATTAGAACAAAGCCCAAGACAAACACGCACATCGGCCACCAGCTAGGAATGTTGGCGACGAATACTCCCGGCGCTTCACGCTCCAACTGCACCATGCCCCAACCAAACCAAGCCAAAGCAGCGGTGATCGTAGCCGCGCCCAGTTGGGTGATTGTCCAAACTACCTGACGCATTTTCGGTGCCAAGAATCGAGGTAGCGCATCAATCGATATGTGCTTCTTCTCGCGTGTTGCACTCAAGGCACCGAGCAACGCTAGCCAGAGTACGCCCTGCCGGCTGACCGGCTCAGCCCAAATAAAGCCGGTATCGAAAAACATCCGCAGCAGAATTTGTGCCACCGACACCAAAAGCAACGCTGTTAAAAGCGCTGCCAATAGATAGGTTTCGAATCGATGCAGTAGCTGCCCGGCTTTCTCCAGCACCTACTTTGCCCCTGCCGCAGCCTTGCGCACTACCTTCAACATATCGCTACTTACCACCTTTTCTTTCTCGAGCTGGGTTGTGACTTGTGCGCCGATGTTGCGCCACCGAGCATTTTCAGCTGCATCCAGTTTGGTGACGACCAAACCCTGCTTCTTCATGGCCGCCAGAGCAGCGGCGTCATCGCGTCTGATATTGGCATCCATACGCTTGGCTGCAGCGCCAAAAACCTTGCTCACGATAGCTTGATCGGCAGGACTCAATTTGTTGAAAGCCCTCAAGTCCAGCACCATGAAACCGACAACAAAACTCATGGGCAGATCGACCATGCTGCGCACCTTGCCATGCCATTGCAGCGCAACGGCACCGCTCGGCGTGTTGGCTACCGTGTCTACCAAGCCGGTTTGCAAACTGGTGAAAACATCGCCGAGCGGCAAGGGAATCGGCGTGATGCCGCCAAGCTTGAATACGCGTTCCGCGATGATGTCGTTTTGCGGAATCCATAATTTGATGTTGTTCATTTCGGCACGGGTACGAATCGGCTTGGTACCCATCATGTAGGCAAAACCAATGCCGGACGCGCCGAGCATTTTGTAACCTTTGGCTTCAAAGCCTTTTGCCAGCAGCGGGTCGATTTGTACTCGCGCCCGATCAACATCGGCCCAGCTTTCAAACATAAAAGGCAGGCTGTAAATCGGGGCATCCGGATATATTGCTGCCAATTCACTGGAGGTCAGTACGCCGCCGTGTAATTGCCCGAGCCGAATTTTACGAAGAACCACAGCATCTGGCCCCATAACGCCGCCGGGATAAAATTTCACCACCACTCGCCCCTGGCTAGTGGTTTCAATTTCCTTTGCTGAAGAACGAAGCTCCCGCATCCACGAAGAGCCATCCGGTGCCAAGGTCGCAATTTTAAGTGTTTGCTGCGCCTGTGCCTGACCGATCAGACAGATGGCAAATACGAGGCTTAAAAATCGTTTCATAATTCCTCAAAAATAGTCTTTACTAGTGGCGAGTAACTGCTTGGCCTGATCTTGCGCCAAAGTATTGATCAGAGTGTAACCGCTGGCCTTCGGGTTCGCGGCAATCACTTCATTCAATATCTGGTCATGTAGCTCCTGATTGAACACCAGACGCGCGTAATACTGTGCCAAAGCGGTCTTTGCATAGAGATTTTTGCCGCCCGAAATGGTAATCGCCTTTTCGAAATAGGCACGGCCAATTTCCGGCTTGCCACCCAAGGCTTCAGGTCGCAGCGAATTAATGACGCCAAGATAGACGTAGGGCAAGCCGCGCTCGTGGTTCGCATCCAACGCCACGACCCGCATTAACAATGCTTCGACTTTGGGTAAATCGGCGATGGCTCCCCAATCCTCGGTATTGGACTGCAAAAATCCAGCCCAGCTTGAAGCCAGTGCATAGAGCAAAGCCGCATTGGAATCCTTGTTTACTACGGCAATGAAGGTATCGATATCCTTATCCAGCGCCAGACACAGTTCGGCATCGCTCAAACATACAGCGGCCCTGGCGTAATCCAGCGATTTTTTTGACAGGCGCTGCGCACGGATCGCATCTCCTTCAGTGAAATTTCCGGCGTAGGCACCATTCAATTGTGCCGCCGCAAGCAAGACACCGGCATTGGATTTATCGCCGGGCTTCTGGCCCGCAATCAAGCCATCCAGCAATAATAAATAGGCCGGCAAGGCATCACGCACCGTCGCCGGATCTTCGCTATCGAGGACGGCATTGCCCAGATTTTGGGCAAACGTATCGGTCGCCTTGCCTACGATGGAAGCGCAACCGCTGACACTCATGGCTGCTAGTAAAGCTATTAAAACTTTTTTCATGCACCTAGTCTCACATACAGAGATGACAAACCAATGTTCTGAAACAAATTTTTACCTGCCGTGAAGACTTAATCGCCCGCTTCCGCAGCTTCAAGCGTGTTCTGCATCAAAGTCGCCACCGTCATGGGCCCGACACCGCCGGGCACCGGCGTAATCCAGCTCGCCCGCTCGAATGCCGCTTCGAATCCGACGTCGCCTACCAGGCGACCGTCATCCATGCGATTGATTCCGACATCGATCACCACGGCTCCGGGCTTCACCCATTCACCAGGAATCAGGCCAGGTTTACCAACGGCCACCACCAGAATATCCGCTTGTCTCACCTGCGCTTCGAGTACGTCTTTCGGGGTGAATTTGTGGCAGGAAATCGTCGTACAACCGGCAATCAGCAACTCCAGCGCCATGGGACGGCCGACATGATTGCTGACACCCACAATCGTGGCAGTCGCGCCGCGTACCGGTTTGTCGGTGAACGCCAGCAAGGTCGTTATACCGCGGGGCGTACATGGCCGCAGACCAAATTGCCGCAAAACCAGATGCCCGACGTTCTCGGGATGAAATCCATCTACATCTTTACGCGGGTCAATCCTGTGAATCAATTCACTGCCGTCTCGATTTCCAGGCAAAGGCAGTTGGAGAAGAATGCCGTGGATTTTCGGGTCGTCATTTAACTTATCAATTAATGTGGCAATGGCATCGTCGGAGGTATCTGCAGGCAGATCGTAGTCGTAGGCTTTAATGCCGACTTTTTTGCAGGCTTTGCGCTTATTACGAACATAAACGGCAGAGGCCGGATCTTCGCCCACCAGTACGACAGCCAAGCCGGGGCGCATCTTTCCGGCAGCCATACGGGCCTCAACACGCGCCGCAAGCTCGTCCAGTAAGGTATCGGCAATTCCCTTGCCATCCAAAATTCGGGCGCTCATCTTGTATCCAGCCTAAAATCAGCCTGCATTATCCCCGATGCGCCCCCAAACCCGCCACCAGGCAAGACAAATGAATCAAACAGAACTTGAAGCCGCCACCTTTCGCCGCTTACTGGCGCATTTGAACGATCGCAAAGATGTCCAAAACATCGACTTGATGATTTTGGCGGGCTTTTGCCGAAATTGCCTGGCCGATTGGTACCGCGAAGCTGCGCAAGCGGCTGGCGCTGAAATGAGTAAAGACGAAGCCCGCGAGATTATTTATGGTGAAGCTTTCGGCGAATGGAAAGCGAAATACCAGCCCGAAGCCACGCCGGAACAATTGGCAGCATTTGCGAAAGCGCAAAAAGCAGAGCATTAAAAGTGTTGCCGTAGGAGGACCTTCTAGGCCCGACCGATCCGGCGGGATTTTTCGGGCCTAGAAGGCCATCCTACAAAAACGCCCCGACATGCGGGGCGTTTTTTGAGGAAACTACCTTAATCAGGCAGCTTTGCGACGTGTCGTTTTTACAACGCGCTTGGTCACACGCTTGGCAGCAGGCTTTTTAGCCACTACACGCTTGGCTTTGGCAGCCGGCTTCTTGCCGAATTTGGCCAATACTGGCGCCAAACGGGTTTCGGCTTGTGCCTTGGCTTCATTGACGACGGCCAACACTTGTTTCTGGAATGGAGCAACCTTGGCTTTGATCTGCTTCTGGATTTTTGCGCCTTCGGTTTGCGCTTGCTTGTTCAATTGATTGATTTTGGTTTCGGCTTGTTTACGCAATTTCTTGGCGGTTTTTTCGCCGTTTTTTACGCTGTCGTTCAAATAGCTGCTGAAATCAACAACATTTTGCAACGCGTTGGCATAGCCCGAAATCGCTTTCTTGCGGCCAAGGGAAACAGCGCCAATGCCCGCCAGTAACAAGTCGCGTGAACCAGCTTCGGTTTTCTTCGTCGCCGTGCGAACGGTTTTTGCAACTTTCTTGGTACGTGCCATAAAACACCTCGTTATGTAGATGGTTGGCCGTATGGCCGGGAGATTTGAATTGCAGTGTTCGCCTAAATGCTTGAGTTTTCACACTAAAGTATTGAAGTCACGAATATTGGCTGTTTGAAATTCATGTCGGTCGACTTGCACAACTTTCCGCTTCGCGACATGCTTGTCGAACAAAGGGAGAACACTATGGCGAGTAAAAAATCCGGCTGGGCCAAATTTCCACACGACCAGAAAGCGTACGATTTTTCCGGTGACAAATTAAAAAAAGCATGGACTTCGCTGCATTCGGGTGACTGCGAACCCTATCCGGATGTAAAGCGCACCACTGCCCTGATTAAAGCCGCCGGAAAAGCGGCTCCCAAAGGAGTTAGCGCCGATCAATTGGCCGATCAATTGCAACAAGCCTGGGCTGCGTATCATCGGGGCGATTTTCAGCAGTCATTTGAATTGTCCGAATCGCTCGGCGCCGTCGGTGCCTCGGTGGCATGCAAGGCAATGGGGATTCACACCACCTATCTGGTAGACGATGACCAAGAACAGCTGAAACGATTCGAACAAGCCGGAAAAATAGCGGAAGCTGCCATTGCAGTACTACCCGAAGAAGCCAATAGCCATTATCGCTATGCCTTCGCCATGGGCCGTTACAGTCAGGGCATCAGCATCACCAAAGCATTAAAAATGGGCCTGGCAACCAAAGTACGTAAAGCTCTCGACGCCACGCTTGAACTGGCCCCGAAGCATGCCGAAGCACAGACCGCGCTTGCGCTTTACCACGCTGAAATCATCGGTAAAATCGGGGCCATGATCGGCGGAATGACTTATGGCGCGAAAGCGTCAGAAGCCGAACGACTGATGGCATCAGCATTAAAACTCACGCCCGATTCGCCCATCGCGCATTTGGAACACGGCAATATGCTCATGTTGCTCTACGGTGACAAAAAAGAGGACGCCGCAGCGAATGCCATTGAAAAAGCCAGCAAGCTCAAGCCCAAAGATGCAATGGAAAAGCTTGATGCCGAACATGCAAAATCGCAACTTGAGTAATTCACGATGATCGACAAATCCCGCACTTACGAAGATATTTTCAATCATCGAGGCAGTCTCTACGATCGCGCCATGCAAGGCAGTCCAAAGGCCCGGCAGCGCGAGTTTGAATACCTGTTTTCAGCCAACCCTCTTAAAAGTGGCGATACCGTTCTGGATATTCCCGCCGGTGGCGGATATCTGGAAGCCTTCTGTCCCGAAGGAGTCAAAGTCAAAGGCCTGGAAATATCCGAAGGCTTTCATGGAGAACCTTCCGTTGTCTCGGCATTCGGTGACTGGAACGTCGGCAAGTTCTCGCGTGGCGTCTGTTTGGCGGCTTCGCACCATATGGAAGAGAAGCCGAAATTTCTAAAGAAACTGTCCGAGCACGTGGAAACCGGCGGACTCATCCATTTGGCCGATGTCGTCTCCGGATCAAAAGAATCGGTGTTTCTCGACGGTTTTATCGGACAGTTCAATCAAACCGGCCATCAGGGCATGTACTTGACCGACAACGCCGAAGAAATGGCAGAACAGGCTGGATTGAAATTAATTCGTGACGAAGTGATCGATGTCTCCTGGCGTTTCAATTCACTACCTGAAACCCTGGGCTTTGCCACCTTGTTGTTTGGCGTGACGGGCTGTCCACAGGATCGCCTGATGCAGATGATGACGACTCTGCTGGGCATGCATCCACAAGGCGAAATGTGGATTGTGCCTTGGCATTTGCGTTATCTGGACTTCAAAGTTTCCGGCTAGTCCAGCACAAAACATTTAGGCGCGTGATTTATTACCGTGCCGATATTCCTCGATACCAGCATCAATGCTTGTGGCCGCACCCGGGATATAAACCAGTCCGTCTGTCTTGTCGAAGACCAGTACAGCATTCGTTGCCAGCTTGGAATCTTCTGTCTCATACAAAAACACCCACCCGAAGTCCTGTTCGATGACTTCCGAAATAAGCAATTGCACGTTCAATTCATTTCCGGCTTTTGCAAGCGTTTCCAGAACGGCTTTTTCTGCAGCGTTATAATCAAGATTCAAAATGAACTCCCGCGACTAACGTTTGGCCAGAAACACGGCCAGATTTTTAGCTGCCTGGGCACGCACTTTTTTCTTCAGGAAAGAAGACCAGCCTAAAAGCACACCCGGCGTGCCAAGCGCCTGTTTCGACCAGCGCCAGAAATCAAAATGGTCTCGATGCGAAATGATCAAGCCATCTTTGAATGCAAATTCGGCATCGATGATGTTGTGCACCATTCGGCCGGTAGCACTAAAGCGGTATAGCGGTTCCCAGTGAGCCTTTCCGTGTGTGTCGTCTGCCGAAATGCCGGAAAAATCAAGGGTCCAGACATCGCGGCCTTTTTCTTTCACTGCCGTACACAGCATTGCCCACATGCCAGCAATTTCTTTTTTACCGCGCAAAGAAAATGCCGGGTCTTCAAACTCGGCATTTTCGTGATAACAACTCGCCATGGTTTCGGCATCAAGATTTGCAAATGCGGTATAGAACTTCTTCAACAACTCGGCATTTGCGTGTGACATTGTTTTATCTCAATCCGGTTTCATTACGGGCGATCACCATGCGCTGAATTTCACTGGTGCCTTCATAAATTTCGGTAATCTTGGCATCGCGGAAGTAGCGCTCCAGCGGCATTTCTTTCGAATAACCCATGCCGCCGTGAATTTGCACGGCAGCGTGGGTAATCCACATGGCGTTTTCGGAGGCGGTTAATTTCGCGACGGCGGCTTCGGTACTGAAGCGCCCACCATTTTTGTCGGCTTGCGCCTTGGCCCAAGCGGCACGCAGAGTCAGGAAAGTGGCAGCATCCAGTTTACATTTCATGTCGGCAATTTTGGCTTGAATCATCTGGAAACTGCCAATCGGCTGACCAAAGCTTTTGCGTTCTTTCACATAAGCAACACTAGCTTCATAAGCGGCACGTGCAAGGCCTACGGCTTGCGACGCGATACCAATACGACCGGCATCCAGCACGCCCATGGCAATTTTGAATCCTTCGCCCTCAACGCCGAGCACTTCATCGGCTTGCGCGACGTAGTCCTGGAATTCGATTTCGCAGGTGGCTGAAGCGCGGATACCCAATTTCGGTTCTGTCTTGCCACGGAAAAAGCCTTTTTTATCGGCATCCACCATGAAAGCGGTAATACCCTTGGCGCCCTTGCCTGGCTCAGTCATTGCAAACAAAACGAGATATTTGGCGACCGGGCCGGAGGTGATCCAGCTCTTCTTGCCATTGATAACGAAGGTACCATCATCTTGTTTGACGGCGCGGCAACGCATGGCGGTGGCGTCCGAGCCCGATTGCGGTTCGGTCAAGGCAAATGCACCAATGGCGGTGCCTTCGGCGATGGCACGTACATAGAGTTGCTTCTGGGCTTCGCTACCGAACTTCAGGATGCCATTGCAAAACAGCGAGTTGTTCACCGACATAATCGTGGAGTGTGCACAGTCACCGGCGGCAATTTCGATCATCGCCAGGGCATAGCTGATCGGGTCCATTCCGGCGCCACCGTATTCGGTCGGCACTTCTATTCCCATGAGGCCGTTTTCACCCAGCAATTGAATATTTTCCAGCGGAAATTCACCGGTTCTGTCGAAATGTTCTGCGCTAGGCGCAATTTTTTCCTGGGCGATTCGACGAGCCACGTCCTGGATCATCAGCTGTTCTTCGGTGAAATTAAAATCCACGGCAACCTCTCACATAAATTCCAGCGCTCATTGTAGCCGTTTGTGATGTCAACGGTTAGTTAGTATTCATCAAAAAATGCGCTTGACCGAACGCCAAAGCCCGTCTAATCTGCTTTATCTTAAAATCGCGATGAAAAGATATAATGGATCTTGAAGCCTGGTCAGCCTGTTTACACGTGCTTGCCGACCCAACCCGGGTCAGATTATTGGCATTACTCGAAAACGAAGAGCTTACCGTAGCCGAATTGGCCTCGATTACGCGATTGGCGCAGCCACGAGTGTCTACTCATCTTGCCAAACTTAAAGATGCCGAGCTCGTGCTCGACAGGCGCGCCGGTGTTTCTGCTTACTACCGATTCAACGACGACCAGCTTGATCCGGGCGAGAAACGTCTATGGGAAACCCTACGTGATTCGACCGATGATCCTTTGCTGCGACAGGACGCAGAACGTTTGCCTCTCGTACTCGGTTCACGCGCCGGTGACCAGAACTGGGCCGACTCGGTGGCAGGTGATATGGAGCGGCATTATTCACCTGGCCGAACCTGGGAAGCTTTGGCGCGCTCGGCCCTGCCCTTGCTGGCACCGGGTGAAGTACTTGATATCGCTTCGGGCGATGGTGTGCTCGCAGAATTATTGGCACCGCATTCCAAAAAATATATTTGTCTCGATAGCAGCGCCAAAGTAGTGGTGGCCGCCAGCGAACGCTTGCGTAAATTACCGCATGTCGAAGTCATCGAAGGTGACATGCAGGCGCTGCCATTCGACAACTCGCGTTTTGATTTGATTTTGCTCATGCACGCACTGACCTACGCCGACAAACCTGCGCTGGCGATTGCCGAAGCCGCGCGTGTACTCAAGAAAAATGGCCAGTTGTTATTGGCATGTCTGGCAAAACACGAGCATCGCGCTGCCGTCACGCC
>JAYUWO010000056.1:0-6429 GCA_043753545.1 Arenimonas sp.
GGTCTTCGCTTTCCGAGGCATAGGCGACTCGCAGGCTTGGGCGAATGGCATGATCATCACCAAACTTGCCTTGTAACTGATAGCCGATGCGGCCGATCAAAGAATCACGATCAAACTCGCCGTAACGCATCGCAGTAGCGTTGCCGCCCTCTTCGGAGAAAGCTTCCACGCCTACACGTTGCCAGGTAACGCTGGCGAAGGGTCCGTGACGAACGGTGTCACCGAACAGGTAACCGCCACTGAGTTCTGCCGCTTTGTGCGAAGCGCTGGCGCTGCCTTCGTTAACCCGAAGTGATGGGCCAATGAAGAACGAACGCTTGATGTCGATACTGCTGCTACCGAGGGACAGGGCGCCGCCGATATAGCCATTACCAAAATTTGCGTTGGCAAACAGGGAGCCTAAAATTTCCTGACCATCGATATCGCCGCCAGAGAAGTCGCCGTTTGTTCCGCCGAAACTGATGGCGGCACCGAAGCTGAAACGTTCGCTATGACGATATTCAAAGCCACCCGAGAAGGTATTGCTATTGGTGCTCAATGCAGGAGCATTGACACCCGCGTCATAGTCCTGGCTGCCGAACTGGGCGTTGAAGAAACCACGCGATTCACCGACTTCCATTCCACCGACTTTATTATCGAAAACAGCTTGGCGGATGGCGCCGCTATGGTCGTCATACACTTGCAGCGGCAGTTCGCCGGCTAATGACACTTGGCCGGGCGCAACGATGGTGGCCAACACGACATCGGCTAGCAAGGCGTGGCCAGCTCCGGTCGGATGCACGCCGTCGGCGAAGAAGTAGGTTTGGTTAGCCGTTGGAGTCACGTAGTTGGCTGGGCCGCAACCAACCGATGACATTGGTACGCCGCCGCTTAAGCAAGCAACTGCGGTGACGTTGGTAAGACCATATTCAATGGGGTTGGCACGAACTTCTTCTACCAAGGCAAACACATTGATCGGAATAATGCCGTCAGCCAGGGTGGCCAAACCACCGTTGAGGGTCTCGTTGTAAATGATGCTGAGACCAGTCACGCTCGGTCCGAATGGTGCGGTGGCTGGGAACAACACGGCATTGCTGAACTGCGGCGTCGCGCCGATATTAGGGAGATTCAGCACAACGATATAGTTGGCACCTGCGGCCTGAAGCGCTGAAATATTGGCAATGGTTGTCAATGCTGCCGAGCCGGTGACGGTAGAGGCAGTTCCCGGGTTCCCCAGCGCCGTAAACAAGTCATTGGCGCCTGCCCAAACGGTATATAGCGCATTAGGATCAACGCCCGTTGGGTTGGCAGCAAGATAGCCGCCCAGTTGCGTGGTCAATGAGAAAGAGCTGGGTGAATTGACGCAGGTAAATGCAGGTGGACCCACCGTGTTGGCGCGTGAGCAAGCACCACCGTAGGCGTAATTGGTGCCACCTACCAATGAAGCGGTTTGGTTAAAGCCGAATTCGGAGGCAACAATTTGCGACCACACCGGATCAGGGTTGGTGGTAAAGCTATTGCTGGTTAAAGCACCGCCGGACAGAAGGATGCCAACATTGCCAGCGTCACTCAGGCTGTCGCCAAAGGTGATAACACTGGAAAACTGCTGGGCTTGCGCGGCCTGTGCGCCAAGCGCCAAACCGCAGGCGAGAGCGAGATGAGAAATACGGGGCATGATTAACTCCTGAGCGTGAACAAAAATATAAGAGCTCCACGTTGCGGCTGGTTTTCACTCTTTTAAAGTGACCCCTCCCCCGCAGACCGCTTTGGCCCACCTCCGAGGTGTACCTCGGTTAGAGCCTTAACTTTAATTGAACTTTCATCGCCATACCACTGCGTAGGTGGTTTTTTGCGATTTATTTCAGCGATAAGTGCCGATTCGGCGCCTTAATTCACAAAAAGCGGGCTTATGCCACCCGACGGCGCTTGCTCAAGGTGACCAAAAGCAGGGAAATGGCGGCCGGAGTCATGCCGGGAATGCGCTGTGCCTGGCCAATCGTCTGCGGGCGTACTTTCATCAGCTTGGCTTCCAGCTCATTGCCCAAACCCGAGATGTTTTGGTACTCGAAATCCACCGGAATTTCGGTGTCTTCATGACGACGATTGCGTTCGATATCTTCTTTCTGGCGATCCAGATAACCGGAATATTTCACCCCGATTTCGATTTGCTCGGCGACTTTTGCATCGCTGACGCCGGGACCCAGATCGGCGACCGACATTAAACTTGCGTAGGTTATTTCCGGACGCTTGATTAAATCGAGCACATTGCATTCACGAGTAATCGGCACATTCAATTGTGCTTGCACGGCTGCGCCAAGAGCATTACCCGGCGTTGCCCAAAGTTTGTTAAGCCGTTCGGTTTCGGTTTTTACCGCTGCGGCCTTGCGTGAAAAAGCCGCCCAGCGTTGTTCATCGACGATGCCCATCTGGTGACCAATTTCAGTTAGGCGGGTGTCGGCATTGTCTTCGCGCAATTGCAATCGATACTCGGCGCGCGAGGTAAACATGCGATACGGTTCAGTGGTGCCATGCGTGATCAGGTCATCAATCAATACGCCGATATAGGCTTCGTCGCGGCGCGGCGTCCAGGCCGGTTTATCCTGCGTCAAACGGGCTGCGTTCAAACCGGCTATCAGGCCCTGTGCGCCTGCTTCTTCGTAGCCGGTGGTGCCATTGATCTGGCCGGCAAAAAACAAGCCATTGATGCTTTTGGTTTCCAGCGATGCTTTTAAACCACGTGGGTCAAAATAATCATATTCAATCGCATAACCCGGACGCGTGATGTGCGCGTTTTCAAAACCCTTGATCGAACGCACCAATTCAAATTGCACATCGAAAGGCAGCGAAGTGGAAATGCCGTTCGGATAAATCTCGAAAGTTTCCAGACCTTCCGGTTCGATAAAAATCTGGTGCGATGCCTTGTCGGCAAAGCGCACTACTTTATCTTCGATACTCGGGCAATAACGCGGGCCGACGCCTTCAATCACACCGGAATACATTGGCGAGCGATCAAGGCCGCCGCGAATGATGTCGTGCGTTTGTTCGGAGGTGTGGGTAATCCAGCAGGAAATCTGGCGTGGATGTTCGCTTTTCTGGCCAATGAAACTCATGGTCGGAATCGGCGTGTCGCCGGGTTGTTCTTCCAGCCCCTCGAAATTGATCGAACGCACATCGATGCGTGGCGGGGTGCCGGTTTTCAGGCGATCGACCATGAAAGGGCCATCGCGTAATTTTTCTGCCAAAGCCATGGACGGCGGATCGCCGGCACGGCCACCGGCGTAATTTGTCAGGCCGATATGGATCTTGCCCGCGAGAAATGTGCCGGCCGTCAGCACGGCAGCCTTGGTATTGAAACGCAAACCGCTTTGGGTGATCACGGCGGCGACACGGCCGCTTTCAAACAGGATGTCATCCACCGGGGCCTGGAATAGCGTCAGGTTTTCCTGGGTTTCCACGATATGGCGAATGGCGGACTTGTAGAGTTGGCGGTCGGCCTGGGCGCGCGTGGCGCGAACGGCCGGACCTTTGCTGGCATTGAGTGTGCGCCATTGAATGCCGGCGCGATCGGTAGCGCGCGCCATGGCGCCTCCGAGTGCATCGATTTCTTTTACCAAATGACCCTTGCCGATACCGCCGATGGCCGGATTGCAGCTCATCTGGCCGACCGTTTCGATGCTATGGGTCAGCAGCAAAGTACGCGCACCGGCGCGCGCCGAAGCAAGCGCGGCTTCGGTACCGGCGTGGCCGCCGCCAATCACAATGACATCGTATTGGAAGAAATCGTTTTTCATGATCGGCATAGTTTAAAGGATTGAGGCTGCGGGTATCGGCGGTACTCTATTTTTTGATAACCGCCAGCTCCGCACGGCAATTTGACAGGTTTGACAGCCAATTCAACAAGACACAATTTGTAACAACAAAACTTTGTCCCTTGGCATGCTTCCTGCTCATCTTCATAGGCACCCTCCATAACTTGTTCGACTGAACAGGGGCGAATTTGTTTATGAAGGAATGCTAGCTGGGAGCTCCGGGGGGAGCTCCCGGCTTTTTTTATGTGTGGCGCGGAGGTATGGACCGAAAAAAAATGCTGGTACTCGGTTTGACTCTTTCGGAACAGGGGAGATCCGGGGGAATCAAGGCCGAGCACCAGACAAACCAGCGCTTGGAAAGGTCAGAAAATGACGTTTTAGGTCAAGAACGTAAGCTTGTAACGCGCGCCTTCACGCAGCTTTAACAAACCGGTCAATCATCTTCCCGACTGACTGCTGGCGCAGAACGTTCAATTCTTTCGACTCTTTCCGCTCTTGCGGGTCGTTCGGCCCGTTCAGCCCTTTCTGACCGTTCAGGACGAACGCGGACTTGAACGTTCGGAGCAGCGGCTTGTAATGGCTCCCCGGCTGGTTCTCCGCTGACCGGATAAGGCTGAGGCCGCCTTTGCTGGCGAACGAGCCTTTCATCAGCTTGATTATCGGAATCCATCTCGATCACCGGCAATGGCTTTGCCCGACTCCGCGGAGGCTCGTTGTAGCCGATTCTAATCCCGCCATCCTGATCACGATCAGCGGCATCGCGATCTCGCCATGCTTCCGGCCGACGGGTTTGTCTGGGCTCTCGGGTGCGGGTATAGGGATTGAGATCGCGCCTGGTATCGGATTCGACGATAGGCTCGGGTGTTTCCGGCTCGAGCAAGCCAGGTTTGGTCGGCATGCGTGTCGGTTCACCTCGCACGCGAACGCTTGGCCGGTTGCTCACGCTGTTATCCGGAATTTGAATGGCCGACCTGATCGGCTTGCCATTCCAGGGGCGTGGTGCATGATGGCCGTGGTACGGGTTGTAATAGCCGTAGTAGGGGTAGCCATAGCCGTACCCATAGCCATAATCGTAATAGCCCGAATTTCCAAAAATCAGCGATATGCCACCAAAGTTTAGGGAAAAACCACCCCGGCCACTGTCGCAATAACGGTCATAGCGATAGGCGAAGCGGCAGCGGTAGGCATCGTGATGGCTATACCAGGGGTTTCCGTAAAAGCCCGAGCCGAAACCGTAGTTATATCCGTAGTCATCGTATTCGGGTTCAGGCTCGTAATAATAATCACCGTTTTGATCATCGGCGGGCGAGTAATAACTGCCGTCGCGATAAACGATGTCACGGGTATAACTGTTCGTACTCGTCACGCAGGCGGTGTTGACGAGCATGAAAAGGCCGACGATCGCGAGCTTGAGTTTCATAAATGACTCCCTGAGTAGAAGAAGTGTCAATCAAAGTGGGTGAATCAAGACTTAACTTTAGGTGAATAAGCCGGAATGTTAAGATGCAAACCATATCGTATATCAGGGATTGCACATGGCCTTACATCAAGCGTCGGGCCGTTGGCGATTGGGCCTGGTGCTGGCATTGATTACGGCGGCCTGCTGGGCCAGTTTGCCGATTGCGCTGAAAATTACGCTCGAACAACTCGATGCCATCACGTTGACCTGGTTTCGCTTTCTAGTGGCGACGATAGTGATGCTAGGCTGGTTGAGTTGGCGCGGCGGTCTTTCCGCGTTCAAAAGCCTGGACGGCAAACGCTGGTGGCATTTGAGTGCCGCGGCTTTGCTGTTGATTGGCAACTACGTGTTCTATTTGTTCGGGGTGCAGTACACCACGCCGGCAAATGCGCAATTACTGATTCAACTCGCACCGCTGCTAATGGCGCTTGGTGGTATTTTCGTCTTTCGCGAAATTTACCAGTGGGGGCAATGGTGTGGTTTGGCCACGATTGCCTGTGGACTGGTCTTGTTTTTCAGCGATCAATTCAAGGGCACGCCGCTAGGCACGCAAGCGTATTTGATCGGATCGGGCTCGGTGATTTTTGCCGCGGTGGTTTGGGCCGGTTATGCACTGATTCAAAAACAATTACTGATGCGATTGAGCTCGCAGATGATCCTGTTTTTTATCTATGCCGTCGCAACGCTGGTGTTGTTGCCGTTTTCACATCCGCAAAAGTTATTGGCACTGGATGGCGTACATGCCTGGGCGCTGGCGTATTGTGCGATCAATACCCTGATTGCCTATGGCGCGTTTGCCGAAGCACTGGTGCATTGGGAAGCCTCGCGAGTGTCCGCCATATTGGCCGTGACGCCGCTGTTATGTCTGGCGTCTGTCGCCATCGTGCATGCCATTTCACCGACAACAATTGCTTCCGAGCACGTGACGGCGTTTGGTTACATCGGCGCGATCCTGGTGGTTATCGGATCGAGCATGAGCAGTTTATTGGGCCAGAAAAAACCGGAGCCGTAGATGGGTAACGCAAACAAGACACCGTCATTCAGCGACGTACTGGCAGCCGCGGCGCGAATTGCCCCGCATGCACACGTGACTCCGGTTTTACAATCTTCATCATTGAATGATCTGGTCGGTGCCGAACTTTTTTTCAAATGCGAAAACTTCCAGCGCGCCGGCGCCTTCAA
>JAYUWO010000057.1:0-6423 GCA_043753545.1 Arenimonas sp.
GTCCTTGCCGGCGTACTTGGGCGCGGTGCCGTGGGTGGCCTCGAAGATGGCATGCCCGGTGACGTAGTTGATGTTGGCGCCCGGCGCGATGCCGATGCCACCCACCTGCGCCGCCAGTGCGTCCGACAAATAGTCGCCGTTCAAGTTGAGCGTGGCAACCACGTCATATTCGGCCGGGCGCAACAGGATTTGCTGCAGGAACGCATCGGCAATCGCGTCCTTGATGATCAAGCCAGCACCCGGTTTGCCTTCAGGAATAATCATCCAAGGGCCGCCGTCCAATTCGACCGCACCGTAAAACTCTTTCGCGACCTGATAGCCCCAATCACGGAAACCACCTTCGGTGAATTTCATGATGTTGCCCTTGTGAATCAGGGTCACCGATTTGGATTTGTTGGCGATCGCGTAGCTGATCGCGCTGTGTACCAAGCGTTCGGTACCGAGATACGAGACCGGCTTGATGCCGAGACCGACATTTACTTTGACTTCGCGATGCGGTGCGCCGATACCTTCCAGAGCTTTCTGCCAGCCTTCGGATTTTTCCTGCGTGCCGAAACGAATTTTATCGAATGCCTTGGGGTCTTCTTTCGCAATGAAGTCGAGTAACTTCTGCGCCAATTCCGAACCACCGGCGTATTCAACACCGGCATAAATGTCTTCGGTGTTTTCGCGGAAAATCGTCATATTGACTTGATCAGGACGCTTCACCGGCGAAGGCACGCCTTTGAACCAGCGAACCGGACGCAGACAAACATACAGATCGAGCATTTGGCGCAAAGCGACGTTCAAGGAACGAATGCCGCCGCCAACCGGTGTGGTTAATGGACCCTTGATCGAGACCAGATAATCACGGCAAGCCTGCACCGAAGCTTCCGGCAACCAGGTGCCGAATTGATTATTGGATTTTTCGCCGGCGAAAACTTCCAGCCAGTGAATTTTTTTCTCGCCGCCGTAAGCTTTCGCGACCGCTGCATCCAATACGCGAACCGAGGCTGCCCAGATATCCGGACCGGTACCGTCGCCTTCGATAAATGGAATGATCGGATTATTCGGAACGTTCAATTTACCGCCCGAAATAGTAATTTTTGCGCCACCTGCTGGTGCCGTAATGATGGGTTCTGCCATACATCCCTCCAGAAAACCGCTGCGAGAACCGCAGCAAAGAACCGCTATTGTCGCGGATTTAGGCTGTCGGGGCCACTAGGACGTTTGTTTCAGCACCTGCCATTGCTGCCGCAATGCCAGCGCCGCCCAGACCATGGCAGCGACCATCATCGTGCTGCCAATGAAAAAACTCAGCCGCGCTATGGTCAGATAACTCTCCAACATGCCGGTCATGGTGAGCAGATTGCCCCAGTCATGGGATTCCTCGCCACCACCACCCACCAGTGGCAAGCCCCGGTAATAGGCATCGGCAATATACGGCGACAGATCGACAAAACTTTGTCCGCTCCACCACAACATTAGACTGGCAGCAAAGGTGTCACGATACTTCAATAAAAATGTGAACAGGAAAGTCCAGGGCCAAAGCACCTGAAACAGACTGCCGCCGAGAATCGTCATGAATTCGCCGAACGGACTAAAAAACAAATGGCCGAATTCATGAAACATCAGATTGATGTTGTGCATGAATGAACCGCCGATCACTTCCCAATCGATGCCGTTGAAAATGAAATACAAGGACCAGATGGCAAAAAGAAACGCACAGATTGCGCGTGCCCAGAACGCCATCGAGTCGACACGTTCCGGCGCTTCGGTAAGCCACTGAAGAAATGTTTGCCGGATTTCCGGTTCGATGATGATGTCATCGCCGGCTTCAGTTTGTCTTGCCAGCCCTTTGCTGTAAACGATGCCGCAGGCCGGACAAATATCGGCATGCACCTGACTGTCGATGGCCGTTCGACGGTATTGGCATTTCGGGCAGGTGGTGGTCATGGTCCGATAATAATGTGTTGGCCGAATTAACGGTATATTTCAAACCATGTCGTCTCTACCGCTGTTGTATTCCTTCCGCCGGTGTCCCTATGCAATTCGAGCTCGCCTCGCGATTGTGATAAGTGGCGTTGATGTGGAAATCCGCGAAGTGGATTTGAAGGCAAAGCCGGCGGAGATGTTGGCTTTATCTCCCAAGGGCACGGTGCCGGTGCTGGTATTGCCCGGTGGGCGTGTGCTTGATGAAAGTCTCGACATTATGCTTTGGGCGCTGCGGCAGTGCGATCCGCTCGGCATGCTCGATGGATTTTCTGAAGATGTAAAGGCACTGATTCAACGGAACGACGGCGAGTTTAAATCGACACTGGATCGCTACAAATATCCGGAGCGCTATCCGGAATTTTCAACGCTGGAATATCGTGCCCAGGGCGCCACTATTTTGAACGATTTGAATGCGCGGCTGCATGAAAATAACTGTTTTTTTGGCCATAATGCAGGCATTGCAGATTTGGCTTTGATGCCTTTTATCCGGCAGTTCGCACAAGTGGATCGAGCCTGGTTTGATGCGAGTCCTTACGTGTCGTTGCGCGGGTGGCTGGACAGGTGGACGATGTCAGATGTTTTTATCAAGGCGATGCGAAAGCTCTAGCACTTCTGTAGGAGCCCGCTCAAGCATTGAGCAAAGCGAAATGCACTTGAGCTGGCGATAAACACTCCCGTAAGCATCGCCAGCTCTGTTTGTACTTCGCTACGCTCAGTACACAGAGCGGGCTCCTACATGAGCATTTATTTCAACTGCAGCAAATCCCATTTATTGCCGTATAAATCCTGGAACACCACCACGGTGCCGTAACTTTCTTCGCGTGGCGTTTCGCAAAACACGATGCCTTTTTCTTTCATGTGTTGATAATCGTGCCAGAAACTGTCGGTCTGCAAAAACAGGAAAACGCGACCACCGGTTTGATTGCCGATGCTTTTTTCCTGCTCGGCATTCGCCGCTTTAGCCAGCAAAATGCGCGCTTCTTTCGCGCCGCGTGGCGCCACCAGTACCCAGCGTTTTTCATCGCTCAAGCGCGTGTCTTCGACCAATTCGAAATCCAGCTGGTTGACATAAAAATCAATGGCTTCGTCGTAATCCTTCACCACCAGGCTGATCGCATTGATAAATCGGGACATATGGGTCACTCGCTAGTTTTGGCGATTATGCCTTTCTAGGCCGGCAAACCGGGCAAGGCGACAAATTTGCCTGGTTTGGCTGTTTTCGCCATTAAACTGTCGTAACCGCCACTATTTGGCGACATACTTTCGGCAGATTCTGTGTTCACCCCGGGCAAAGCCCGATTCCAGGAGACAGATCATGAAACTTATTAGCACCCTCATCGCCAGCGTTTTACTGAGTACCGTAGCAGTTGGCAGCGAACCCGACACCGGTCCGATGTATCAAGCCGGTGGCGAATATACGGCGGTTTTGAATGCCGGCAATTCGCAATGGCGGCTATTGCCCAGCGATGGCCAGGACTTTGCCATCCAGCTCGACAGCAACTGCCAGTCATCCGCTTCGGTACCGGCGGGTTTGTGGTTGCTGACCCGCGATGCCGCCGGAAAGCCGGAATTACTGGCGCCTTCGCAAACGGCCTTGCCTACCGGCCATAGTGGCCATATCCCCGTCGTCGCCTGCGATGAAGATCAGGCCAAGGGCGTGGCATTGCCGGCCAGCTTGATCGAATGGTTGAGCGACAACACCGGAGCGGTCTATGTCGAATAAGGAACAACGTTTCACGCTGGGCCTGCTGGCGATGGAAGACTGCATGCTTTCCAGTCTGGTGGGTCCGGCCGACATGTTCCGGACGGCACAGAAATTGGCGCAGTTACGCGAGCCGGGCACGAGCTTGCGAATTGAAACCGTGTTGATTAGCGCGCGTGGGTTGTCGCAAGTTATCGGCAGCGGCGGCCAGCAGCTAAGTGGAGCACAGTCCCCCGATGTGGCGCTCGATTGCCTGCTGGTGCCCGGCTATATGCACGACAGTGCCGAGGACGTGATCAAGCGACTCGAAAATTATCAGCCCGAGATCGAATTGCTGCGTGCCATCCATTTGCGCGGGATACCCATCGCGGCAGCCTGTTGTGGCGCTTTTTTACTGGCCGAATCGGGCCTGCTCGATGGCCATGAAGCCACCACGAGCTGGTGGCTGGATGCCGCGTTTCGCAAGCGTTATCCGAATGTGCGGCTCAATGTCGAGCGCATGATTGTTGAAGACGGCATGTTCGCTACCACCGGGGCGAGCACGGCGATTTACACCTATATCCTGCAACTACTTGCCAAGCGCGTGGATGAACCGCTGGCGCAACTGACCGGCCGCATGATGCTGATCGATACCGAGCGCCAAAGCCAGGCGCCCTATATCAGTTTGGCATTAACCGAACGACCGCGGCATTCCATGTCGGAAAAGGCCGAACGATTTATCCAGCAGCAATTGCATCGTGATTTAAGCGTCAGCGAGCTCGCCGATTATTGCGATACCAGCGAACGCAGTCTGTTGCGGCATTTTCGCCAGCACTACAACGCCAGTCCGATCGGTCATATCCAGCATCTTCGTGTCGAACGTGCGAAGGCCTTGCTGGAAACCACGCTGATGAGTTTTGATGAAATCGTCGAGCGATGTGGTTATCACGACAGCGCGAGCTTCCGGAAATTATTCAAGCGCGCAACACATCTGACGCCGGCAGATTATCGCGAGCGTTTTCGCTTGCGAGCGTGATGTTTGCGTTTCCACTGTGGGAGCCGGTTCACCGGTGATTGAACTTCACGCTGCGATTTATTTGAATCGAAGACTGAAGCATCTGATCGCCGCTGAACCGGCTCCCACAAAAAATCAAAGGCGCAAGATCGGACATCATTCGGGGTTAAAACCCCTCATGCAGCAAATCCTGATAATCCGGATGCCTTTTCAACCAGGCTTGTACGTAAGGACAAACCGGAATGACGCGATAGTTTTCCGCGCGCGCCCAATTGAGCGCGGTCTGGGTCAATTCGCCGGCAATACCACGACCTTCGAGTGCTTTTGCTACGCCGACATGCGGCAAGGTTAAATTTTTCCCGTCCAGCCGGTAATCGATCACGCAAAGCAAATTGTCGATCGTCGTCTCGAAACGGTGCTGTTCGCGGTTGTGCTGGATATCGTAATTCATCATTTATCTGCCGGTATTTTTAGCAATGTTAACGCAGACACCTGAGCGAGAAATAAACCAACTGTTCATTCAGACGCAATGACATTAGGCAATCCGAAGTATCTGTGTTGTGATGGACTCCTACTTCGTATTCCTGCGCTTCGTGCGTTTCCCACGGCCCGCTTCGCCAAAGTTTTGCTGCGCAATGCAGCCCTACTTTCACCGCATCTGCGAGAAAGTGACATGCCGGGTTACAGCGTTAAAACCACGACCGTCAAGGTGGGCGAGCACGCCTATCAAATTCGTTCGCTGAGCGATAAGCAGCAATATGCCGATCCGCAGGGCCTGGCGGAGTTGGCCGGCATTTCATCGGCTTCCTGGAGCTTGTTCGGTCAACTCTGGCCGGCAGGCCAAATACTCGCCAATGCGATGTCGGTGATTCCGCTCAAAGGCCGTCGTATTCTGGAAATCGGCTGTGGTCTCGGGTTATCTAGTCTGGTGTTGCAACGACGTGCCGCCGATATTACCGCGAGCGATCATCACCCTCTGGCCGATTCTTTTTTGAAACACAACGCCGATCTCAATTTTCTGAAACGGCCCACCTATGTCGATTTATCGTGGAACAAGCCGCATGCGACATTGGGTCGTTTCGACCTGATTATCGGCAGCGATATTTTGTACGAGCGCGATCATGCGCAAATGTTGTCCGAATTAATTATTCGCCATGCAAACCCGGCCGCCGAAATCATCACCACCGATCCCGGTCGCGGCGTCAGCGCGGCATTTAGTCGCGCAATGCTGGCGCAGGGTTTTCGCATCGAGGAAACCCGATGTCGATTCAATGACACCGATGTGTCGCCGTTTCGCGGGCGCCTGATCAGTTATTTACGCACAGGCAAAAACTAGCGCTGATATTTCCAGTGACGCGACTTGCCTTCGCTTAGCATTTCGATGCAGGCTTCTACGCGTTTTTCCGCAGTCACTTCGCGTTTGGCCTCGAGAATCCACTAGATGTATTCACGGCGATGGCTGGGGCTGAAATTATCGAACGTCGCCTTGGCCTTTTTGTTTTTGCCGAGGGCTTCGAGCACAGCCTCCGGTGCGATCAGTTCGGGTTTAGCGGCAGGCTTTGGCCGTAGGAGCGTCCTTTAGGCACGAAAAATGCTGCCAGTTCTATCGCGCCTAATGGACGCCCATACAAAAGCGTGTTTAACGCGCCAGCAGGAAGTACAGCAAATTATTCTGGAAGTAG
The DNA here is from genome assembly GCA_043753545.1 of Arenimonas sp. Classification (GTDB taxonomy): domain Bacteria; phylum Pseudomonadota; class Gammaproteobacteria; order Xanthomonadales; family Xanthomonadaceae; genus Arenimonas. The sequence goes on from JAYUWO010000057.1 coordinate 6,353, forward strand.
GGGTTGTTGACCAAAAACTCATGTCGTTCGCACAGGAAAAAACTTTGTCGCAAAGGCAGGAACGAATACTG
>JAYUWO010000058.1:0-19375 GCA_043753545.1 Arenimonas sp.
CGCTAAAAACCGTTGCGCCGTTAAAAACGGCAATCGTTCCGGCGTTGTTGAATACATCGATACCAAGACCGAAAAGACTGGTCCCACTGGTGTTGAACAGTCCGCTGTTGTTCACACGATCGGCGTTATCGGTGAGGTCAATGAAGCCATTGACCGTGCCCGAGGCCGATACATTCACGGTGGCGGCCCCGCCATTCGCATTGATTGACGGACCGGCAGTGCCGGTAGTCGTGCCGTTGGCGTTAATCGTAGTCAAGCCCGTACCGAGATTATTGACAAGAATACCCGTCGTGCCCGAAACGTTGCCTGCAGTCACATTGACGGCACCGGTGCCGGCTGCATTATTTTGTTGCGCGATAATTGCGGTGTTGCCGGTAGAACTGACGCTGCCTGCATTGACCGAAACAATGCCTCCGGTCGTTTGTGCATTGATACCGTTGCCGGTAGTTGCGGTGATCGGACCAACGGCAATCACGGTCGTCGTACCCGTGCCGAGATTGGCAGCATCGATGCCGAAGCGTGCATTGATCGCGCCGTTCGTGGTTACGCCGACGTTACCGGTCGCTCCAGGTGTGAGAATCGCAGCCACGACGCCAGCGTTACCGGCCTGTAGGTTGCCATTCGCTATCACCGAAACATTGCCTGTCAATGATGCGCTGCGTGCATCGATGGCGTTCATTCCTGCTGTTGACGCAGTGACACTGCTGGTCACTACCGACATGCCGGTGCTGGTCGCCGCATCACGAACCACGACGCCCTGGCCAGTTGCCGCAGAAACATTGCCGCCGATGTTGATGTTTGTTGAACCGGCGCCGGTTTGGGTCGCGTCAAACGCGTTGCCATTACCGTTGTTGCTAATGCTGCCGTTGCCCGTGTAAACGAGGGGGCCGCCTGCCGCGCTGACAGATAGGGCTGCAGTGCCGCCAGCAATCGGCGTGTTGCCGGCATTGACAACAATCGCGCCATTGTTGGTTACGGTCACGCCACCCAGACCGGTGTTGGAAACCGCAAGGCCATTTCCACTGACGGTTGCTCCGGGATCGACGGTCAAAGCGAAAGGTGTGACTGCAACGCCCACGTAATTGCGATCAAGCGTCGGATTGACAGGAGAAGTCGTATCAGTCGTCGAAGTCGTGTTGCATTGAACCGAGACGCCGACAACCACTGTGCAAGTTGCCATGGCTTGCGCCGGTATCAGCAAGGTGGTTATTGCAGCGGCAATGGCACTGGTTAACACCAGCCGTGTGGCCGGTGTAGCTGTTTTATTACTTTTCATTTTCAGGCTATCTCTAAGTGATGGAAAAATTAATCGCGGTATATCGCTGTCTACCTACGTCAACGGTGATGAGGGCGTGAGGGCAGCGGTACTTGGTAGAAAGTCAGCAGAGAGAAAATTAATTCACTACCGCCAAAAGTTTCGTAAAGGCATAACTAATGAACAGGCGTGCCTCTATTGAAGTACGCATGTCTGTTCAATGGAAATCATAGGCAGCACATGTATATCAGGCGGCGATGTCGTGAACGTGAATAGCAAAATCACTATGTTGATTACCGCACATATTAATTTTTCAGTGATGTGCTAGCTGCGTGATCCGTGCGGCTTCCGCTTTTCGAATTCGTTTAGCATCATCCCCGAACGTTCCTGTCGGGGATCCAGTGACTTCATGCATCACAGCAGCGGCACTGGACCCCGCCTTTGCGGGGGAAACGGTGTTTTTTAGATATTGAAATATCTGCTGATACACCGGATGCACCGATGGCCAAACAAATCGCAGTTGACTACTCCAAACCCCATAGTCACGCTGCGCCACATCCGGTTGGGCCCGCAGGCCCTACAAATACCAAGAGACTTTTATGTTGCAGTTGCTCCCTCTACCGATGTTAATGAACAGCCAGGCGTAATCGAGGGTCGGGTGTTCCTGTCTCCGGTGATTGACGATTGCATGTCGAAATAATTCGATGCATTGATGAAACACCAGACCAACGGAATCCGCAACGGTACTTTTTTATTGTCCCAATTTTTTAAACCGCTGGAGAAATTGTTATGAATTTCGCAATCGATACTGAAATCTAGCCATGCACCATGCAGCTAAAAGCACCTTAGCCCGGGTTGCGCTTCACCAACCCAGCTTGATTGAGCGAAACCCGGGCTACGTTCTTCACTCGCGATGTCTGCGGACACACATCATCGAATCAATATCGCGATCCGTTGGAATTAGATCGCCGCTTCACGTATCCGTGATGCAGACAATGGAGAATCTGGGTGTATTCTGGAATTCATCATGTCGACAATAATTACTATTCATCCGCGCCGTGTATCGGTTTTCTTCGGATACCTGACGATCATTTTTGCGTCTTGCGGAGTATGTGCGCAATCCCAACCCGATGAAGTCGCGAAGCTGGATGATGTTGAAGTACTCGGGACGCAGATATCGCTGTCGAATTTTCCTGGTGCCGTTACGGTAGTCAATGGCGCAACGCTGCGAGATGCACAGCGGAGAGTGAGCTTGTCCGAATCTTTGGCACGCGTTCCCGGCATAACGGTATTGGACCGACAAAATTATGCGCAGGATCTGCAGGTTCAAAGTCGGGGCTTCGGTGCTCGTTCCTCTTTCGGTATCCGCGGCATAAAACTGATTGTTGACGGAATCGCGGCTTCTGCTGCCGACGGTCAAGGGCAGGCGGGTAGTTTTCCCCTGGATTCGCTGGACCGGATTGAAGTGCTGCGCGGGCCACTGGCACTCCAATATGGAAACGCTGCGGGTGGTGCCATTGTTGCCCACACCGATTTGGAAAACAGGCGCGGCCCGAATTTCAATTTTTGGGTTGGCAACCATGATAGTTATCGAGTCACGGCGGGAGTTGATGGAGAGAGCGAAGATAAATCCTGGCTGTGGCGTTTGGATGCGAACCGCTTCGCCACCAATGGCGAGCGTGCACACAGTGCCGCTTTGCGTTCGCAACTGAATGCGGTAACGCAATGGATGCCGCGCGAAGGTGAGCGATTCCGGCTGGTCATCAATTCCTTGTCACAACCGGAAACGCAGGATCCGCTGGGCCTGACCCGACAAGCGTTAAGCGCTGATCCACACGGCACCGATGCCGCCGCCATCTTGTTTGATACCCGCAAAAGCATTGAAAACCACCAGCTTGCCTTGCAGTGGGAGCGCGACTACGCGCCCGGGCGGCGTGCATGGATCAATGCGTATCACATCGAAAGGGATGTGCTGCAGTTCCTTGCGTTGCCGCTCGGTGCACAAATTCCGGCAAGCAGTGCTGGCGGTGTGATCGACCTGGGCCGACGATCCGATGGAATCAATATCGGACATCAATGGAGCGGTACACGCGGTGCCTTCACGCTCGGGTTTGAAGCAGGGAAATTGGAAGAAGCGCGTCGCGGATATGAAAACTTTAGTGGCGCTCAGCTTGGCGTTCGCGGCCGCTTGCGTCGTGATGAAGTCAACCATGTGGTCAATAGCGAAGTTTATGCGATTGGTGATTGGCGTCCGGCCCCTGGCTGGAGCTTGCTTGGCGCAGTACGGCACTCACGTCTTCGTTTTGAATCTGATGATCGATATTTCGCGCCGAATAACGGTGATGACAGTGGACGTCTGGAGTATCGCGAAACATCATTCTCCATAGGCGCGGCCCGTTCCTTTGCCAATGGCGAATTATTCGCGAGTATCGGACGTGGCTTCGAGACGCCAACCGTGACGGAATTGGCTTACCGGCCCGACGGTGGCGCCGGATTCAATTTCGGTTTGGCGCCAGCTCATTTTGTTTCAAGCGAAATGGGAGCACGTTGGCGTCACAAGAATTTTCAAACAAGTTTCGCCTTGTACCGTGTCAGTGGCGAAGACGAAATCGTTCCCGCCGAAAGTCGCGGTGGTCGCGCTAGTTTCGCAAACGCGGGCCTGACAACCCGTGTTGGTATCGAAGTGGGTTTGTCAGGAAGAGTCGGCACGTCGTGGTCCTATGCACTGGCAGCCAACTGGATACGTGCACGTTTTGACGAAAGCTATAGCTATCAGGTCTTCGTCAACGGCAGCAACCTGACGCGAATCGTAGAAGAGGGAAATCGTGTTCCGGGCATACCACGAGCCGATGCTTACGCCGAACTAATGTGGCGATCCGCTGATGATGCATGGGGTGCCGCCATCGAGGCACGCATCAGCGACACCATCGCCGTCGATGATCGCAATACCGATTTTGCAAACGGTAATGCCCGGTTTGCCTTACGGATGGATTGGCGACCTGCCAAGTCAAACGGATGGCACGCATTTATACGCGTGGATAATGTATTTGATCGTCAGTACGTCGGCTCGGTAATCGTCAACGAAGGAAACGGTCGTTATTTCGAGCCCGGGGCAGGTCGTGGATTTACGCTTGGGGTGGGCTGGAATGCCAAGCCTTGAGTGGGCTTAAAGAAGAGCGGTTAGATAGCGTCTCGTTATATTTAATTATTCGATATGGTCTGCTTGATTGCAGCTTACGGGGTCGCTGCAATCTGCACGTATCCATTATTGATCGCGCGGGCGAGGGCAGCCGAAAGTTGGGCCTGTTCGCTGGAGGGATATTGTGCGAGCTGGGATTGAATCAGGAATAGTTCCTGCTGACTTATCGGTCCGTCGGGCAGCAACGCGGCAATTTTACGGTCGGCAGCAAGGGCTTCCGGGCTGCCTAAAATAATTTCCTGTTGCGGCTTTGTTGGAGCTGCCGGTTTGGTGCTTTCAATGGCGGACAAGCGCGCATCGATGCGCGCCAGTTGGTTCGCGATGTCGTTTTGTACGATGGCGTGATCCGCGCTTTCATTTGCCATTGCTGCAAACGGTGTAGCACCGGTTTTATCGACAGGCGTTTTCACCTGGGACAAAAGTCTGGCTTGTATGCCGATCACGCATAGCAAGACCACAATCAGTGCAGTCGATTTTTTTGACATGGCAGCGTTTCCGTTTGAAAGGGTAAGTGAGATCAATGCCCATGCTTTACATGGGTATTGGGTTGTCCGATTAGAATCCGGTAGCCGAGGCCGGTTTGTAATAAGAGTTGTTATTGACCAGAACGTAGCGGCAGGTGCCATCGGTATTCCAAGCAAAACTGATGTTGGATTCCGCACTGATACTGCGTATCGACTGCACCACTTGGGAGTTGGTCGTCGAACATGATTTGGTCAGGCCAACGGAATTCGAGGCTTGGCAAAAGCCGATATAGGGCGTGGTGCTTGCGCTGTCGTAGTAGTGATAGCAGCCGATGAATTGCCGGTTATCTGCCGAACCACGTGCATCGGTCATGCTGCCGCCGGCAGTTCTGTAAGTTTCATTCACGTAAACCTCGGAGGTAAATCGCATTCCCGCCATGACCAGACTGGAGGAGACGCATAACGCGGTGACACAGACAACGGACACGACTCTTTTAGCTTTCATTACTCTTTTCCTTCAAAAGTATGTTCAGGTAGATGTAACGACATGCGCGTTGCCATTGAGATGGCTGGCATCATTTAGAACGCCCTAAAGGACAATGTACGGACATTTCGGCATAGTTCGGCTCTGCATCTTGCGAGTTGTTAGCCCGCCAGTTCATGCGCCGTGTAAGTTTCATGCGATAGGCTTGGGTATGCCAACTCACAAGTAACCCTACTGTGTGGGCCGCTTATTCACTGGAGAGCTACATCGTGGCATCAAAAGAAATTGCAAAGATTTCACAACCGGAGGCGGCGGCACCGAAGATTGCGACGGCGATCCTCGACTTCATATCGAAAATACCCAACTCAACGGAGCAGGTAAGCAATACGCCGAAACAGGTGGCCCGTGAAAAGGCCAATAAGTCTTCGGCGTATGCCGCACTTGCTTCGGGTGCGATTGCACTGCCTCCCGGCCCGCTCGGATGGTTGACGATACTTCCGGAGTTACTCGCTGTCTGGAAAATTCAGTCGCAATTGGTGGCCGATATTGCGGCCATTTATGGAAAGAAAGCGACCTTGTCGCAGGAGCAGATGATGTACTGCCTGTTTCGACACACGGCAGCGCAGGCATTTCGTGACTTGACGATAAGAGTGGGCGAACGTGTGCTGGTCAAGCAGGCATCGCTGAAAGTTATGCAATCGATTGCAAAAAAAGTCGGCGTTAAGATCAGCCAGCGCGCACTTGGAAAAGGATTGACGCGCTGGATTCCAATCGTTGGTGCCGTCGGTGTTGGCGCTTACGCGTATTACGACACGGCGCAAGTGGCAGCCACGGCCATTGAATTATTTGAAAGCGATCTAGCCATAGCGGTCGAGTTGGCCGGCAGCAAATCCTGATTTAATAAATCGCCGCGACCCGTTTTCCTGCTTTCCGGAAACTTTTGTTTGGTACGCTGTTTCCGCCGTTTACCGATGCCGACTTGAGGGAGAGAAAATAATGACGACCGGAACTGTCCGATTTCATCGTGTGCTGCGTGCAAAACCCGAACGTGTGTATCGCGCATTCCTGGATGCCGATGCGATGGCCAAATGGTTTCCGCCGTACGGTTTCACCTGCAAGGTTCACCATCTGGATGCCAAAGTGGGCGGCAGTTACAGGATGTCGTTTACCAATTTTTCGACCGGCAATGCCCAGTCGTTTGGCGGTGATTATCTCGAGTTGGTGCCATCCGAAAAGATTGTCATTACCGACAAGTTCGATGATCCGAACTTGCCCGGTGAAATGCTGACGACGGTAACTTTGAAGCCGGTGGGTAGCGGAACCGAATTAACCGTGGTGCAGGAAGGAATACCCGAAGTGATTCCGGTCGAGATGTGCTATCTCGGTTGGCAGGAATGTCTGGCGCAACTAGCCATGTTGGTAGAGCCTGAAATTCCGGATTGATGTGTTTTTCCTTGGTGATGACAGCGAGACATTGATGGTGAACGCGGACGTGGCGATGTATCGCGCAAAAGAACTGGGCCGCGATAACTTTCAATGGTTCGCCGCCGAGATGAATGTCATGGCGCGTGAGCGCATGGAATTGGAATGGCATTTGCGTTACGCGATGCAACTGGGACAACTCAGTCTGGCGTATCAACCGCAATGCAATGCAGAAGGCGAGGTATTGGCATTTGAAGCGCTGATGCGCTGGCAGCATCCGACGTTGGGCGCGGTATCGCCATCGCGTTTCATTCCGCTTGCCGAAGACAGCAGTCTGATTATTTCCCTGGGTGAATGGGCATTGCGCAAAGCTTGCTCACAAGCAGCCGACTGGCGAAAACTGGGTCATCCGAATCTGCGAATCTCGGTGAATGTGTCGGCACTGCAATTCAATCGCCCTGACTGGGTGGAGACGGTTCGAAATGCCTTGCGTGACACGCAATTGCCACCGGAAGCATTGGAGCTGGAAATCACCGAAAGTCTATTGCTCGAAAGTGAGCGCGAAACCACTTCCAACTTGCTCGAGTTGCGCAAGTTGGGCGTTGGTGTTGCCATCGATGATTTCGGTACCGGCTATTCTTCGCTCAGTTATTTGCACAAACTGCCGATCAGTACATTGAAAATCGATCAAAGCTTTGTTCGCGAAATCGGCGCACAACCATTGCATGGCCAGGAAGCGGCGCCGATCATCCGTACAATCATCTCGCTTGCTCACAACCTTGGCATGTCGGTGGTGGCCGAAGGCGTCGAGACAGAAGCACAACGTGACGTACTGGTCCGCCTGGGTTGCGAAGTATTGCAAGGCTTCTTCCTGCACAAGCCTTTGGAAGTTGGGCAGGCAGGCCTCTTGCTGGAAGGGCAGTGCCGAGGATCGATGTAATCCATGGATCACTTCACTTCACTTCACTTTCGCTACGCAAAGCACACATCGTGTGTTCACATGAATGCCTGAGCATTGACCCACTTCGATATCGAGTGGGGCGTGTTTATGCAAACAGGTGCAGAGAATAGTATGCAAACAACGGAAAACGGTAATGCACGAAGCGGGAATCCGATGAGAATACCGGTATGGGGTGCGGCGGCGTTCTTGTTGCTGTTGCCACTGGCGGCGATGCAGTTCACCAATGAAGTGAATTGGACCGGATCGGATTTTCTGATAATGGGCATCATGTTGCTTGCCGCATGTTGCACTTATGAATTCGCCGTGTGGGTGAGTGGTGATATCGCTTACCGGGCTGGTTTTGCCGTAGCGGTGGCCGTCTCGTTTTTACTCGTCTGGGTCAATCTGGCTGTCGGCATTATCGGAAAAGAGGTCGAGAACGACATCGCCAACTTGCTGTTCGTCGGAGTGATCCTGGCATGGGTTATCGGTGGCTTGATCGCCCGTTTTCGGCCACACGGAATGTCATACGCCATGATAGCCGCGACGACTGTCCATGTCGCGATTGGACTATTGGCCGCGATAGCAGGATGGGGTTATGAAGCTGCAGTGTCGGGTGTATTGTTTTGCGCGATGTGGCTCACGTCGGCTGCGCTTTTTCGCAAAGCCTGTGTGCCTGCATTGGACAAGATTCTAAGAAAGCTTGAAGTGCATTCCATCCTGTCGATTCTGTTCATCGTGAACGGAGCGGTCATGTTGACGTTGATGATAGCAATCGAGAAAGAATCGCGTTTGATTCCAATTCTGATAGTCGCATTTGGTATTGCATGGAATCTGCTAACGCGATACCGGATTCGTAAACACCTTCAATAGAGTCGTTTCGTGTAGGCGGGCAGTGCCGCAGTTTCATGAAATTAAAATTACCGTATTGAAAAAACACGACGGCCCTCGTGTCTTCATTGACGATAGGGCCGTACGTGATTTACAACACTTGAATTATCTAACCAACAAAGGCTCAACGATAAACATGCTGTCCGTTATTGGTTTTCCAGTCCTGCTCGATCTGCGCGGCATCTTCATCGGATTTTGGTTTTACTCCCAGCAAGATTCCACCTTCATCGATGCCGCTTTGATAATGTTTTACGCGCTCTTCCGGAATGCCCAGGCCGATTAACGCGCCAACTACGCCGCCCGTTAATCCGCCAGCACCCAGGCCTGCAAGTGCAGCGACAGCAGGGCCATAAAAAACGATTCCGAGACCGGGAATTGCCAGCGTTGTGCCAACTGCGGCAACTACTGCCGCGATGGCACCAATCGTGCCGCCAATCGCGCCACCTATGCCCGCACCTTCGGTAGCCTTGTTGCCAAGCTCGTTATAGGTAATCGAATTTTCCTGAAAATGTTTTTCGCGCGTGGCATCCGACATTACCAAATTCACTTCGTCTTTGTGATAGCCGCGATTGGTGACCGAGTCAAAAGCGCGTTCCGCACTTTCACGATCATTGAAGAGCGCGGTGATCATGTCGACACGATCGGTACGTATTGTCGGTACGCCTGATTCAGTCAGGGACGGGGTATGGTTCAAGCCATCTTGAAGCTGTGTGTTCATGATTGATGCCCTCATTAATGAATTCGCCAGATCACTTCGCCATGCGTGTGATTTCAGTTAGCCAAAACTATCAAGGCCGGGTTGTACAGTCAGTGCGTTGGCGCACTTAGCCTTCACTGAAGTTTGTGAATCAACAGGACAAGAAAAAGCAATTTTCGCCAGGCACTTCTGTGTGTTTTCGCACTGAAATCGGATTGTCATTAAGACATAAATGATTTCCGAGTATCCGCACGACTGAGAAGAAAGCCCATGACTACCGATGACTTTACGGCCAACGCCGCCACGACAATCAATTCAAATCGCACGCAGGTGTGGGAAGCGCTCGTCAGCCCTTCCGCGATCAAACAATATATGTTTGGTGCCGATGTCGAGTCGATCTGGCACGAAGGCAGCAACATTACATGGAGTGGCGAATTCGAGGGCAAGCGGTATGAAGATAAAGGCGTGATTTTGAAGCTGGAGCCTGAAAAAATGCTGAGTTACAGCCATTTCAGCCCCTTATCAGGCAAGCCCGATGTGCCCGACAATTATCACGTCGTGACGATCATGCTGGCAGACGGTGCCGACCGGACCGAAGTTTCACTTACCCAGGAAAATAACGAGGATGAACAGACGCGTCTGGAATCCGAGAAAAACTGGAACGCTATGCTCGAGGGATTGAAGAAGTACGTCGAAGAGTCATGAGGGTTTGCAAATTATTTTGTTGAACCATCTCATGAACTAGGGCAGGGCCGGAATGGCAAGACTGCGATCAGCATCTCCGCTGGCGCCGGTGAGTAGTGTTGGCGGGAAATGACCGACATCTCCAACGGCGATGATCTTGAACCGGCCATCGGCCTCGATCCGGATTTTGGTAATGCTGGCGTGGCCCACCGACATCGACAGCCTCGCAATGGGATCGACGCCCAGCGCGCGTGTCACCAGGTACCTGATCACGTTGCCATGGCAGACGAATAGATCGGTTTGTGCATGACCTTGTGCTGGTTTGAAATAAGTGGCGAAAACGCGTTCAAGTGCTGCAGTACAGGCGGCTAGATCGGCAGGCTTTTCATCAGCCATGATTTTTTTGTCTCGGGTAGGCGGAGTACATTCCGCGAGGTCATTCACTACTGTGAACTTGCTATCTGGATAGTTCCTGCCAATCACCGCAGCCGTATCGCGGGCACGCTGCATCGGGCTGACGTAATACGAATCGAATTTAATTTGCAGTCCAGTCAGACGGGCGCCAGCGAGATTTGCCTGCGCGGAACCAATCGGCGAAATGCCGGGCCCGGTTTTTTCGTTGATAGACTTGTCAGACACATAATGGCCGTGACGCACTAGGTAGATGATGCGAGCTTCAGGGGCAGTGGCTGCCGTCGGTGCTATAGATTCGGAAGCATTCGCGAGTGATGCGAATGCAAATGCAAATGCAAATGCAAATGCGAGAAAGATAACGCTCAAGAATAGGTTTTTCATGGGCCCAGTATCGCGTAAATGTTTATCATAAAGGTTTCCCGCAATGCGCATTGCAGATGAAGTCATCAATCCTGCACCCGCACCATGCTGAAAATTCGAGAGTATGCGTCACGGATTTGGATTCGTTCAGCTGTCATCGATATTGATGCTAAACGAGGCAACGACCTGCCCGGCGACTTCGTCTCGTCTTGCACGGGCCGGGTAATCCAGTGCCGGCGTGCTGATAGATTACAGCCGTAAGAGTGTGCGCCGTTTTCTATGCGGGTCTTTTCTTCGTCAGTCTTCTAAAAACCGAAGATACCGCCGTTTTGAGCAGTCCTGCACCGATTAGCAGCATGATCAGGTCGAACAGCAAGCCCGCTGGCAATGGCAGATTGATCTTGTTCAATAGCGGTTTTATCACGCTCACGCCAATGGTCTTTGCCTTGGCATACATATCGAAAATATGGGATTTGGCATTGTCTACCTGTTGGCTGGTACTCGCGGTACTTGCGATGAGATCGCTGTCATTACTACTCGGAGAATTGGCCAGCCAAAGTGCAACGATGACCAGCGACACAAGACCGACCGTGGCATAAATGTATTTGCGTTTCGATTTTTTATTTTCAACTTTTGATGCGGGCTCCGGAGTTACCAGGAATTCTTCCACAAACTTATGGGGAGCCGCTGCGGGTGGCGGGGTATCTGCAGCTTTTGCGGGCTCGCTTCGATTTGATGAAGACGAGACTGGCAGGCTCGACACTTTGACCGGTTTGCGTACCTGTGGCATTGCCCCTGGCGTGATTGCAGCGCCGGAGCCTGCATGGACGGTCGCATCATTCGAAGCGGGTGCAGATGCCTTGATTTGCAATGGTCCACCGCGAGCTACCAAGGGATTTTTTGCAAGATCGGCCAGCAATTCGTCCATGCTTTGATGACGCTCTGCAGGATCTTTGTGCAGCATTTTGGCGACAATCTCAGCAACGCCCTGCTCAATGCCGGCATTGAATTCGCGAACATCGGGCACTTCCGTCTGTACCGAATCCAGCATCAGTTGATATACGCCCGAATTGGTAAAGGGCTTGCGTCCAGTGAGCATTTCGAACAAAACAACGCCGAGCGCGTAGATATCGGAACGTTGGTCTACCTGTTTGCCCAACAATGCCTCAGGCGCGAGATAGCCCGGTGTTCCAACGAAATCGCCCTGTGAGGTGAGCTTGGTCTGCTGAAGATCGTGATTGGCAAGTGCAATTCCGAAATCGGCAATCTTGACTTGCCCGCGCTGGCTCAGAATCATGTTGGCCGGTTTAATATCGCGATGGATCACGCCATAACTATGTGCCGTCAATAAACCTTGTGCCGTTTGTTGGACGATTTTCAGTGCGTCCGAAGCTTGCAGATGGCCCTCGCGTTTTATCAGGTCGGCAATCGATGCACCATCGACAAATTCCATGACGAAGAAAGGTTGCCCGTCTTCCTGTCCGATCGAATATATCTGGATGATGTGGGGATCATTGAGCTTGGCCATCGAGCGCGCTTCGCGCAGGAAACGCTCGACGACAACTTCGTCGTGTGCCAGTGCGGGAGAGAGTTCCTTGATGGCCACGTATCGTGCCAATGAAGGCTCGTAGCCCTTGTAGACCACACCCATGCCGCCACGTCCCAGCTCGGCAATAATCTCGTAATGCCCCAGACGTGTTTTCATTCTGCAGTCCCCTTTTTAGGCATCATAGACCTGCAAAAGACATAGCGGAAGCGTATTCGGCGGGAATAGGCGACTTGTCGGTATAAATAATGCAGCCCGGGAGAATTCTCTAAAGTCATGGCCTGACACGGGAAAAGATTGCGTTCTAGTGTGCATCGGGCCAAAGCAGATGCCGTGTTTTTTTGCCGTGGGAAAAATCCTTCTGGCTGACGTCATTGGTAAAGCTTGCTTTATTTCAAACAAAAAAATACCCCGCCTCGACATATGCCGAAGCGGGGTAGGGTTTGCAGCAATTACCAGCTACGGCGCAAGCCGAGGGTACCGGTATGGTTTTCCAGATCGGAGTCGCCCACGCCTTTTTCATAGTCGTACTGCAAGAAGACCGACCAGTTGTTTTGCGTTAGCACACTGAAGCCCGCACCTACTTCTACCCAGGTGTCACTGCGTTCGGTGGTGATATCGGCGGGGCCAATGACAACGCGGGAATCATCGCCAAAGTTATGCCAGACATTGGCTTTGAGGTAAGGCACAAAACTGCCTTTCACCGTGCCCTGGTCTTTGGCATGGGTCCAACGCAGACCCACACGACCCATCAGCACATCTTCATCGTCATAGTTGAACGTGGTCACGCCATCATTGGCATTGTCGGTGCTGCCTTTGCCGAAGATGACTTGTGCCTGTGGTTCCAGGGCATTGTTGTCACCGAACTTGAAGGCAGCGCCAAACTCGAACGAGGCCAACAAGTTGTTGCTGTCGGTGGTGAAGCTGTCGCCATCACCGCTGGCAGTGGCATCGAGCCAAGCGTGTTGAATCACCGCATCCCAGTAAAACTTGTCGCCGTACTGGGTGGCATAGGCACCGATGGCATAGCCGTCGAGATGCGCTCGGCCGGCTTCGACATCGGGATTGACCTGCAAATCAAACATGCGCGCATTGCTTTGTACGGTCGAGGCAAAGGCACCGAAACGAATGCCGTTATCGGTGGTGAGGAAATCCACACCGGCCTGGACGAAATGGCTGTCGTTACGGGCATGGAAATCGCCAATGCTGGAGCGATGCGTTTGCGATCCGGAATTGCCGACGATACGGATCCAGGCGCCGCCGTCATCCATGTCGTGGGCACGGACACCGAGGCGCTCTTGCAGCGAGCCCAGCATCGAGATACCGGCTTTATTGCCCATGTCGGGAAGGACCATGGCTGGCGAGGTAATACCGCGTGCAGCAGAGCGCAAATACCAATCACCATCGGCAGGATTGGCAATACCGTTCTGGTAGAGGAAGTAATTAAAAGCACCGATTTCCAGATTGTTGGTCAAGGAAAATGCATTGGCGGCCGAAGCACCGCCGACACTGACCACCATGATGCCGTCGCCGGTGGTCATTGCACCCAGACCGCCGACATTGTTGACGAACAAGCCGGTTGAACCGCTGGCGCTGCCGCCGATGACCAGACGGTCGGTGACCGAAGCGTCGCTACCCAACACGGTATCGATCACCAAGGTACCGCCCGTGCCGACATAGTTGCCGGTGACGGTCAAGCGATCGCCCGCCGCTTGCTGGCCGGCCGGGCCGGTCAGACGCACATTGCCGAAGTTGGTCAAATTGCCGGTAATCAACATCGCATTGGTACCAGTAGCATTGCCGGCGATCAGGTTCGATCCCGCAGCGACGGCCACATTGGCGGTCACGGCCAGATTATTGCTGCCGTTCAAGGTGCCAAAGTTGTTGACGTTGATTTGGCCTGCGGTGATGGCGGCATTGCTGAAGCCGACCGTACCGCCGTTGATGTTGATGAATTCCCAATTGAGGATGTTGGCGCCGTTCAAATTGCCGGTCCAGGAATTGAGATTCAAATTATCGACAAAACCATCGCCGAGTAACACATCGTCGCCACCGTTCAAGCTGGTAATACCGGCAAGATTGGTACCCGCGGCTACGTTGACAGTATCCGAACCATCGTTCAGTAGCACGGTGCCGGTAATCACCGCACCGTTCGCGATGTTCACGACACTGTTGCCACCGTTGTTCAAAATCGCGTTGCCGGAAGTGGCACTGACTGCAGAAGTAGCCGACAGGTTGATGGTGGAGAGATTGCCAGCGTTGGTTTGGGTATCGATACCGACACCGCTGCCTCCGGCAATCGCACCGGTGACTGAAATGGTTGTCGGGCCAGTACCGAGATTGACCGCACTGATTGCATTTGTTCCACCGGTAACATTCACCGAAGTCACCGTCATGCTCGTCGTGCTGGCATCACCGTAGGCCTGAATACCGTTGTTGGCGGTGCCGGTGACGGATCCCGTGGTCGTTACGTTGGTGCTGCCGGTGCCGGTGTTGTTCGCAATAATGCCGATCTGGCCGCCGCTAACGTTATTCGCCGCCACCGTGACGTTCGTACCAAGTGCCGTGTTCTGGGCAAATATTCCGACATTGCCCGTGCCGGTGACCGTGCCGGTCGAAGTTACAGTCGTAGCGCCGGAGCCGGAGTTCCGGGCGAAAATCCCAAACTGACCACCGGTAACATTGGCCGAGCTTATTGTCAGATTAGTATTCGCAGCATTTAAGTTGGCGGCATAAATGCCGAAACTGCCACCGGTGACCGCTCCGGTCGAAGTCACGGTCGTCGCGCCGGTAGAAAAGTTAGCTGCAACAATCCCGACAAATCCCCCGTTGACACCTGCCGTGCTAATCGTTAAGCCCGTACTGGTACCATAGGTTCGGGCATCAATCCCGAAGGTGCTGGTTCCGGTGACCGTACCCGTCGTCGTGACCGTCGTCGTACCGGTGCCGAAGTTACGAGCAATAACACCGCTTTGGCCGCCGCTCACAGCCGCAGCATTGATGGCCAAGTTAGTATTCGCAGCACTAGCGTTGCGGGCATAAATGCCCAAACTGCCACCGGTGACCGCTCCGGTCGAAGTCACGGTCGTCGCGCCGCTGCCATTATTGAGGGCAACAATTCCGATGGCCCCGGCGTTAACATTCGCCGTACTAATGGTTAAGCCGGTAGTGGCACCATAATTGCGGGCATCAATCCCGAAGGTACTGGTGCCGGTGACGTTGCCGGTTGAGGTAACGGAGGTCGCACCGCTACCGTAGTTGCGGGCAATAACACCGCTTTGGCCGCCGCTCACAGCAGCAGCATTAATGGTCACGTTGGTACCAGTGGCAGTGTTGCGGGCGTCAATGCCAAATGTGCTGGTTCCGGTGACCGTTCCAGTCGAGGTAACGCTGGTTGAACCGGTGCCGGAGTTTTGGGCAACGATACCTGTTGCGCCGCCGTTAACCGCCGCAGAATTGATAGTCAGGTTAGTGGAAGTGGCACTTAGGTTGCGGGCGTCAATTCCGAAGGTGCTGGTTCCGGTGACCGTTCCAGTAGAGGTAACGCTGGTTGAACCGGTGCCGGAGTTTTGGGCAACGATACCCGTTACGCCACCGCTAACCGCCGCAGAATTAATAGTCAGGTTAGTGGAAGTGGCACTTACGTTACGGGCATCAATGCCAAATGTGCTTGTTCCCGTGACAGTGCCGGTTGAGGTCACAGTGGTTGCACCGGTGCCTGAGTTGAGAGCGACAATCCCGATCTGGCCGCCGGTCACCGCGGCTGTATTAATGGTCAGGTTGGTGGAAGTGGCACTCAGGTTGCGTGCGTCAATGCCAAATGTGTTTGTACCAGTGACCGTTCCGGTCGAGGTAACGCTGGTTGCACCGGTGCCTGAGTTGGCAGCAACAATACCGACATTGCCGCCGTTAACAGCCGCAGCATTAATGGTCACGGTGGTGCCGGTGGCTGTGTTGCGGGCGTCAATCCCGAAGCCTGTTGTTCCAGTAACCAATCCGGTCGAGGTAACGCTGGTTGCGCCGGTGCCGGAGTTGCGTGCGTAAACGCCATTGATACCACCGCTAACCGCAGCTGAGTTAATGGTCAGGCCGCTCGTTGTTGCACCGTTAAACGCATAAATACCGTTTTCAGTAGTGCCAGTGACGGCACCTGTCGAAGTGATTGTCGTTGAGCCGGTGCCGGTATTGAACGTATAGATTCCGTTCTCGCCACCGTTCGCATTATTGGCGTTAATCGTCAGGCCGGTTGCCGTCGCACCATTGATGGCCATAATCCCCTGGTAGTTGGTTCCCGTAACGGTACCAGTGGAGGTCACCACGGTGGCTCCCGTGCCATTGTTCTGAGCCAAAATGCCGAATTGACCGCCGTACACGTCAACGGTGGTGATCGTTAAACCCGTGGTTGCAACACCGTTGCTTGCCAAAATCCCGAACGCACCCCCGCCGCCCACCGTCCCGGTGGATGTGACGGTGGTCGCGCCGGTACCATAGTTGGCAGCAATAATTCCGAATTGCCCGCCATAAACGTCTACCGCATTTACCGTCAAATCCGTGCCGAAATTTCGTGCTTCTATTCCGCTGGTGCTTCCGCCAAATGCAAATCCTGTCGAAGTAACGGTGGTTGAGCCAGAGCCGTAGTTAACCGCCACTATGCCCGACTGAAAACTGGCAGCAACATAGGAGTTTATTGTCAGGTCGGCGCCAAAGTTTCGGGCGTCGATGGCGGCAGAGTTGTAGCCAACAATAATTCCGTTCGAGGAGATGTTTAAATTGCCGCTAACGTAGTTGCGTGCATAGATACCCGACTGAGAACCGCGGATATCGGAGAAATTCACATCGGTAAACGACAGCCCGCCGTTGCCGGTTATCGTTAGCGCATTGCCGACTGCGGTGTTCATGCCGAAGCCCGGATTGGTAGTGACCACTACTGGACCACCGAACATCGGCTGGGTAACATCCGCGCCTGCCGGGCCGGAACAAACCCAGACCCCCGAGGCGGGTACCGGCTCGATGCAAGTGCCGGCATAGGCGCTGCGGCCATAGACTAAAAGCATCGCCGATGCGATGGCGGTAGTGACAACAAGGCGCGTGGCTTGCATTGCTTGTTTATTTTTTTTCATGGCCGTCTATCTCTTCTGATGAATTAAGAATTGGGGATGCAACGTAATGGTTAAGGTTCGTGGGTAATCAAATGGGCAGGGTCAGCCGTACCCGGTGACACTGTCATGGGACAAATTACATTGGTAATCACTTCAAGATCATAAAGCTCGCCAACATTTCCATCGATACGGAACCAGTCGACGCAAGCATTTTTTTCCAGATCAATCACTTGCACGCCGCACCAGGGTTCGGAGTCGGTGGCTTTGAGTTTTTCATCCAGCGCCAAGCCTTCAAAGCGCTTGTAGCGTGGTTTGGAAAGGCCAACAAAAGCGTATTTGCCATGAAATGCCAACCCACGCAGAAAGCCGGGGCAGAACACTCGGGCTTCGAATTTGCCCATGCCGCCTTCAGAGCGATTTACCACACCCAATTCGCCGGTGCCGGCATTGAGTACCCAAAGTTGACCGTTGTGTACACGAGGCGAATGCGGCATCGACAGCCCTTCGCAAATGATTTCGTTTTTCCGGACATCGACGACGATGCCTCCATCGGCACGGCGATCACGCCAGCCGTCGATGGTATCGGAACGACTAACTGCGGTGACGTAGGCCGCTTCGCCGTCTTCCATCGCCAGACCATTCAAATGACAGCGGTCTTCATCTATCAGAGCGGAAATAAACGGCGGCTTCCAGAGCATCTCGAAACTATGCCGTGGCGAGACTTTGGCTAGGCAGTTAAAGCGGGTGTTGACGAAGACGATGTCGCCGTTCTTGTCGACGCCGACATCGTGGGCATCGAGCGCGCCGGTCACGTGGACGGTTCTGGCCAGATAACAGGCATCGAAAGTGCGATTGATTTGCTGCCCGGGGTTCAGGACGTTGGCAAAATGCAGAATCTCGGCACCCGCAGAGAGTACCAGGCCGCCTTTGCCGTCATTACATAATCCCATGGGCTTGGGCATGGCCGATTGATGCAGATGTGCGCCACCTTTGGGATCGCGACCCAGCAGGTATAAGGAACTGGATTGGTACGAAGTAAATGCCAGTGCGATGTTCAGTCGCGCTAGTCGGCCGACCAAGCCGCCTGAGAGCGAATATTCCACTTTTGGCGCTTCGCTATTTGCTTGCACCGTAGTAGGTGGCAGCTCTTGATTGTCGTTGTCGACGGGGTTTTCTGACGGTGCGGTAGTGTTATCAGACATATGGACTCGGTATTCACCCTTTATTATGTAAGCCATAAGGCCGAAAGAACCGAGATTGACAAAACCCTCAGTACTTTTGCCGTAGCGCGATTGGCTTTTGTATTGCCAATTTTTCCCTCACGCAAACTATCACACACGCTGCTTAATGGGTAGCCAAAGCCAATGCTGCAATGCAAAAGGCTGTACGTACGCAAATACGGACATACTATCGCTTGGCGTAAGCAACGGCCGGATTGCGCCATCATATGGTTGTATGGAGATAGGTGTTTACTGTACGTAGACGCACGGAAATATGGAGCCGCTTAAGATAGCGTTTGTAAACCCAGTCTGATGAAAAGGAAGCGTTCCATGCGATTCGTTGTTTATGCTTTGGCTATGAAACATATTGGCGTGTATACATTGTTTGTTCTTCTCTCAGCTGGATGTGGCAAGCAACCCGAGCCCGTTTCGCAGCCCCCTAAAATGGAACCCGCTAAGCAAGGGGAAGTAAAAGCCTTCGAGACTTTATCCGTAACGGAGACTACGGGGTCATCGGTTATCGGCAGAACACATTCAGGACAGGCCTCCCAGACTCTGCTGGCGGTTCGTGTCGGCAAGCAGACGGGAATGGATCGACTGGTGTTTGAGTTCAATGAAGCTGGTCTTCCCGAATGGGAAGTCAAGTATGTTGAGCCTGCATTATTAGTGGAATGTGGAAGCGGCGATCCTGTTTCCATAG
>JAYUWO010000059.1:0-19336 GCA_043753545.1 Arenimonas sp.
GTGGGTGATTTGTTCGGCGCCGGCAAAATGTTTTTGCCGCAAGTCGTAAAATCCGCCCGCGTGATGAAAAAAGCCGTCGCCCATTTATTGCCATTCATCGAAGCCGAAAAACTGGCATCAGGCGATGCAAGCACGAGCAAAGGCAAGATATTGATGGCCACGGTAAAGGGCGACGTGCACGATATCGGCAAAAATATCGTTGGCGTCGTACTGGCTTGCAACAATTTCGAAGTGATCGATCTTGGCGTGATGGTACCGACGCAAACCATTCTCGATCGCGCCCGTACAGAGAACGTCGATATGATCGGACTGTCCGGTTTGATCACGCCATCGCTCGAAGAAATGAGCCATGTCGCCAAAGAAATGCAGCGCCAGGGTTTTACCTTGCCGCTTCTCATTGGCGGAGCAACGACTTCCCGTGCACATACGGCGTTGAAAATCGCGCCCCACTACAAATCGCCCGCGGTGTGGGTGAAAGATGCATCACGAGCCGTTGGTGTTGCCACTTCACTGATGAGCGCCGAAATGCGGATTCCAATGCTGGCGCAAATCGAAGCCGATTATGCCGATGTGCGTGCCCGGCACGCCAACAAAGGCGATGCAAAACCGCTGATGGGCCTTGAACGTGCCCGCAAAAAGAAATTTAATGGCGACTGGGCGAATTACAAACCGCCGACACCCAATAAAACCGGCATTACGATTTTCGACGATGTCCCCCTGACCGAACTTCGGGAAATCTTCGACTGGACACCGTTTTTCCAAACCTGGGAACTGGCGGGCCGCTACCCTGCCATTCTGAAAGACGACATTGTCGGCAAGCAGGCGAGCGAATTGTTCCGTGATGCCAATGCAATGCTTGACAAGATCGTGACGGAAAAGTGGCTACAGGCAAAGGCAGTCTGCGGTATCTGGCCTGCACAAAGTGTAGGCGATGACGTTTCCGTCGGTGATCTGGGCACTATCCATTTCCTGCGACAGCAAGCAGAAAAACCGGAAGAACGGGCAAATTTTTGCCTGGCCGATTTCATTGCGCCGAAGGAATCCGGCGGCGTCGACTATATCGGAGGTTTTGCGGTCAATGCAGGCATCGGAATCGAACCCCATGTCAAAAAGTTCGAATCCGAATACGATGACTACAATGCGATTATGCTGAAAGCACTCGCAGACCGCTTCGCCGAAGCCTGCGCTGAATGGTGCCACCGCAAAGTTCGTAAGGAATTGTGGGGATACGTTCCCGACGAAAATTTGAACAACGAAGACTTGATCCGCGAGCAATACCATGGCATTCGCCCTGCTCCGGGTTATCCGGCCTGTCCCGAGCACAGCGAAAAGCTGAAATTATTCGAATTGTTGAATGCCGAAAAAAACATCGGACTGTCGCTCACCGAAAATTACGCGATGTATCCTGCTTCGGCGGTATCGGGATATTATTTCTCGCACCCGAATTCGCAATATTTTGTGGTTGGCCGTTTGTCGCGAGAGCAAGTGGCAGATTATGCAAAGCGCAAAGGCATCAGTCTGGCGCAAGCCGAACGTTGGCTGGCCGCGAATCTAGATTACGACCCCGATTGAATGGCTATTACTTTTTATGGCTTCAAGATTAAATGACATCACGTAAGTTCAATGTAATTCTGATTCCCGAAAAGGGAATGACCGGCACGGCTGATTTCCTGGAAATTGCCGAACGCATCAAAGCCAGATGTGATGACATCGTCCCCCATGTCCTCAGCCGGCGACGAGTGAAATGGATGCAATTGTCCTGCGCATTCCGTCCGAGTTTGTATGTCGCGTTTTTCGAGGCCTACGGTTTCAAACCAATTCGCGGAAGATGCTTTCGCGGTATGAGCATGAATAAATCGGAACAATACAAACTGATGGAACACTGCGGCTTGAAAACCGTGCAATGGCAGCTGATACAGGAAGGCGAGCGTTTTGATCCGAAGGATTGGGGACCCTATGCCATTGTGAAGCCCGATGTGGGCCGCAAGGGTATCGACGTCAGGTTTCGTAAAACCGGCCGTATTCGTTATGAAAAAGATTGCACTGATAACAAACCGCACTTAATCCAGAAATTCGTCCATACCGGAAATCAACCCGTTTCATATCGTGCCTGCACGTTTTTCGGGGAAATCCTCTATCTCCAAAAAAGTACCAATATTGCCTGCGGGAGCCTTTTAAACGACCTGACCAATACCGACGATATCGCTGGCCATAACCCGGTGGCGACCGCCTCGAAAGGCAAAGCCGAACTGGTTTTTGATGAAGAAATTATCGCCTATGCAAAACACATGGCCGCAACCGCATTCAAGGACATTCCACTGCTGGGACAAGATATTATCCGTGACCAAATTACCGGCGAGCTTTTTTGCATGGAAGTGAACCCATACGGGTCCACCTGGCATTTTTCTTCAAAAGCGGGAACTGGAATACAATCCGCAAACAAGCTCGACTTCGAAAAGCAATTCGATGCATTCAACAAAGTGGCCGAAATACTAATCAGGAAAACCCGGGAACATGCCTGCTAATTGAGACCAAGGATTTTTAATGAAGCACATTGTCATCGGCCCCGACATCAGTAATCGTGAATTCCTGGAAACCTACGTCGGATCAGCCCACGTGGGGTTATGTGGTGGCACCGAATTTATCAACAAAGCCATTCGTAAATTGCAATGGCAAGTCACCGCCGACGGCCGCAGAAGCCCCTGGTCGCATGCCTTCATGTTTAGCGAACGCCGCAGCGATGGAGAATTCTGGGTGCTCGAATCAGATCTGGATTTCCGCCACAAGCAGATTCGGCTCGGCGTGCAGGAAAACCGGATGTCGAAATATTACGATGAAGCCGAATACCCCAATCTGGCGGTAATCGATTTCGGATTGACCCCCGAGCAAACGAAATCCGTTCTCACCGAAGGATTGAATCTGCTTTCCGGCCTGTCCACCTACTCCCTCACCGAGTTACTGGGAACTCTCATGTCACTGAGTAGCACCAGGCTCCGTTCCAAAGAGAACCTGCTGGCTCGCGAGGGTGCGCTTTATTGCTCTGCGATGGTTCAACACTGTTTTGACGCCATCAATTTCGACCTGAAACCGAATGTCGAAACCAAAAACATTACGCCGCATGATTTGTTCCAGACGCCGCAACCGCATACGGCCTACCATCTGATCCGCGAGCAGCCCAAGGGGCCGCGAAAATCGATTGGACAGCGGATGGTGGATTTAGCGAATACCGAAATAATGTAACGGCAACGAAATGATCCTGCAAAAAAAACGCCGAATCCTGACTCCTGAATCGAGTGGCGTAATCCCGTAAGCTCGCGGCAGACGTTCTGTCCAAAGTCACTTGCATACTGAATAATGATTGACGCCACTTTGACCGCGATCCATTTAAATTACAGTTATATATTCCACGGTGGAAAGCGTGAGATTTAAGACAGCAAGCGCCGATGATATAGATCGCATCATCCAGATGGCATGGGAAGACAGAACACCATTCGAGGCAATCAAATGGCAATTCGATCTTGATGAAAGCGCCGTAATTGACTTGATGCGTCAATACTTGAGGCGTTCAAGCTTCAACATGTGGCGCAAACGTGTTGCAGGCCGGAAAACCAAACATCAGGAAATTCGCAGCGATCAAGTAATCCGCTTTCGATCAAGTGATCAAAAAAATAAATTCTGAACCGTGAATCACCAAACCAGGTCGTCCGGAACCTGATAAAGGGGATCACTGTAGGGATCGTCCGAGGCAGGGGCGTTCGGGTCGACCAGCAACGCAACGATAGCCGGGAGCAGTTCTTTGACCTTCAGTGCGAGTTCCGCCGTCACGAGTAGATAGCGACCATCAAGCTGCACGACTCCCAGCAACCCTTTGTTAAGGCTCGCTAATTGCTCTGGGGTTGCATAGATGCGCCGGATTTTTCCATTGTATTCAAAATGGCGGACCAGTTCGGCTGACTCGACATTCAAACCCTGATCTTTCAATAGCTCCTGAATGTTCTGTTTGAGCTCACGCTTGATCCGGGCCTCTTCCTGTTTGCGTTTTTCGGCTGCGATGCGTTCCTGCTTTTCGGTCTCGGCTCTCAAGGCATAAGCTTTGGCCAGATCAATTTCTTCCTGCGATCTTGTATCCGGTTTGGCGACAGGTCTGGCGGACGGCTTATGATTTGGCCTGTGTTTGCCGGCCGCATGCGCTGGAACCTGTTTACCAGCCGGCACATGCTTGTTTTCAGCAGGCAGGGGCTTTCTGTCTTCGAATTTTTTTTCAGGCTTGGGTGCGGTCTTGAAGCCAAGTCCTAGCAGTTGGTCGCGTAATGAGTTGCTCATATTAGGGAAATATTCTTTTCAATCTAGTGAGATTCTTGTTCTTGTAAAAGATCAATTCGATACCAGTTTGTATTGGCCGGTGTATTCATCGTTTACGCGCCATTGCTCGAAGAGGCATTTCTAATAATGCGGCGGTGGCGGCTCGGTCGACGGGTCTGAATAAAGCAGTGTTCGCAATTGTTTCAAATCATCCAGTGCACGCAGCAGCAACTCCTGGTTTTTTGCCGCTTCCGACCGTGCCTGTGCCAGTGCATCGCTCATCTCGTTCAATGCCTGTTCCTGAAACGCTACCCGCGTTTCAAGATCGGTAAAACGCAAATCCAGCTGGAGCTCGAGATTGGTATCCGGAATGGGCATTATCGGCTCACTGCTTGATAATCGTGCGACCACGGCCAATGCCGTAATACGCCAGGCCGGCCGCTTCCACTTCTGCCGGGTCATAGATATTGCGACCATCAAAAATGGCCGGTGTTTTCAGTGCCGCCTTGATCTTGCTGAAATCAGGACTCCAGAATGTTTTCCATTCTGTCACCACGATTAACGCATCCGCACCCCTTAGGGCATGATCGGGCGATTCGGCATAGACGAGGTCGTCGCGATCACCAAAAATCCGTTGCGTTTCGTGCATGGCTTCGGGGTCGAACACCTGTGCTTTCGCGCCGGCACCCCATAGCAAGGACAACAACGTACGACTGGAAGCTTCGCGCATGTCGTCGGTATTGGGCTTGAAAGCCAGGCCCCAGACAGCGAAAGTTTTTCCTTTAATGTCCTGATTGAAATGGCGGGACACCAATTCGAACAATTTTGATTTTTGTCGTTGATTGACAGCTTCGACTGATTCCAGAATTTGCGCGGTATAGCCGAATTGCTTCGCGGTTTTTTCCAGCGCCTGCACGTCCTTCGGAAAACAGGAACCACCGTAACCGGCACCGGGATAAATAAACGAATAACCAATACGTGGGTCCGAGCCGATTCCGTGGCGAACCATTTCAATATCGGCGCCAACACGTTCGGCGATATTCGCCATCTCGTTCATGAAACTGATCTTGGTCGCCAACATCGCATTGGCCGCATATTTGGTAAGTTCAGCCGAGCGCACATCCATCGCGACGATGCGTTCGTGATTGCGATTGAACGGCGCGTACAGGCGTTTCATGAGCTCCAGAGCGCTGGCACTGGTTGTTCCGATCACAATTCGATCAGGACGCATGCAATCCTTGACCGCATCGCCCTCCTTCAGAAATTCCGGGTTTGAAACGACTTCAAAGGCAATATCGGCATTGCGCAATTTGAGTTGTTCGGCAATCGCTGCCTTGACCTTGTCCGCGGTACCGACCGGGACAGTAGATTTGTTGACGATAACGGCGGGTTTTGTCAGATGTTCACCAATGGTTTTGGCAACTGCCAATACGTGGCGAAGATCGGCACTGCCGTCTTCATCGGGCGGTGTACCGACGGCAATAAAAACTATCTCGCCATGTTCGATGCCGCTGGGGGCATCGGTGGTGAATTCGATTCGTTTGGCGGCATGATTGGACAACACCAAAGTTTCAAGGCCAGGCTCGAATATCGGAATAATGCCGTTATTCAGGCCATCGGTTTTTGCTTGATCCACATCGACACAGATAACCTGATTGCCGACTTCTGCCAGGCAAGTGCCCGTGACCAAACCGACATAACCAGTACCAAAAATTGTAACGCGCATGCTCTCTCCCGTTATCCGGGCGGCATGGCCGCCCGGATACGATAATTTTTCAAAATTACTGTTGCATTTGCGGCATTGCTTCTGCTGCCGGAGCTGCTTTAACTTCTTGCAGCTCTACTTCAAATACCAGCGTTGCATTCGGCGGCATCTGGCCTTGGCCTTCAGCACCGTAGCCCAATGCTGCCGGAATCCAGAACTTGAACTTGCTGCCTTTACTCATCAGTTGCAGACCTTCGGTCCAACCGGGGATAACGGCATTCAGGGCAAACTCGGCAGGCTGACCGCGATCATAGGAACTATCGAATTTCTTGCCATCGAGGAACGTGCCGACGTAATGAGCCAGTACCATATCGGTCGCGGCGGGTTTCGGGCCATTACCCTGACGCAGGATTTGATATTGCAAACCACTTTCGGTGGTTTTGACATTGGGCTTCTTTTTGTTCTCAGCAAGAAACTTGGTACCCTCGTCCAGATTTTTCTTGACGGCCAATTCGCGGTCGGCCACTTGTTTCGCCATCATGCGTTCGCCAAATGCCTGGCCCACTTGTTTGGCTTGCTCGTCGGTCAACAATAATTTGCCGTCCTTCATGACGGTTTTGAGTGCTTCGATGAGTGTTTCAACGTCGATTTCATCTTTGACCGGAGCGATTGATTTGCCGATATCCATGCCGATCATGTAGCTGAACTGTTTACGCTCGGTCTCAAGACCGGCAATACCTTTGACAACAGGCTCGCGTTTCTCGGCTTTCGCGGCTTCTTTCGACACTTCTTTATCTGCGCCGGCAGAATTTCCCTTACAGGCAGCTGACGAAAGAATCACAGCAACCAATGCCAAAGGCGCAAGCGTATTACGAACATTCAAAATCATTGGGAAAAAACTCCGTGGGTTGGCGCCATCCACTGGCGCTGGAACGCCTATTGTCGCGGTCTGGAGGCCAGACAGCAATGTTTTGCACGCATTTTCTGAACCAAACCGTACAGAAAACTGCAAATGGCGGACCCACAACTTGGAATTTCGTTCCCTCAGGCGGTTTCAAAAACGGTTTCGGGACCGCCAGTGAGTACCTAAGTGATACAGATCGACGTGATCGGCTGATCATGGATTGAGACCCAGTAGCCAGTAGCCAGTAACCCGTCAGTGAGACATAAGTACCTGTCGAGAATGCATACTGATATCTTGTTCACAATGACCTCACCGGCGAAAGGTTCAATTACTCCCATGGAAACTCTTACCGCTCTCGATACTATACGCCGCAAACATCCTCTAACTCCCGATGCGGGTTCAGCCGAAGAGATGGCAGCGATTGATAACTTCAAAGCCTTCTTCTCGAGTTTTGCCGCGGATCGAATTGAAAATTTACTGCCGGCCACCTATGCCGACGATGTGTATTTCAATGACACCTTAAAGACCATTCATGGCATCGAAGATCTGGCGCATTACCTGAAAGAAAGTGCGGACGCTGTGGATGAGTGTCGCGTCGAAGTCATTGAAGTCACGCGAACAATACTTGGCGATCACTATATCCGCTGGAAGATGATGATCCGCTTCAAGCGCTTCAAGAAAGGACGGGATACGTGGACGGTGGGCATGAGCCATCTGAGATTCAACGCCCACGGCCTGGTGGTATATCACCAGGATTACTGGAATGCGACGGATGGTTTATTCCGTCACATCCCGATACTCGGCAACATGATCAATGCGGTGATCAAGCGGCTGTAGGGTGCCGCCTATGGCGCACATTCTTCAGCGAAATCGGTGCGCGACACGCGACCACCATGGATGGTCGGATTGTCGAAAATGCAGGAACATTTTTCGACCGCACCCTTTTTATTTCTTCGGCTTCGGCTGCGCCAGTAATTTTTCGATTTGTGCCAGCATTTCCGCGTCGTCCGGCTTGACGCGACTGCCGTAATTCGCAACCACATTGCCGTTTCTATCAATTAAATATTTGTGGAAATTCCAACCCGGTGCGACGCCGGTACTTTGTGTCAGTGATTTATAAA
Organism: Arenimonas sp.; assembly: GCA_043753545.1. Lineage (GTDB taxonomy): Bacteria > Pseudomonadota > Gammaproteobacteria > Xanthomonadales > Xanthomonadaceae > Arenimonas. Next base: position 8,033 of record JAYUWO010000059.1, read on the forward strand.
ATGGCGAAGCCTTGTCGCCCAAGACCGTTGTTTTCTCAAACATCGGGAACTTCACACCATAGGTGAGTTTGCAGAAATCCTTGATTTCCTTTTCGCTACCTGGCTCTTGCCCACGAAAATCATTGGATGGGAACCCTAAAACCGAGAACCCCCGCCCCTTTAACCGGCTGTGTAGGGCCTCAAGGCCGTCGTATTGGGGGGTGAAGCCGCATTTACTAGCCGTATTTACTACCAAAAGCACCTGACCACCGTACTTCTTCTGAAGATTTACCGGCGTTTTACCCGCCAACGGCCTGAAGTTTTGGTCCAGCAAGGCTGTTTTTGCCTGTAACGGGGCGATGACGAGGAAGCTTGATATAGCCAATAGTTTTAATAATTTCATGGGCTTAGTCCGTTTTCTGATCCGTAGATATGGATGTGTGTCTTTAGTTGGGTAGGAAAAAGTCAAAAAGTAGTTGACGGGTAAAAATATACTGTTATAGTTACCTACAACACCTAACCGTTACCTCACCAGGAGGCCGTATGAACCACAAAGTCAAAAACACGATGACCGGCGTACTCGTAGCACTGAGCTTCGTTACTGCGAGCGGCTTGTTGGGCCAGACTCCCGTCTCGACGATCGCCAAATCCGACATCGACAATATCGCATACACGGCCCAACTGGATGTGATGGATGCTTCACAGGATGCCAGCAAGGCGCATGACAAACGTCTTCGTCGCCAGCTGTCGATGCCTTATTTCTCTTTCAGCCACGTGCTGCCAAAACAGGGTCTGTGATATGAGCATCGCATGGAATGACAACTTACCTATTTATCGCCAGCTAAAGGACCGCGTCGTCAGCATGATGCTCGACGGCGTACTGAAGCCAGGCGATGCACTGCCCTCGGTACGGCAAATTGCTGCCGAGTATCAGTTGAATCCGATTACGGTCTCGCGAGCCTACCAAGAGCTCGCAGACGAAAATTTAGTAGAAAAACGAAGGGGACTCGGTATGTACATGACAGACAACGCCCGCGATCAATTGCTGGCATCTGAACGCGAACGCTTTTTAACGGAAGAATGGCCTCTGGTAATCGAGCGCATCGGCCGCCTAGGTCTCGACACCGAAGCCTTGTTGCGTAAAGGAGGCGCACAATGAGCGCCGTCATCTCAGCTCGTAATTTAAGCAAGCGTTTCGGCAGCACAATGGCAGTCGATAACGTCAGTTTCGACATTCCCGCAGGCCGTATCGTGGGTTTGATTGGTCCCAACGGGTCTGGCAAAACCACTGCATTGAAAGCCATTCTTGGCCTGTCGAGTTATGAAGGTCAATTGAATGTGCTGGGTTTCGACCCCCACACGCAACGCGACGAATTAATGAAGGAAGTTTGCTTTATTGCCGATGTCGCCGTGTTACCGCGCTGGATTTCGGTAGGTGAAGCCATTGATTTCGTTGCCGGCGTGCACCCGAAATTCAACCGCAAGAAATGCGAAGAGTATTTGTCACATACCAAGCTCAAGACGAACACGAAAGTGAAACACATGTCCAAGGGCATGGTGGTGCAATTGCATTTGGCTCTGGTGATGGCGATCGACGCAAAGCTTCTGGTGCTGGACGAACCCACCCTGGGTCTGGATATTCTTTACCGCAAGCAGTTTTACCAAAACCTGCTGGAAGATTATTTCGACGAAAACAAAACCATTATCGTGACAACGCACCAGGTCGAAGAAATCGAGCACATCCTGACCGACTTGATGTTTATCCGCGATGGCAAAATCGTACTTTCCTCCACGATGGATGAAGTCGCCGACCGTTTTGTCGAAGTGATGGTGTCGCAAGATCAATACGCTGCTGCGAAATCGATGAATCCGATCGACGAGCGCCAGGTGTTCGGAAAATCCGTCATGTTGTTCGACGGTGTGGCGCGTAATGAATTAACTCGACTTGGCGACACCCGAAATGTCGGCATTGCCGATTTGTTTGTGGCAACAATGAAAGGAACCTACGCATGAACACCATGAAAATGCTGGTAAAACGCGAATACTGGGAAAACAAGGGCGGTATCTTTTGGGCTCAGGCAATCGTGGGTGGTTTTTATGCATTGATGCTTGTGATCGGCATCACGATCGCCATGTTCAGTGTAAAACATGGAGAAGGTGCCAACTTCAATGGCGTTAGCGTTCACGAACTATCAAGTCACATGACAGACAGTGACAAGCAAGAAGCGGCACAGGGACTTGCCGCCACTTATTTACCAAGCGTTGCACCTTTATTGATCGTTTTGGCATTTGTCGTATTTTTCTATAGCCTGTCTAGCTTGTATGACGACAGGAAAGACAAAAGCATCCTGTTTTGGAAATCAATGCCGGTATCGGACACCCAAACGGTCTTGTCCAAGCTGTTCACCATTCTTGTAGTGACACCTGTAATACCACTGGTCATCGGTTTTTTCATCTTTATTATTCTGTTCAGCACGATTGCAATCGCTGCTCAGATACTAGGGGTGAATATCGCAGGACCGGCACTTGGAATGAGCGACTTGTATCTACTCCCGCTTCAAATACTGGCCTGCCTGCCGATCTATATCATTTGGGCATTCCCTTCCGTTGCCTGGTTCATGATGGTGTCAGCATGGGCTCCAAGATTTCCCATCTTGTGGGCGGTGGGTATCCCGGTAATTATTGGGGTTCTGCTTTCTTTCTCTGCTGGTATCACAGGCATCAATATTCCGCATGAATGGTACTGGGAAAATATTGTCGGTCGCTTGTTCGGTGGCTTCGTTCCTGGCGTCTGGTTGGCTGCCTTCGATGTGACATCCACCGTGGGAGTCCGCGATCACTCGCCGAGCGGCATGGATATTCTGCAAGCATCCTGGGCAATCCTGGGTTACGCAAAAGTCTGGATTGCGGTTGCATTGGGTGCCGGCATGACATACGCCGCCATCCGCTTACGCCGCTTCCGCGACGAAGGCTGATACTGACAACCGAGCGGCATACCTACAAAGGTGTGCCGCTTTTTTTTGCACTCAACGGAGTTGTCTCAACATGAAACTGCAAATTCCATCGACTATCCTGATATCACTGGCCTTGCTCACGGCCTGCGACAAATCCGATACGGACAAAACCGTCAAGCAAGAAACCACATCCGAAATCTCCCTTAACAGCACCATGGAAAAGGCCGCTGCGGAAGCACGCATTGAAATTCAAAACAGCAACATGAGTTTGGGAGATGCCGAGGGAAAGGCAAAAGCCGAAATCACCCCTAAAGGCGATTTATTGATCGACGGCAAAGCAGTCGTCGTCACACCAGAGCAGCGTCAAATGCTGATCCAGCACCGCCAATTGCTTGCCACCATTGCCATCAGTGGCGTGGAAATCGGCATGAAGGGTGTCGATTTGGCCGGTGAAGCCATTGGCGAAACAGTCAAGGGCATTTTTTCCGGTGATACCGAAAGTGTCGAAAAGAAAGTCGAAGCCAAGGCTGAAAAAATCGAAGACTCGGCAAGAGCACTCTGTGATCAATTGCCGTTACTGTTGGCATCGCAGGAAAAACTGGCCGCCTCGCTGCCGGAGTTCAAGCCCTACGCCACCATGACCGCGGAAGATACCAAAGACTGTCACACGGATACGATCAATAAAAGATAATTTCCACCACTGATATTAAAAAGCCGGTTCGCTAATGGACCGGCTTTTTTTGTTGGAAATCCCCGTAGGAGGGCCCTAGGGCCCGACAGGTCGTCCGCACGCGGCCACCTACAAAAATTTCAAATAAGAAATTTCGGATTCAATAATTTTCGCAATTGCTCAGTGCTGAGATCTGTCATTTCTTTTGCCACATCCAGCACCGGCCTGTTTTCTTTATAGGCACGTTTGGCAATGGCGGCTGCTTTCTCATAACCAATAATTGGATTCAGAGCGGTCACAAGAATCGGGTTGCGATCCAATGCCTGGGCGATTCGGTCTTCACGAACGGTAAAACCGGCAATGGCTTTATCTGCAAGGGATACCGAAGCGCTGGCAAGTAATCTCAGGCTTTCAAGGATATTGTGCGCAATCACCGGCAGCATCACATTCAACTGGAAATTACCGCTTTGACCAGCCACGGTAATGGTGGTGTGGTTTCCCATGACCTGTGCGCACACCATCGCAACGGCTTCGGGAATCACCGGGTTCACCTTGCCAGGCATGATCGAAGACCCCGGTTGCAAGGCTTTCAATTCTATTTCGCCAAGTCCGGCAAGCGGGCCCGAATTCATCCAGCGCAGATCGTTGCTGATCTTCATAAGACAGGTTGCCAACACATTGCACTGGCCCGATAACTCGACGACGTGATCCTGGGCCGCAATGCTTTCGAATTTATTTTTGGCTTCGCTGAATTTCAGGCCGGTTTGTTTTTTCAGATACAGGCAAGCCAGGCGAGGCATTTTAGGATCGGCATTGATACCGGTACCAATCGCCGTGCCACCCAGGGGTATATTCTGCAGCCGCTTGCTGGCGTCTTCAAAACGCTCGATACAGGACAAAATCTGAGCCGACCAACCGGATAACTCTTGGCCAAAACTCAAGGGCATCGCATCCATCAAGTGGGTGCGGCCGGTTTTGATGACTTTGTTTAATTCGCGTGCGCGCTTATCGATGGTTTTTTGCAAATGCTTTAGAGCCGGCAGCAATTTTTTATGCAATACCAGACTGGCTGATACCTGGATCGCACTCGGAATCACATCGTTGGAACTCTGCCCCGCATTGACATGATCATTTGGATGAATTTTCAGCTTTGACGCTCTCGATGCCAGGGTCGCAATTACTTCGTTCGCATTCATATTGCTGGAGGTGCCGGATCCGGTCTGGAATACCTCGATCGGAAAATGCTCGCGCCATTGGCCGTTTGCCACCTGTTCGGCGGCTGTGATGATCGAGGCAGATTGCGATTTGCTTAAATGCCCCAGCCCGCCGTTTGCACTCGCCACGGCGGCTTTAATCCATGCCAAGGCGCTAATAAATTCATACGGCATCGCATAAGTTGAAATACCGAAGTTTTCGACAGCTCTTTGGGTCTGTGCACCATAAAGCGCATCGGCCGGGACCCGCAATTCTCCAAAGCTATCGTGTTCTAGGCGGGTTTTCTGGCTCATAAATCCCTCGGTTTCACGTAATGATTCGATGATACCCCCGTTCAGCGTTACAATTGCAGCCTTCGTAAGCCGCCAATACAGCCCAACATGTCTGAATTTACTTTGCTCGCCCTTTCCCCTCTGGATGGCCGCTATGCCGGCAAATGCGATTCCCTCAGGCCAATTTTTTCCGAATTCGGACTTATCAAAGCTCGCGTTAAAGTCGAAATCGAATGGTTGATAGCGCTTTCAAATGAATCCGGCATTGAAGAACTGAAACTATTTTCTGTCGACTCAATGAAAAAGCTACGTGATCTGGCGGCCAATTTTTCGGTCGACGACGCCGCCCGCGTCAAGGAAATCGAGCGCACCACTAACCACGACGTCAAAGCCGTGGAATATTGCATCAAGGAAAAGCTCAAGGACGATGCCGAGCTCGGCCCCGCGCTGGAATTTGTGCACTTTGCCTGCACTTCAGAAGACATCAACAATCTGAGCTACTCCTTGATGCTGAACGAAGCCCGTGCGACGGTCATGCAACCGGCAGTTCAACAACTGTCATCGACATTGCGTGGCATGGCACACGAACATGCAGGATTGTCGATCTTGTCGCGCACCCACGGCCAGACCGCATCGCCAAGTACGGTCGGCAAGGAAATCGCCAATGTACTGGCACGCCTTGAACGCCAACTTAAGCAATTGGATCAAGTCGAATTACTCGGCAAGATTAATGGCGCGGTCGGCAATTACAACGCGCATATCGTGGCTTACCCAAACGTTGACTGGCCGGCATTTGCGAAGAAGTTCGTCGAATCACTCGGCCTGGTTTTCAATCCCTACACTACTCAAATCGAGCCACATGATTGCATCGCGGAAATTGCCGATGTGCAGCGCCGCATCAATACGATCGGCATTGATTTTTGCCGCGATATCTGGGGCTATATTTCGCTCGGTTATTTCAAGCAGGCTGTAAAAGCCGGTGAAGTGGGCTCATCGACCATGCCGCATAAAGTCAACCCGATCGATTTTGAAAATGCCGAGGGAAATTTCGGATTGGCAAACGGTTTGCTTTCCCATTTCTCGGAAAAACTCCCGATCAGCCGCTGGCAGCGCGACCTTACCGATTCCACCGTGTTGCGTGCGCTGGGAACCGCGTTCGGCCACAGCCTGATCGCGATGGATTCCCTGCAACGCGGCTTGAACAAGTTATCGGTGAATCCTGACAAGCTCGCAAGCGATCTCGATGCGGCCTGGGAAGTGCTTGCCGAGCCGGTTCAAACCGTCATGCGCCGTTATGGACTGCCAAATCCTTACGAACAATTGAAAGCACTGACGCGCGGCCACGGCATCAACGAAGCGGCGATGCGTGAATTTATCAATACGCTGGATTTGCCTGCCGATGCAAAGGCGCGTTTGATCGTGATGACACCGGCAAGTTATGTCGGTCTGGCTGAAAAGCTCGCAAAAGAAATTTAATCCCGTAGGAGGGCCTTCTAGGCCCGACTTGGTTCAGCGCAGGTCGGGCCTAGAAGGCCCTCCTACAACAAATACGAAAGCATCGAATTTATGATCGAAGTCACCGCCAGCAAAAAACATTTTCTCGGTATTCCGGTCGCGGAATTTCTTCGCGATTACTGGCAGAAAAAACCTTTGCTGATTCGCCAGGCGTTTCCCGATTATCAGGCGCCACTGGCTCCGGAAGACCTCGCCGGCATCGCCTGCGAAGAAGGCGTGTTGGCGCGCTTGGTGAAACACGACCGCAAAAAAGATCACTACTCGCTGGAAACCGGCCCGTTCCAGGAAACCATGTTTCCAAAGCTCGGCAAAAAGGACTGGACGCTACTGGTTCAGGACATGGACAAATGGGATGGCGATGTTCGTCAACTGATTACGGCGTTTAATTTTCTGCCACGTTGGCGCGTGGATGACGTCATGATCAGCTTTGCCGCACCGGGTGGCTCGGTGGGCCCGCATGTTGATCAATATGATGTGTTCTTGCTGCAGGCACAGGGGCAACGGCGTTGGGAAATTGATGCCGACCCAAAAGCCGATAAAACCTTTCGCGAAAAAACCGAACTCAAACTTCTGGAAAATTTCAAAGCGTCCAATGTATGGACTCTGCAACCGGGCGATATCCTGTACCTGCCACCCGGTGTTCCACATCATGGCGAAGCCATCGATGCCTGCATGACTTTTTCGCTGGGCATGCGCGCTCCCTCGCACGCCGAATTATTGAATGACTGGGCCGACGGTCTGTTTGAACGCGTCAGTGAAGATGTGCGCTATGCCGATAATGATCTGACCCCGGCAAAAGACAGTGGCGAGATTGATAGCGCCACCTGCGAACGTATATTGGCTATCTTCAAACAACACGTGCCCGACTCCAAAGAGGCCGCCGCTTTATTTTTTGGCCGCTTTGTCACGACCTATCGCACAGCGATGGAGATTGCCCCACCGCCCAGAACACCAAAACCTGAAAAAGTGTTGGAACGTCTGGGTAAAGGGGATGTTCTCGTGCCGCATCCATTTGCTCGCTGGGCTTGGTGCAAGGACGGTCGCGAAGCCATCCTGTTCGTACAAGGACATTGCTTTTCGACGACTCAAGCGCTTGCTTCGACACTGGCCCAGGCCGAAAGCATGGATGCCAGCCGTTTCGGCGACATTCCCGTCTCGGAACGCGGCCTTATCTTCGAACTCATTGAACGTGGTTACCTGGTACTGCAAAAATAATACTCACGCACCGCAAGGGTTAGATTATTGACATGAATATTTCCGATTTCCGTGTTGAACCCGCTGATTACCAGGTCGATTTCAAGGATCTGCGAGCCGTTCGCGAACCTGTATTCGTTGTCGAGCAAAACGTACCCATCGAGGAAGAATGGGATGCACTCGACCCGCTCTGTCATCACGTTATTGCTCGCGATACCGATCACAAACCGATCGGCACGGGCCGCTTAACACCCGAACATAAAATCGGCCGCATGGCGGTGCTGAAAGAATGGCGGGGCAAGGAAGTCGGCGCTGCACTACTGCAAACCTTGATTAATAGAGCCCGGGAGCTGGGCTGGCCGGAAGTCAGCTTGAATTCACAGATTTCGGCGCTTGGATTTTACGAAAAATTCGGCTTCGTCAGTTATGGCGAGGAATTCGAAGAAGCGGGTATTCAACATCGCAAAATGAAACTGACGCTGGACCCGCTTGACTTGGCTAATCGGCCGCCCGGCAAGGGCATGGCGGCACGTATGCAGGATTTCGATACTTCAGCACAACTGCAGGAAGCCACTATCCAGGTGATCAACGCCGCTAAACGCAGCTTGTGGATTTACAGCCGCGATCTGGAGCGCAACCTTTACGCACAACCCGAGGTTGTTGAAGCCCTGAAGCAATTCGGAATCAGGAGTCGTGGCGGCGTTGCACAGATTTTGGTGCAGGACACCGTGTCGGCAAGAAATCATCCGCATACATTGTTGGCATTGTCACAGAGGCTTTCCAGTGTTTTTCAATTCCGCACTCCCAATGAGCTGGAAGATATGCAATATCCCTCTGCTTTTATTGCAAACGATAAAGGTGCCTACCTTTTCCGTATGCTCGATGGCCGATACGAGGGCAACTGGAGTCCGGACCTGCCTGCTCGCGCCAAACAATTGATCGAGCTTTTCGGTCGCGTTTGGGAACGCAGCCGCCCCTGCACCGAATTCCGGGCATTGGGTATCTAAAGGGAAGCGTACATTGGGTGGTTTCTACAAACCCCGGCTCAGGCTATAATTACCGCTCTTGCCCGAGGCTTCGGCCTTTGGCATAACCCTAATTACAACAATCACTTAGCCGCACATGCTGCGGGCCGGGCCAGGAACGTGGATAGTCTGATCAAACAGTTTGCTCAATCCTCTCAACTATCTGGTGGCAATGCCGCCTTCATCGAAGACCTATACGAGCAGTATTTGCTCGACGCCGAAAGCGTGGGTCCGAAGTGGAAAAACTATTTCGATGCATTCAAGGGTCGTGAAGCCGGCGACGTTCCGCACTCGGCCGTCATGGCGCAAGTGCAGCGCGCTGCCGCGAATGCCAAGCATCAATCTGCAGGTGGTGCCGTTGATGAAGAAGCCGCCCGCAAGCAAACTGCCGTTGGTAAACTGGTTACTGCCTTCCGCTCGCGCGGACATTTAAGCGCGAAACTCGATCCACTCGCGATGATGCCGCAACAACCTGCGCCTGATTTGGGCTTGGCATTTCACGGCCTGAGCGATAACGACCTGGATTCCGAGTTTGCCGTCACCAGTTATTTCGGCGCCGAAAAATACAAGTTGCGCGACTTGGTCGGCAAACTCACCGCCACTTACTCCAGTTCGATCGGTGCGGAGTTCATGCATATTTCCGATGCCGCCCAGCGCCATTGGATGCAACAAAAACTTGAACGCACCGCTGGCTCGTTTGCTTTCGGAAAAGACGACAAGAAACATATTCTCGAACGGCTGACGGCTGCCGAGGGTCTGGAACGGTATTTGCACACCAAATATGTCGGACAAAAACGATTCTCGCTGGAAGGCGGTGATTCGCTGATTCCGATGATGGACGCCATCATTCGCGATGCCGGTTCCGTAGGCGCGAAAGATGTGGTGATCGGCATGGCGCATCGTGGTCGCTTGAACGTATTGGTCAATACGCTTGGCAAACCTGCGCAGAAATTGTTCGCCGAATTCGAAGGAAAGTTTGACCATATTGAAGATCCTGCGCATTCCGGCGACGTGAAATACCACATGGGTTTCTCGGCCGATATTGCAACACCGGGTGGCGCTGTTCACTTGGCCCTCGCCTTCAATCCATCGCATCTTGAAATCGTGAACCCCGTTGTCGCCGGTTCGGTACGTGCACGTCAAATGCGTCGCGAAGACCCCGATGGTGAGAAAGTTTTGCCAATATTGATCCACGGCGATGCCGCATTTGCAGGCCAAGGCGTGATCATGGAATTGTTTCAGATGTCGCAGGCCCGTGGTTTCCGCGTCGGCGGCACTGTGCATGTGGTGATCAACAACCAAGTCGGTTTTACCACCAGCCGTACTGACGATTCCCGTTCAACCTTGTATTGCACCGATCCTGCGAAAATCATCGGTGCCCCTGTGCTGCACGTAAATGGCGATGATCCGGAGGCAGTAGTTTTCTGCGCAAAACTTGCACTGGAATTCCGTAACACCTTCAAGCGTGACATCGTGATTGATCTGGTTTGCTATCGCCGTCACGGCCATAACGAAGCCGATGAACCTTCGGCGACCCAGCCTTTGATGTATCAAAACATCCGCGCCCGTAAAACCACGCGTGAACTTTATTCCGACGCATTGATCGCTCAATCGGTATTGACTGGCGATGACAGCAAAACACTGGTCGACAATTATCGTGACAAGCTCGACAAGGGCGACGTGACTGCCGAACTGGCACAAGCCGACAAAGATGTCGCAAACGTCGACTGGACACCATGGCTGACTGGCAAATTATCGGATGTCGTAAAAACCGGCATGCCGCGTTTTGCACTCGATGCACTCGCGAAGAAAATCAATACGATTCCAGATACGTTGAAGTTGCATCCGCGCGTTGCAAAGATTTACGAAGATCGCAACAAGATGGCAGCCGGCGAATTGGCGATGGATTGGGGCTTTGCTGAAAATCTGGCCTATGCCAGTCTGCTGCAGGAAGGCTACAAACTGCGTCTTGTCGGCCAGGATTCCGGTCGCGGTACCTTCTTTCATCGTCATGCGGTTTTGCATGATCAAGTCACGGGTCAAACCACGATGCCTTTGCGCGAGTTGGTGAAGAACCCGGAACATGCTGTCATCATCGATTCGTTGTTATCCGAAGAAGCCGTCATGGGTTTCGAGTTTGGTTATTCGACCGCCGAACCGATGACACTGAATATCTGGGAAGGCCAGTTCGGCGATTTCGCCAACGGCGCCCAAGTGGTTATCGATCAATTTATTTGCTCGGGCGAATCCAAATGGGGCCGTATGTGCGGCTTGGCTCTGTTCCTGCCGCATGGTTATGAAGGCCAGGGTCCGGAGCATAGCTCGGCGCGTCTGGAACGCTTCCTGCAATTGTGCGCCTTCAACAATATTCAGGTTTGCACCCCGACTTCGCCGGCACAAATGTTCCATATGCTGCGCCGTCAAATGTTGCGTGCCACCCGTAAACCATTGATCGTGATGACACCGAAATCGATGTTGCG
>JAYUWO010000060.1:0-6371 GCA_043753545.1 Arenimonas sp.
TTGCCGGAAGCAGTTTTCCGGAAGCGCTTTGCAGCCCCGCGATGGGTTTTGATTTTAATCTTTGCCATTGTGAGGTCCTTATCGTTTTATTTGACTGATTCCAGGTGGTGGCTTGCGCCACACTTTCCGTCCTACCCGTATCTGCTTGTAGATCATTGATTCTTAATGAATTAATGACAGGTCCATAGCGACTTTGCCCGATGTACTGGGCCCGGATGTCGAACCGGGAACTTAGCCTAGGCCAAGAACCGCCAATTATGCAGGAAACTCAGGCACTTAGGCAAGATTTATTTGTATTGTAGGAGCGCCTTTAGGCGCGATCGGCCCTTCGGCAGACCTTTCGCGCCTAAACGCGCTCCTACAAAAGCTTATTTCTTCTTCGGCGCTACCATCATGATCATTTGGCGGCCTTCAAGGCGGGCGCGCTGTTCAATCACGACTTCATCGGCCAGATCGGCTTCGATTTTCTTCGCCATCGCCAGACCAAGTTCCTGATGGCTCATTTCACGGCCCTTGAAGCGGATATTGATCTTGACCTTGTCGCCTTCTTCGAGGAAGCGGCGCAGGTTACGCATCTTGATATCGTAATCGCCAACATCGGTGGTAGGGCGGAATTTGAGTTCCTTGATTTCGACGACCTTCTGCTTTTTCTTCGCAGCGGCGGCTTTCTTCTGGGCTTCAAATTTGAACTTACCGTAGTCCATGATGCGACATACCGGCGGATCAGCCTGCGGCTGAATTTCCACGAGGTCCATTCCGGACTCTTCGGCCAGGCTCAGTGCTTCATCGCGTGAAAGTACACCGACCATTTCCCCATCCGCACCAATCACACGTACCTTGGGTACGCGGATTTCCTGGTTTTTGCGGTTACCTTTTTCTGTTGCTGGCGTATTGATGCGTAAATCCTCAAACGTTTATCGGAAGCCGGTAGTTTACCCTACCGGCGGAATTTCACTACGTAGTTTTTCGATAAAGGCATCGAGTGTCATCGTGCCCAGATCTTCCCCGCTACGTGTACGCACTGCAACCAGGCCCTGTTCCCGCTCGCGATCCCCTGCGACCAGCTGGTACGGCACCTTTTGCATGGCGTGCTCGCGGATTTTATAGCCGATTTTTTCATTGCGCAAATCGGCCGCGACCCGGAAGCCTTGATTCAAGAGGGTTTTCCGGACTTCATCGACATAATCGGCCTGGGCGTCGGTGATATTCATCGCCACCACCTGCACCGGAGCCAGCCAGCTCGGCAGCGCACCGGCATGGTTTTCAATCAAAATCCCGATGAAACGCTCCATCGAGCCGACAATCGCCCGGTGCAACATGACCGGGTGCTGGCGGGTGGAATGCTCGTCGACATACTCTGCACCCAGACGCTCGGTCATCATGAAATCGACCTGCATGGTGCCCACTTGCCAGCCACGGCCAATGGAATCGCGCATGTGGTACTCGATTTTCGGGCCGTAAAAGGCACCCTCGCCCGGCAATTCTTCCCACTCGACACCACAGGCAGACAAGGCGGCGCGCAAGGCATTCTCGGACTTATCCCAGGTCGCATCGTCGCCCAGACGTTTGTCGGGGCGCAGGGCAATCTTCAGTGAAATCTCGCTGAAGCCAAAATCCGTATACACCTTCATCGCCTGCTGATGGAAGGCAGTGACTTCGGATTCAATCTGGTTCGGCGTGCAGAAAATGTGGCCGTCGTCCTGCGTGAACGAACGCACGCGCATGATGCCGTGCAGCGCACCCGAAGGCTCGTTGCGATGGCAACTGCCGAATTCGCCGTAACGAATCGGCAAATCGCGATAACTATGCAAGCCATGATTGAATATCTGGATATGGCCCGGGCAATTCATCGGCTTCACGGCGTAGGTGCGTTTTTCCGATTCCGTGAAAAACATGTTCTCTTTGTAGTTGTCCCAGTGGCCGGATTTTTTCCACAAACTCACATCGAGAATCTGCGGGCAACGTACTTCCTGGTAGCCCGATTTGACGTAAACGCGGCGCATGTATTGCTCGACGACTTGCCATAAGGCCCAGCCTTTTGGGTGCCAGAACACCATGCCCGGCGCTTCTTCTTGTTGATGGAATAAATTCAGAGTCTTACCGATCTTGCGATGGTCACGTTTTTCGGCTTCTTCCAACTGCGTTAGGTGCGCCTTCAAATCCTTGTCATTGAGCCAGGATGTGCCGTAAATACGTGTCAGCATCTGGTTATTGGAATCGCCGCGCCAATAGGCACCGGCCACTTTCATTAATTTGAAAGCGCGCAGTTTGTCGGTTGCTGGCACATGCGGGCCGCGACATAAGTCGGTGAATTCACCTTGTGAATATAAAGACAAATCTTCAGTCGCCGGAATGGATTCGATAATTTCCGCTTTGTAGTGCTCGCCCATGTTCTTGAAGAACGCGATCGCTTCGTCGCGCGATTTCACCGAACGTGAAACCGTATGCGCTTCTTTCACGATCTTCAGCATTTCCGCTTCAATCTTCGGAAGATCGTCCGGCGTGAAGGCCCGCTCGTAGGCGAAGTCGTAGAAGAAACCGTTGTCGATTACCGGGCCAATGGTTACCTGCGCGCCGGGATACAGGCGCTGCACGGCTTGTGCCAATAAGTGAGCGGTGGAATGTCGAAGAACCTCGAGAGCATCGGCATGTTTTTCAGTGACGATTTCCAGCGAAGCATCTTTTTCGATGCTGAAGCTGGTATCGACCAGGGTACCGTCGACTTTGCCCGCCAACGCGGCTTTGGCAAGACCGGCGCCAATGCTGGCAGCCACGTCAAATACAGTCGGAGCAGCTTCAAACGGTCGAACACTGCCATCTGGAAGAGTGATATTGATCATGTGGTTTCTCCCCTTCTCCGCTCGTTGGCGTGAAGGCTGATATCGGAATTCAAAAATACGGGTAATAAAAAGGACGCGCCAGGCGTCCTTTGCAAATCTAGGCAACCTGGGAAGCTTAGCGGTGGCAGTTGGTAGTACTCATGTCGTACGCTCAGCCTTGAAAGATTGTTGATTACATCCCACTCATTTTTAGAGTGGTGGGCGGTACAGGGTTCGAACCTGTGACCCCTACCATGTCAAGGTAGTGCTCTACCGCTGAGCTAACCGCCCGAATCGAGCTTTGCATTTTAGCCCAATACACTGAGTTCAGGCAAATCCGGCCATAAAGCCCGATCACTGCAACAGGGTGCCGTCGCTCACGCCGGGGTGTCCTGGCTGATCACAGGCCAGCCCTTTGCTCATGATTTTCTGCAGCATCGGTAATTGTGGAGCATCCGATGGCGACAGAATCCCGTCTTTTTCCAAGCCTCGCCACAACGCCAGTGACTCGGCAGCCCAAGCACATCTCAAGCTCAATTTACCGGCTGTCAGCACGCGATCACCCAAGGCGACTGCAAGATCCCGTCTGAGTGCTGGCACAGAGGGATTGGCATCGAATTTCGATCGTGCGTATTTCAACGCTACGTCAAGATGTGCGGCCGACTTCTCGCCCTTGCCCGCCTGGTGATATGCCATTCCCAAACGCTTATGGGAACCGGCGACGTCACGCTGGTATTCGGACTGGGCCGGAGCCTTTTTTTGCAAGCCGATGTTCGCATCTAATCCCGCCTGATAATCTCTTACGGCCTCATCCGTTCTTTTCATAGCGAGCAAAACATCGCCGCGTTTGCTGTGCATTTGCGCAACATTTCGCGCCGAACGGATATCGCTTGGATCGTTGATCGCCATTTTCTCAGCAACTGCCAGCCCTTTTGACATCGCATCAAGCGCTTCTTGCTTTTTATTCGACCAATCCAGAATTTCACCACGCTTACCCTGCGTCACGACATAACCGTGTGCATAGTGATTATCGCTGGGCGATTTTTTCATGTTTGCTTCATCGATTGCCAATGCCAGTTCTATTTCCCTGGTCGCTTCCGGGTAACGCTCAAGCCATGCGAGAGTATCGGCACGTCGCGTATGACAAATGCCTGCCGAATCGAGCAACCGCAGATCTTTTGCGGCCTCGATCACGCGGGCATTGCAAACGCTATCGTAAGTCGCAAGCGCTTCTTTCAATTGTCCGTTCCAATGCTGAACGTCGCCCAGACCAATAACGGCAGAATCATGCTGTAGCGATAACTCCTTGTTGACCGGGTTACGTTTTAATTCACTGGCGAACAAGGGAATCGCACCGCGATAGGAACTTTCGGCAAGCTTCAAGTCATCATCCCAGTATGCAAACGTGCCCCGGGCCGACAAAGTAATGGCCAAGCCTAGCTTCAGCATGCGGTCGTCGGGTTTCAGGGAAACCGCACGTCGCGACAATTCTTCCGCACGTTGGTAATGCAAACGCGCTGCAGATGTATCGCCGATATTGGGAAATTGCGGATTTCCGGAAATCTCGCCCAACCTGCGTTCTACCAGCGCCATGTCGGCGAGTAAATTCGGATCGCCTTGTGCATCCTCACCGAGTTGCTGCAAATATATTTTGGTGCGCGCCACCAATTGTTTTCGTGCCTCGATAGTACCGGGCACGCTCGCAAGCTTGTCCTGGAAATCGAACAACACGTCTTTCACCAATGCCCGCGATAAATCGAAACGCTTCTGCGCCAGAACACGTTGTTTCTCTGCGACTCGAGCTTGCCAAACGGTTGATATCAATCCACCCGTCAGGGTAAGCAGTAGCGCGGATGCGGCACCGACTGCCAGCCAATTCCTGCGCAGCCATCGTGTCGCTGTGTAACTGAAACTACCTTGCCTTGCGCTTACCGGCTCGTTGTTTTGATAACGGTGAATATCATTGATCAATTCCCGCGCCGAGCCATAGCGTTGGCCGGGTTCGTTACGCAAACATTTCAATACGATGTCATCCAGATCGCATTGAAGTTTACGTGACTGTTTTTTTCGCTCGGATTCATTGAGACTCAGCCGGGACAGTAGTGCGCGACTTGGTTTTTCCGGACTGGTGGTTTCAATTGCCTGCACTTGTGAGTGCACATTGGTGGCTTGTGAAAACAGTACCTGCCCACTCAACAGGCGATACAACAGGGCACCAAGGGAGTAGATGTCGCTGGCAACGGTAATCGGCTGGCCCGTCATTTGCTCCGGGCTTGCATAGTGCAAGGTAAAGGCCTGCGTCTTGGTGTGATCGTCGTTACCACCACCGGCCTCGATTTCCTTTGCAATACCGAAATCCAGCAATTTACATTGGCCATCGGCACTGACAAGGACATTTGCGGGCTTGATATCGCGATGGACAATGAGGGCCCGATGGGCATGCTCGATTGCCAGGCAAACCTGCAAAAACAATTCGAGTACTTTTTCCAGACTCAACCCATTTGAATACAGATCAATGGCGACGCCATCCACATATTCCATAACGAGATAAGGTCGGCCATCATCGGTTTCGCCACCATCCAGCAAGCGGGCGATATGGGGATGTTCGAGCGTGGCAAGTGCTTGTCGCTCGCGCCTGAACCAGGCAATAGCATCGCTGTTGCCCAGAAAAGTGCCGATGAATTTGATAGCTACCTGTTTCGAAAATGCATCATCCGCGCGCTCTGCCAGCCACACCTCGCCCATGCCGCCCTGCCCCAACAACCTGAGCAACCGATATGGCCCGATACGCGCCGTGTCGCTCAGCTTGCGTGAGCCGGCCTTACTCGATGCATCAATGCCCATGACTTGCGTTGACGGCATTGAATTTTGAATCAGCAGGCTGCGTACTTTTCTGGCTTACTCCGGAAAACGACCTTCAAGTTCAAGCAGCCATCGCTCACGCTCCGGTTCGGCCAGCCTTAATGCCTCGCTTAGCAGCGCACCGATTTGTAAATCCGCTGGATCCGTCATCGCGCCTCCCACTTCGCGCCAATCCTGATTCTGCGCGGGTAAATGTTGCCGTGCAAGTTCGCCCTCAGGCGTTACTTATCATCAACACTTTGAGCCGCTGAATTTCGTCACGGATGTGCGCAGCCTTCTCGAATTCAAGATCCTGTGCATGCTTATACATCTGGTTCTCCAGCTGCTTTAACTGGGCGGCAATTTTTGCCGGGCTCATGGTTTGATACTGAGCGGCAGCATCCGCCACTTTCTGGCTCTGCTTGTTTTTGATGATGGCCAGTTCCGGACGTGCGCCTTCCATTACATCGACAATTTCTCTCACGATAGTTGTCGGAACGATGCCATGCTCGAGATTGTATTCAACCTGCTTTTTACGGCGCCGGTCGGTTTCTTCGATGGCGGCCTTCATGGAGTTGGTCATCTTGTCGGCATACAAAATTGCATGGCCGCGAACATTTCGCGCGGCTCGGCCGATGGTTTGAATCAGCGAGCCTTTTGAGCGCAAAAAGCCTTCCTTGTCCGCATCGAGAATGGCGACCAGCGATACCT
>JAYUWO010000061.1:0-2025 GCA_043753545.1 Arenimonas sp.
GCGGAAAAAACCTGATACGGCACGATGCTGGGATGTTGATTGCCGAGTCGTTTCGCGTCGTTACCACTAAATAGAACCGCGCTAGCCGAATTGGCGAGCAATTGCAGTTGCGAATCGAAAAGCGAAATTTCGATTGCCTGGCCTTCGCCGGTTTTCATGCGGTGAATCAAAGCCGCGAGAATCGCCATCGCAGCATTTTGCCCGGTCGCAATATCGGCAACGGCCGTGCCGGTGCGGTATGGCGTGTCGGCTACCGGGCCGGTTATCGACATCAATCCGGCTTCGGCCTGAATCGCGAAATCGTAGCCCGGCTTATCGGCATCAGGGCCCGTACGGCCATAACCTGAAATAGAACAATAAATAATTTTCGGATTTATCTTTTTCGCAGTCGCGTAATCTACGCCCAACTGTTCTGCACCACCGGTACGATAATTTTCGATCACAATATCGCTTTGTCTAATCAATGCTTCGATGGTCGAGCGCGATTCGGGTAATCGCAGGTCCAGTGCAATCGAACGCTTATTGCGATTACAACATGCAAAGTACGCCGATAATCCATCGCGGAACGGTGGCCCCCAGCCGCGAGTGTCATCGCCTGCGGGTGGTTCGACTTTTACAACGTCGGCGCCGAGGTCGGCCAGCGTCATGCCGCACCAGGGGCCCGCCAAGACTCGGGCCAACTCCAATACCTTGATTCCAGACAATGCGCTCATGGCAATATTGTAGCCCGAGCCACAATCGCTGCGGTTAGAATATCGGCATGGCTAAATTACTGAAAATTGCGGGCATGCCGAATCTGCATTCGCATGCGTTCCAGCGTGCGATGGCCGGTTTGACTGAAAGGCAAACCAATCCCAATGACAGCTTCTGGACTTGGCGCGAATTGATGTACCGCTTTGCCTCGAGGATTACCCCCGATCAACTGCATGCCATTGCTGCACAGCTTTATGTCGAAATGCTGGAAGCCGGCTACACCTCGGTTTGCGAATTCCATTATTTGCACCATCAACCCAACGGCTCTCCATACGAAAATAGCGCCGCCATGTCGCAAGCCCTGATTCAGGCTGCGCACGATACCGGTATCCGTTTGACCCTCTTGCCAGTGCTGTACATGACCGGCGGTTTTGACGGACGCGCACTGAATGACCAGCAAAAACGTTTTGCCCATGGCGTGGAGGATTTTCTTGCTTTAATTGCGACATTGCAATCGCAGGAAAATGACATTCTCAAAATCGGTATCGCGTTGCATAGTCTTCGAGCAGTGCCCGAGACAGCAATGTGCGAAGTTCTGGCTGGCTTGTCGGGAACGCTGCCAATTCATGTCCATATCTCCGAACAGATTCCGGAAGTCAATGAATGCCTGGCCTTGCGGGGTAGACGACCGGTGCAATGGCTGATGGATAATGTTGATGTGAATCGGGATTGGACGCTGGTTCATGCCACGCATCTCGATGATGCGGAAGTCACTTTGATAGCGAAATCGAAAGCCACGGTGGCGATTTGCACGACCACCGAAGCCAATCTTGGCGATGGTTTTTTTCGCTTACGGGATTTTATTTCGCAAGGCGGTGCATTCGGCATCGGCTCGGATTCAAATACCTCGATTTCAGCAGTCGAAGAATTGCGCTGGCTTGAATATGGTCAGCGTCTGCTGAACCAGCAACGCAATATCGCCGTTACGTCAGCACAAACCAGCGTCGGTGAGTTTCTCTGGGGAAAAGCGGTGGCGGACGGGCGAGTATCGACCCAGCAAGATTGCACGGGGGATTATCTGATTCTGGATCAGGACGCCCCTGCATTCGCAGGTATAAACGATGCAACACTTTACGATCGTCTTGTCTTCGGTGGTAACCGGTCCTTGATCAAGGATGTGTTCGTGGCAAACAAGCAGGTGGTCAGTGACGGCAAACATGCCGCGAGAGAACGCATTGCCGCGAATTATTCGAAAGTGCTGAACGAGCTGCTTTCGTAGGAGCGCTCACGAGCGCGACCTGCTCCGTGGAGACATCGGGTCGCGCTCGTGAG
>JAYUWO010000062.1:0-6280 GCA_043753545.1 Arenimonas sp.
GCGCTGCGTGCGATACGGCAGCAAGCCGATTTGCGTGGGACAAAAACAAGTCTGGTTTTTGTTGCGCTTTAATGGTGAAGAAGCCGATTTACGGCTGAACCTGACGGAAAAACCCGAGTTTGATAGTTGGCGATGGGTAGATTTTTGGTACCCGGCCGAACATGTCGTCAACTTCAAGCGCGAGGTATATGTACGAGCTTTGCATCATTTAGCCGATCATGCACGTGTAATCGCCGGAAATGAGGCTGTTCCGGTTGATGCCGGCGCACTTGTACAGCAAATCATGGCAACCAGCACTGGTCCGAAGTTCAGTAAACGCTGAACGGGTGAAGTCCGCTTATTGACAATCATTCTCATTGAGTATCAAATACGAATCATTCTTATTCGTAGCTGAGCGTAATTGCCATGTACGTCTGCATCTGTTTCGGGATCACCGATAAAACTATCCAGCGCGCCGCCGCCGATGGGGTGCGTGATGTTGCCGAACTGACCATGCGTACCGGTCTCGGCAGCAACTGCGGAAGTTGTCGCGACATGGCGACGGACATCTTGAATGAAACGCGCGCGACAGCCCTGTTCCCTTTGCAGATACTGCAAGCTGCCTGAATTGTTCGCGCGATTAAAATGAGCGATTCTCATTTGCACATTATTTGCTAAATAAGAATAAAGTGGCCAGACATATTTTGGAGCATGGCCATGAAAGGCGACAGCAAAGTTATCGAACATCTCAACAAAGCGCTCTATAACGAGCTGATAGCCATCAACCAATATTTTCTGCATGCGAAAATGTTCAAGAATTGGGGCTTCAAGGAATTGGCCGAACACGAGCATCACGAATCCATCGACGAGATGAAGCATGCCGATAAATTGATCGATCGTATTTTGTTTCTTGAAGGACTGCCGAATCTGCAATCGCTCGGAAAATTATTCATCGGCGAATCACCCAAAGAAATTTTCGAATGCGATTTGAAACTGGAATTGCTCGCAATACCCGATTTGAAAGCGGCTGTCGCCTACAGTGAAACCGCTGGCGACTATGTCTCCAGGGATTTATTCGCCGAAATTCTGGGTTCGGAAGAAGAACACGTGGATTGGCTTGAAACCCAGCTAGACCTGATTGCGCGTTTGGGCGAACAGGGGTATTTGCAGGCCCAGTTGAAAAGTTAAGCACGCGTAAAAGCAATCAAAATAATGAGAACTGCGTCTCATTATTTAAGAATTATTGCAGAGCATCATGACTTTCACGAGAAATGTGCGCTAGGTTCCAGTTTCCAGCCCACGCCGTGTGGGCTTTTTGCCGGGATCGCTTCCATGAAATCTGCTTTACGTATGTCACTGCTTGCCACTGCCACCGTGGCAGTGCTGGGCTTCACTACTCTTTCTGTACAAGCCAACGGTCGTCCTGATCTGGCTGTACAAGGTTTAAATCAGGGCAAGGCGCATGTCCAAGACGAGCTGATCGTCCAATTTCGTGATGGCGCTACCGCCTCCGATAAAGCGCGCGCCATCGGTCGCGTTGGCGGGCAAAATGAAAAAAACATCGTTTCTGCCAGCAACCGCGTCAAGGGTGGCGATGTCGACCTGATCAAAGTCTCCGGTGTTAACGGCCTGGCCGATGCCATCGCCCGTCTGACCGCTGATTCATCGGTGGTATTTGCCGAACCCAACTGGATTGTGCAGCACGCCGCTACTTCCAATGACACTTACTACAGCAATGGCTCGCTCTGGGGCATGTATGGAGACGCTTCTTCGCCTGCCAACCAATACGGCAGCCAAGCGGCTGAAGCCTGGGCCGGTGCGGCTGGCGGCAATTGCGGCACCGTCGTCATCGGCATTATCGATGAAGGCTACATGCACACCCATACCGACCTCGCCGCAAATGCATTCAAGAACCCTGGCGACAGCACCTTTGACGGCGTCGACAATGATGGCAACGGCTTGGTTGACGACGTTTATGGCTGGGATTTCGACGGTGGTAACAACTCCGTATTCGACGGCACCAGTGATGACCACGGCACCCACGTCGCCGGCACCATCGGTGGCGTTGGTGGCAATGGCCTTGGGGTAGCGGGTGTTTGCTGGTCGGTCAAATTAATGAATGCGAAATTCCTCGGGGGCACCGGCGGCACCACGGCCAATGCCATCGCGGCAGTGAACTACTTCACCGATCTGAAAATTCGCCATGGCTTGAATCTCGTTGCGACCAATAACTCGTGGGGCGGCGGTGGTTTCTCGCAAGGACTGCAAGACGCTATTGAAAGCGCCAATGCCGCCGGTATCCTGTTCATTGCTGCTGCCGGCAACTCCGGTGCCAACAACGACGTGACCCCGTCCTACCCAAGTGGCTATCCAAACGCCAACATCATTTCTGTCGCAGCCCTGGCATCCAACGGCACATTGGCCAGTTACTCGCAGTACGGCGCTACCTCGGTAGATATCGCAGCTCCTGGCTCTGGCATCTATTCGACCGTCCCACTTCGCTCGAAGGGCAAAACGGTCGCCAGCTATGCCAGCTACAACGGTACATCAATGGCTACCCCGCATGTGACCGGCGCTGCCGCACTTTATGCAGCTCGTCATCCAGGTTCAAGCGCAGCTCAAATCAAGGCTGCCATTCTCGGTGCCGCCGTGCCAACCGCTTCGGTCAATGGCAAAGTCGGTACCAATGGTCGTCTGGATGTTTCCGGCTTCTAATAAGTCAGCGTTCAAGCAAGACACTAAAGCCCGGCGATGCCGGGCTTTTTTTGTCCCTGCTACTTTAAAAGCCAACACGTGCAACGCTTCTTGATAGCGAAAGGCGTCGCCTTTGGTCGATGGAGTGATCATCGACACCAGCAAAAAGCCCGGCGTTGCCGGGCTTTTGCATACTGTCGCGCGAATTAAGAACCCAACTCAACCCAGTATTTTCTGGAACGCCGCTTGTGCTTTCTTGTATTCGGCTTCCAGCATCAGCACGGCAACGGTCGGCCGATTCAAGACATTTCCTCTCGCACCGATTTCAATCCGTTTCGCGATGGCAGACAAGGCAAGCGCGCCTAAATTGGCACTAGATGATTTCAGAGTGTGCGAAGGGGCAATCATGCCATGGATATTATTTTCCGCAGCCGCCTGCTCAAGTTGCTGGATTTGTTTTGGTGCATCTTCGAGGAACAACTGGATCAAGCTAAGGTACTCGCTGCCCATCACCGACTCGAGTTCCTGCAAAACATCCAATGCCAGTATCGGCAAGCTGGAAGGAACCGGCTCTGACACCAGTGGTGGTGCAGCAGGTGCTCTTGGAGCAGCAACGGCGGCTATTGGCGCTGCGGTACTTGGAACCGACATCGGACGTGCAGGAAGCACACGGGCGGGCGACGTCACCTCAACTGCCTGAACGAGATCCGCCGTGGTGACAGGAGTCGGCTTTGCTGGCGCCGAAACGACAGCTAAGGCAGGCGCCTTTTGTATTTCAGTCGCAGCCTCGACCCGATTTTCCGGGCTGCCCTGTTCTTGCCTTACTTTCAGCCAGCGCGCCAAACTCGACTCCAGCAAGCGGCGATCGACCGGCTTGGTAATGTAATCGTCCATACCGGCATCCAGACATTTTTGTCGGTCACCGGCCATGGCATTGGCGGTCATGGCAATGATCGGCAAACGCGGCAAGCCTGCCCTGACTTCATGTTGGCGCCATTCCTGGGTGGCGGTATAGCCATCCTTCACCGGCATCTGGCAATCCATCAAGACCAAATCGAGCTGGCCGGACATCATGCGTTCCAGCGCTTTCTCGCCGTTGTCGGCCGTTTCGCAGTTCAATCCGAGCATGCTGATTAAGCGCTGGGCCACCATCAAATTGACCGGATTATCTTCAACCAACAATAAATGACCGCGCAATTTTTTAATGACGGGAATGGCCGTTTGTGCGGACGATGGTGGGCCGGCGTGTTCATGGCTGGCCGCGGAACCGTAACTCGGCATTTCTTCCGGAACTTCGGGCCTGGCAACGGGTGTCGACAGGAAATTGCCAATTGCCGAACGCATTTCATTGGCGTGGATGGTGCGCTGCAGGCTCAGCATCAAACCGTCGTTGAGCTCATCGGGCAAAGGTTCATTGCCTGTCAAATAGACGACGCGCAGGCCTTCAAGATCCGGCGTCCTTCTGAGATTACGATGCAAGGCGATGGCGGTACTGCGGACACTATTCATGTCTACCAGCAATAAATCATAGGTCCACGTACCACCTCGCGTCAGCGCAGTTCTCAGTCGCGTGAGGGCATCTTGCGTGGTATCGGCTTCGGTGAATTGGCAGCCCCAGGAGCTGCTCGCCTGCTGCATACGTTGCCGCATCACGGCATCATTGGTGAGGAACAATACCCGCGCGCCGTTAAGATCCTGGCGTTGCGTGTGCATGTCGCCGATCGCTTTGAGTAGAGGCAGATCAACCCAAAATGTCGATCCGCGACCCGTTTCGGATTCGACTCCCATCGTGCCGCCCATCAAATCCACGATTCGCTTGCAGATCACCAGACCCAAGCCGGTGCCGCCGTATAAACGAGTGGTGGAGGTGTCTGCCTGGCTAAACGGGCGGAAAAGCTGTTGTATGCCTTGCGGACTAATTCCGATCCCCGTATCGCGTACTTCGATGCGAAGTTCATGCTGCGAGCGGGTTTCACCCTTGCGGGTAATCACCAGCGTCACCGAACCACGCTCGGTAAATTTAATCGCATTGCTGACCAGGTTGGTGAGCACTTGGCGCAAACGCACCGGGTCGCCGCGCACGGGCAATCTTACATTGCTGTCGATCTGCAGGGTCAAGCGCAGGCCTTTATTCTCGGCCGGCCTGTCCATCAACATGATGATCGAATCACATACCTCGCGCAGATTGAAACTGGTCGTTTCCAGCTGCAACTTGTTGGCTTCGAGTTTCGAGTAATCAAGAATGTCATCGACGATACGCAACATCTGCCGCGCCGAGGTATAGGCCGTGCGCAAAATATCGTGATGATCGGGCGCCAGCTTTACCGACATCATGATGTCGAGCATCGGAATAATGCCATTAAGCGGTGTGCGGATTTCGTGGCTCATTGTCGCGAGAAATTCGCCTTTTGCCATCATCGCCGACTCGGCAGCCTGCTTGGCAACTGTCAGTTCTTTTTCCATCTCCCGATGCACGGCCAACTCTTCATTGAGGGCACTGACTTCGCGTTTCTGTTCGTGGGTTTGTTCGGATGCATAACCCAGGGCTTCGTTTCGCCTGGCCATGGCATGCCAGAGACCGGCGATGCCGGCGATGGCCATGAAGGCGGCAATCAGGGCGACGCTTTGCCACACCTGATTGGTGCTCCAGTGTGCAAAGGCAGAGGCGGCGGCGGCACCGGCGGCGCCGGAAAGTGCTATCCATCTGACGACGAGTGCATCGCCGGATTTAATTTTTTGTAGCATGTCAGAGCACCGCCTGTTGAAAATCAAAATCGAGACCGCTGTCGGCCTCTTGCACCAGATTGCCCTGGATAAAATCAATACCGCTCATCCACAAGGTGGCAGCGGCTTGCGGGTCTTCGACTCCGGTGCCAATGACTTCAAGGCCACGACGGTGCGCCCTGTCGATCAGGGTTTTCAACTCATCTCGCGTGCCCTGGGTTTGCAGGCCCGTCGAATATTTACGCGCAAGTTTGACGAAACCCAGTGGCAACTGTTCGAGCAAGCCTTCGGTCTCGTCATTCAACTCGAACTGGCTCAAGCAAAACTGCACGCCGAGCGGTACCAAGCTGTCGCAGAACTGTCGTACCGTCGCCGCATGAATCGAGGCATCTTCCATTCTTAACTCGATCACGAGACTGGCACCGGGCACATCGTTATCGGCTAGTTCGGACCTGAGCCACTCACTCTGCGAGGTGTCTGCCAGGGTGAGCGGAGATTGCGTGACAAACAAGCGCATCGGCCTTTGCTCGGCGCGACGGTCTCGCACCAGCGCCAGTGCCTTCATCAATACCCAACGATCGATGTCGACAATTAAATTGCTGCGCTCGGCCATCGGTATCACTTCCGCCGCCGGCAACAGGCGACCACTGGTATCACGCAGGCGCAACAAGGTTTGATATTGCGAATCATCACTGCCGGCCACGGCGACCACTGGCTGATACAGTAATTCCAGCGAATGCTGATCAATCGCTTCACGCACCAGCTTCAGCAATGCGGCTTCGCGTGCGGCATCTTCGGTTTTCGGCGGTTCGTACTGTCGCACGCCGCGCTCTTGCGAACGGGCTTCGCGGGTCACCTTTTCAACGGCACCGAGCATGGCACC
>JAYUWO010000063.1:0-18851 GCA_043753545.1 Arenimonas sp.
CTCACGTCGCCCAGGCGTTACCTGGCACTTTGCTCTATGGAGCCCGGACTTTCCTCGGCACGGTCGAGCCGTGACGCGGTTGTCTTGACCGACTCCGCCGCGCGCATTGTCGCACAAGACCCATGAATCACGGATTTTTGCGGCTTTTAGTCGTCAGGCTTGCTCGCTGCTAAGGGAAATCAGCATTTTTTTGCGCAAGCCATGTAACGCGCGGCTCGTTCCACTGCAGCAAACAGGGGTTTCTGCTCTGGATATCCGTTCACATTTCCGGCTCACGGTGAAGCACTTATTCTGTAAAAACAACACTTACCAAACGACAGTTAAACCATTGTCTGAACAGTGGCGCAAGATGTTGATTCTTCTAAGGTTTGTGCATCGAATTTTTCCTTGACACGTCATCTTCACAGGCATAACGTGGGCAGACGTGGAAAAACAATGAATTTTGTGGGGAATTGTGGAAATGTTTCAGGGTGAAACCGCTGTCACGCTAGATGACAAGGGGAGATTGGCGATTCCAACCGCCTTTCGCGACCTCGTTGCGCGTGCCGGAAACCGCCTGGTCATTACCTACAACCCCTATGAAAGTGGTTGTTTGTGGTTGTACCCGGAAAAAGCCTGGGAAGCTGTACGCGACCAGGTCAATGCCTTGCCGAACGCCAAGCGCGTGCATCGCAATCTGCAGTTGAAACTGGTCGGTGCCGCTACATTCGTCGAGCCCGATGGTAACGGAAGAATTTTGATGCCGGGCAGTCATCGCAATGCGGTCGGTATCGAGAAAAAAGCAGTGTTGCTGGGAATGGGGAACAAATTCGAATTGTGGAGCGAGCTGGCACATATCGAACAAATCCGTCAGTCCATTTCGGATGACGATTTGAGCGACGACATGCTCGATCTGAGGTTGTAATCGTGATGGCTAGGGTGTCAGGGATGACGCAGAACCCAAGCCATCTTCCGGTGATGTTCACGCAGGTAATGGAAGGTCTGCGGGTGCTCAAGGATGGCAAGTATCTGGATGGCACGTTTGGTCGTGGTGGCCATGCGCGTGGTGTGTTGGACCGGCTTGGGCCGGAAGGAAAATTGTTGGTAATGGACAAAGACCCTGTTGCGATTGCGTGCGCCGCCGAGCTGCAAGCGGAAGACGCCCGCGTCGCTGCGTATCAGGGTTCGTTTGCAGACTTGTCACATTGGAGCGATACCGCCGAGGGCCTGGATGGCGTGCTGTTTGACCTCGGCGTCTCTTCCCCACAGTTGGATGTGGCGGAGCGTGGCTTTAGTTTTCGTAATGATGGTCCATTGGACATGCGCATGGACAATCTCTCAGGCCAAAGTGCCGCCGATTGGCTTGCGCATGCCTCGGAAAAAGCAATCACCGATGTGTTGTGGGAATACGGCGAAGAAAAACTCAGCCGGAAAATTGCCCGCACGATTGTTGAGCGTCGCACCGAAACGCCTTTGCTGCGTACTGCGCAACTGGCCGATTTGATTGCTTCGGTTCTTGGTCGTGGCGATGGAAAAATTCATCCGGCGACACGCAGTTTTCAGGCGATTCGTATTTTTATCAATCGTGAGCTCGAAGATCTGGAACTTGGCTTGGAAGCAGCATACAAAAAATTGAATGTCGGTGGTCGTCTTGCTGTGATCAGCTTCCATTCGCTGGAAGATCGCATCGTCAAACAATTTATTGCCAAGTATGCAAAAGCGCCGGCCGGCAATCGCCGGATGCCGATTGAAGTGGAATTCACGGCAAGCTTGAAAGATATCGGCGGCGCGATGCGTGCAACCGACGAAGAAACCAGAACCAATCCGCGCTCGCGCAGTGCGGTGTTGCGCGTGGCGGAGAAATTATGAGCCCGCGTCATTTCATGGTCCTGCTATTGATTCTTGCGACGGTGATTTCCGGAGTCGGCGTAGTCTATGCACGTCACAAGCATCGTCAGGCCTATATAGAATTATCGCGACTTGAAAAACAGCGTGATGAATTGAACATCGAATTTTCACGATTGCAATTGGAACAGGCTACCTGGTCCGAGACCAATCGCATCGAGCAGATTGCAAGCGAACGTCTTGGCATGAGCTTTCCACAGGATGTGGATGTCGTGTTGGTGCGCCCATGAAGCTGAAGGCGCGCGCATACAATCCAAGAGTACGCTTGCAAATTCTGGCTGCGTGTTTCGGCGTGTTCGCCTTGTTGCTGGTAGCCCGTGTTGCATGGATGCAACTAGTGGACCCGGATTTCTATCAGCAACAAGGCAATGCCCGCTTCCTGCGCGAGCTTCCGATTGCCACTTCGCGCGGCATGATTGTCGACCGAAATGGCGAGCCGCTTGCCGTGTCCACGCCGGTGGAATCGGTCTGGGCCAATCCGAAAGAGTTGTTGCTCGCGCCGGAACAAATGCCGAAACTGGCGAAGGCTTTGGGAATTCCGCGCGATGTACTTGAACAAAGAATTACCGCCAAAGCCAGCAAAGAATTCGTATATTTGCGACGACATATCAATCCCGATGACGCGCAAGCCGTCGTAGCCTTGAAAATTCCCGGTGTTTATTCCACCCGGGAATTTCGTCGTTATTATCCGCATGGCGAAGTGATGGCGCATGTGGTGGGTTTTACCAATGTCGACGATCTGGGCCAGGAAGGTCTGGAGCTGGCCTTCAATGACTGGCTGACCGGCAAGCCAGGCGCGCAGAAAATCATTCGCGACGGTAGTGGTCATATTGTCGAAAAAGTAGACCTGGTCCGCGAAGCACAGCCGGGCAAAGATCTCGCGCTGTCGATTGATCGCCGCATCCAGTATCTGGCCTATCGCGAACTGAAATCTGCCTTGATTAATTCACAGGCACGAAGCGGTTCTGCAGTCGTTATCGACGTCAAGACCGGTGAAATTCTGGCGATGGTGAATCAGCCTTCATACAACCCGAACTCACGTGCTTCTTCATCACCGTTTTTGCATCGCAATCGTGCGGTGACGGACGTGATCGAACCCGGCTCCGTTATTAAATCGATCACCGTGGCGGCAGCGCTTGAGAACGGCGTCGATCCAAATATCCGCATCGATACCAATCCGGGCATCATGGCGCTGGATAAATATTCCATTCGCGATACCAGCAATCACGGCGTTGTTTCACTGGAAGGTTTGCTGCAGATGTCATCGAATATCGGTGCGGCAAAACTGGCCGGCAACATGAGCAATGCGCATTTGTATGATGTGCTGCATCGTTTTGGTTACGGACAAACGACCAATAGCGGCTTTCCCGGTGAATCGGCCGGTGTGTTGTCACCTGCCAGCAAGTGGGGGCCGGTGGAGAAGGCCACTATTTCCTATGGTTATGGATTGTCGGTAACGCCACTGCAAATTGCCCAGGCATACGCAACGCTGGCAAATCATGGCCGCATGATGACGCCGACTTTCGTCAAAAATAATGAGCCAGGTACCGGCACGCAAGTGATGGACCCACTCATCGCCGATGAAGTGATCGCGATGCTGGAATCGGTTACCAATCCCGGCGGCACCGCGCAAAGAGCAGCGATTACCGGTTATCGCGTGGGCGGAAAAACGGGAACATCGCGTAAGTTCAACGCAGGTGGCTACAGCAAGCGGCATATTTCGCTTTTCGCGGGTGTCGTGCCACTGACCGATCCTAAATTTGCAATGGTTGTCGTAATCAATGAGCCCGCAGGTAGAGATTATTACGGCGGCCTCGTGTCCGCACCGGTTTTTCACAATGTGATGGAAGGTGCGCTGCGTTTAATGGATGTGCCGCCGGATAACGTGGCGGCTTGGTATGACATCAAAAAATCGGCAGCGCCGGCTACGGTCGTTAATGCCCCGGTTGCCGCCGCCATTCCGGTGACGGCGGGCGAAGAAGTTTCCGACGACACTGCCATCGTGCCGGGGGTGCAGCCATGACGATGCCATTGAGCATGTCGCTGCATGAACTGCTGGCAGATCAAGTTGAAACTTTACCTGCGATTAATCCGGTGGTCTGCGGAATGAGCGCCGATAGTCGTGCGCTGAAGCAGGGCGATGTATTTGTCGCATTGGCCGGCGCGACTACGCACGGCTTGAAATTTGCAGAGCACGCGCGCGATGTCGGCGTCGCTGCCATCCTGTTTGAAACTCCGGCACCCGAGGGATTTGTTGAAACGCCTGACACCATCGCGGTTCCGGAATTGCGTAAAAAATGTGGCCTGATTGCCAGCCGCTTTTATGCTCGACCATCCGAAAAATTACTGATGGTTGGTGTAACTGGCACCAATGGTAAAACATCGACCGTGCAATTGATTGCGCAGGCTCTGAGTTTGAATGGAATCGTGGCAGGCACTATCGGTACGCTGGGTGCGGGCTTATATGGAACGCTGGTCGAAGGCGAACGCACCACTCCTGATGTGATTGCCGTGCACGCATTGCTAGCCGATATGCAGGCTGCCGGAGCCAGCCACGTAGCGATGGAAGTCTCTTCGCATGCACTTGATCAGGGTCGGGTCGATGCAGTGTCATTTAATGTGGCAGTGTTTACCAACCTGACGCGTGATCATCTCGATTATCACGGCACCATGGAAGCTTACGGTGATGCGAAAGCAAAACTGTTTTCCTGGCCAACGCTGTCTGTCGCGGTCGTTAATTTCGATGATCCCCATTCCGAATCCTTGATTAGAAAGCTTTCGGGCGATGTGACATTAGTGTTGCTGAGTTCGCGTGGGCATGCTGCCGCGAACCTTCAGGCCAAGCATGTGAGCTTGAATGCCAGCGGCATTTCGTTTGATTTGTGCCGAGGTGAAACAGCCCTGCCGGTGCATTCATCACTGCTGGGTCGGTTCAATGTCGATAATTTCCTGGCTGTTGCCGGCAGTTTGCTGGCACTCGATTGGTCATTGGAAAAAATTGCCGACGTGTTGCCGAAACTATCCCCGGTGGGCGGCCGCATGAGTCGCGTCGGTGGCGAGAATGGCAAGCCTCTGGTGGTCGTGGATTACGCCCATACGCCAGATGCACTCGAACAGGCGCTCGAAAATTTGCGTTTGCATACCGAAGGTAAATTGATTTGTGTGTTCGGTTGCGGCGGTGATCGTGATAAAGGCAAGCGCCCCGAAATGGCGGCGATAGCCGAACGTGGAGCCAACATCGTGATCGTGACCGACGACAATCCACGCACGGAAAATGGCGACGATATCGTTCGCGACATTGAAGCCGGATTCACCAATGTGTCACGCGTAACGGTGCAGCGTGACCGTGCAAAAGCCATTGCGGAAGCGATCGCCAATGCCGGCAGCACCGATGTTGTGCTGATTGCCGGTAAGGGTCACGAGAGCTACCAGGAAATTAACGGCATCAAAACGCCATTTGACGATCTGGTGCAGGCGCGCCTGTGTCTGGGAGACGCCGCATGAGGCCGGTGCTGCTTTCGCAAATTGCCGAGTGGTGCGAAGCCAGGTTGCTGGGTGAGGACATGAACATCATGCACGTCAGCACCGACACGCGCGCACTCAGCAAAGGTAGTTTATTCGTCGCATTACGTGGCGAAAACTTCGATGCGCACGATTTCATCGCCGAAGCCGAACAGGCAGGCGCTGCCGCCGTGCTGGTATCGCGCCCGGTGGAAACCTCGCTACCGCAAATTCTTTGTGCGGATACGCAGGAAGCGCTCGCCGAATTTGCCGCTGGTATGCAACAGGGACGCAAGGCCGTTGTCGTCGCATTGACCGGCAGCAACGGAAAAACCTCGGTCAAGAATTTGATCACCGAAATTCTGAATCGTACCGGCAAGACATATTCAACTCCGGGCAATCGAAATAACGAAATCGGTTTGCCGATGGCGGTGCTGGATGCGCCGGAAGATGTCGAATTCGCGATTTATGAAATGGGTGCTGGCAAATCCGGCGACATCGCCTACTTGTGCAGCATCGTGGCCCCGCAAGTATCGGTGGTAAACAATATCGGCTCCGCGCATCTTGAGCGCATGGGCAGCTTGCTCGGTATTGCCGAAACGAAAGGCGCGATTTATGAAGCATTGTCGGATGACGGTGTTGCCGTGATCAACGCCGACGATGCCTTCGCTCCCTATTTCGCACAACGCGTCGGCCATCGCCGTACTTTCCGTTTTGGTATTGAAAACGATGCCGATATTCGTGCAACACAGATTCAACTGCACCGCGAGTATTCGACCTTTGAATTGCATACCCCTGCCGGAAAGCACAGCATCAAGCTGTCGCTGCCCGGTCGACACAATGTCATGAACGCATTGGCAGCAACGGGCCTGGCGCTGGGCGCCGGCGCGCACATCGACGCCATCGTGTCCGGTTTGCAGAATGCCGCTCCGGTCAAAGGTCGCCAAATTTCACATGTGCTCGATAACGAAGCCGTGTTGATTGACGACAGCTATAACGCGAACCCAGGTTCGGTTGCCGCTGCGATTCAAACACTGGCGCAAAATAAAACCGGTAGCTGGCTGGTGCTTGGCAATATGGCCGAGCTCGGCGAGAACGCTGTCGAGCTTCATGCTGAAGTCGGCGCGCTGGCAAAAAAATACGGCATCGAAAAATTTTGGACGGTCGGTAATCTGGCAAAAAATGCCAGTGCCGCCTATGGCGCCGGCGCGAAACATTTTGAAAGCAAGGTTGCACTTAGCGAAGCGCTGATTCACGAGCTGCAAGTGGGTTCACATTGTCTGGTGAAGGGTTCGCGATCAAGCGCGATGGATGATGTCGTCAAAGCCGTGTTGAGAGAATTAAAACAAAAAGAAATGGGACAAGAAGAAATGTCACCGGAAATTTCAGGGGGATCACCGAATGTTGCTTGAGTTGGCACGCTGGCTGCAGGGATTTGCACGCTTCTTCGCATTGTTCGATTACCTGACGATGCGCGCAATTTTGGGTGCGTTGACGGCCTTGGCATTTTCGCTGTGGTGGGGGCCAGCCGTGATCGCGCGTCTGGCAAAACTGAAAGGTGGTCAACCGATTCGCACCGACGGCCCTGAAACGCATTTCAAAAAAGCCGGTACGCCCACGATGGGCGGTATGCTGATTATTTTAAGTCTCGGTGCATCCACTTTGTTGTGGGCTGACCTACGCAATCGCTATGTCTGGATTGTGCTTGGTGTATTGCTGACGTTTGGCTTGATTGGTTGGATGGATGACTGGATCAAGATCGTCAAACGTGATCCGAATGGCTTGAAGTCGCGCCACAAATACGCACTGCAATCGGTATTCGGATTGATCGCTGCGGTCGTGCTTTATGTCACTGCCGATGCCGCTTCCAACACGACACTTTATTTGCCACTGCTGAAAAATGTCGCTATTCCGATGGGCGCGATGTTTATTGTATTGGCCTATTTCTGGATTGTCGGTTTTTCTAATGCCGTCAATCTCACCGATGGTCTCGATGGCTTGGCCATTATGCCGACCGTGATGGTGGCGGCCGGTCTGGGCATTTTTGCGTACGCATCGGGCAACTCGGTGTTCTCGCAATATCTGCAAATTCCTGCCGTGCCGGGTGCAGGCGAACTCGCGATTGTCTGTGCCGCGATTGCCGGTGCCGGTCTCGGATTTCTCTGGTTCAACACCTATCCCGCGATGGTGTTCATGGGTGATATCGGTGCATTGGCTTTGGGTGCAGCGCTTGGCACGATTGCGGTGATCGTGCGTCAGGAAGCCATCCTGGTCGTGATGGGCGGTATTTTTGTGATTGAAACTTTGTCGGTAATGATCCAGGTTGCCAGTTTTAAACTGACCGGTAAACGTGTTTTCCGGATGGCACCGATCCACCATCATTTTGAATTGAAAGGCTGGCCGGAGCCACGCGTGATCGTGCGCTTCTGGATTATTTCTTTCATTCTCGTGCTGGTCAGCCTCGCGACCTTGAAGGTGCGCTGAGATGGCATTCATTCCCGATCGCGCCAAGCAGGCATTGAAGTTCGACGAGCTAAACGGACAGTTTGATCCGTGGCTCGTCGCGATTTCGATTGCCTTGGCCTGCATCGGAATCGTGATGGTGGCATCGAGCTCGATGCCATACGCGGTCGATAATAATATGGGTGAATTTCATTATCTGATCCGCCATATTATTTTTCTGGTTGTGGGATCGGCGATGGCGTTTGCCATCATGAAGTCCGATTTGAAAACTATCGAAACCCATAGCCACACACTGCTTTTGCTCTGTGTCTTTTTGCTCGCGTTGGTAATGCTGCCGGTGCTGGGAAAAACAGTGAACGGTGCAAGACGCTGGATCAATCTGGGCTTCTTCAGCTTTCAGCCAGTAGAAGCGGTGAAAGTCTTGTTTATTGTCTGGCTGGCCAGTTATCTGGTGCGGTTTCGCGATGTGATTGGCCATCAATGGAAAGCCTTGCTGAAGCCATTGGGTGTGTCTATTTTTCTGGTTTGCCTGTTGCTGGTCGGCAAGGATTTCGGCTCATCCATGTTGCTGCTGAGTATTGCCCTCGGCATGGCCTACCTCGGCGGGGCGCGATTGCAGCACTTGAGCGCACTTGTTTTGGCCGGCTTGCCGTTTATTGCCGCGGCCATCATTTTCGAACCCTATCGCTTGAAGCGTTTGTATACCTTCACCAATCCTTGGGAAGACCCATTCGACAGCGGGTTCCAGTTGACGCAGGCGTTGATCGCCATTGGCCGTGGAGAATTTTCCGGCGTTGGCCTCGGCGGCAGCGTATTGAAACTGGATTACCTGCCGGAAGCGCATACCGATTTCGCGTTTTCCGTGCTGGCCGAAGAAACCGGTTTCATCGGTGTCTGCGTCGTGATCATGTTGTTTGCGGCCTTCACTTGGCGCGCATTTAATATCGGCATGCGCTGCCTGAATCGCAGTCGTCCTTTCAGCGCCTATTGTGCATTCGGCATCGGCATCTGGATTGCCCTGCAAAGCATGATTTCGATGGGCGTCAACATGGGTGTTCTGCCGACCAAAGGCTTGACCTTGCCGCTCATTTCATCCGGCGGCTCGAGCGTGTTGATGACCTGCGTCGCGATTGGTTTGCTGTTGCGCATCAGCTACGAATTATCCTGTGCCGAACGCACGGTCAATCTGCGCCGTAATGAAGGTTTGATGACTTCGCCGCGCGCCGAATACGATGAAGATGTCATTTCGCCAAAAGCAGTCACCTTGCCCGTTACGGCTAATCTGCCGCGTACGCCACGCGAACGACTTGAACCGAAATGGGGTTCGCGCGCATGAATGTCATGAATAATTCGCCAGTGATGATTCTTGCCGGTGGTACCGGCGGACATATTTTCCCGGGTTTGGCGGTTGCCAACGAATTGCGTGTTCGCAACGTGCCGGTGATCTGGATTGGTTCGGATGGCGGCATGGAAACGCGACTGGTGCCACAGCATCAAATTGCCATTGAAACTATTGCCGTGCGTGGGTTACGCGGCAAGGGAATCATGGGTTTGTTGAGTGCACCTTTCGTCATTCTGCGTTCCGTTTTTCAGGCGATCGGCAAGGTTCGCAAACACCAGCCGTGTGCCGTGTTGAGTTTCGGTGGTTTTGCCGCCGGACCGGCGGGGCTCGCCGCCTGGTTTCTGCGTAAACCGCTAATCGTGCATGAAGCCAATCGCGCTCCGGGTTTCACCAATCGCGTATTGGCAAAAGTAGCCGATCGTGTCTTGTGTGGTTTTCCGGATAGCTTTTCCGATGTGCCAAACGATGTCGTGGGCAATCCGGTGCGTCCGGAAATTGCCGCCATCGCATCGCCGGAACAGCGTCTGCAAAATCGTTCGGGTGCCATTCGTTTATTGGTGCTGGGCGGCAGTCAAGGTGCTCGTGCCATCAACGTCGTTGTACCCAAAGTCGCTGCCTCGATGAAAGGCAAGATCGAATTTGAAATCCGCCATCAATGTGGTGAAAAATTACTGGCCGATGCGAAGCAAGCCTATGCGGCTGCCGGTGTCAACGCGAGCGTGGAAGCGTTCATCCAAGATATGGCGGAAGCCTATGCCTGGGCCGATATCGTGATCGGTCGCGCCGGTGCGTTGACCATTGCCGA
Organism: Arenimonas sp.; assembly: GCA_043753545.1. Classification (GTDB taxonomy): domain Bacteria; phylum Pseudomonadota; class Gammaproteobacteria; order Xanthomonadales; family Xanthomonadaceae; genus Arenimonas. The sequence continues at coordinate 9,996 of JAYUWO010000063.1, forward strand.
ATTATGCGCCGTGGGCATTGGCAGCATTCTGATTCCGTTTCCCGGCGCGGTGGACGACCATCAGGCACGCAATGCGCAGTACCTGAAAGAATGCGGTGCCGGTGATTGGCTGCGGCAAACCGACACCCTCGAGCATGACCTGAAGCAACTGCTCGGCGAGTTTTGCGAAGACAGACATTTCCTGATGCAGCTCGCGGTTGCCGCCCGTAAAGCCGCATTGCCCGATGCCACCAAAGACGTGGCAGATATTGTGCTATCGGAGGCTCAAGCATGATGCGCCATCGTTTCCAGCAAACCGGTGACCTTGCCAAAGCGTTTCCACGAATCCATTTCATCGGTATCGGTGGTGTGGGTATGAGTGGTATCGCCGAAGTCATGCTGACACTCGGTTACAAAGTCTCCGGCTCGGATCAAAATGAATCCGCAGCAACCCGGCGTCTTGTCAACATGGGTGCGAAAGTCATGCGCGGCCATGAGGCCGGCAATATTGAAGATGTTGATTGTGTCGTCGTATCAAGCGCGATCAAGGCGGATAATCCCGAATTGAAGCAAGCCCATGCACAACAGATTCCGGTCGTGCCGCGTGCCGAAATGCTTGCAGAGTTGATGCGTTTCAAGCGCGGCATTGCGATTGCCGGGACGCATGGCAAAACGACGACAACTTCGTTGACCGCCAGCGTGCTGTTCGAAGGCAATCTGGATCCGACTTTCGTCATTGGTGGTCAATTGTTGAGTGCCGGTGCGAATGCAAAACTCGGTACCAGCCAATGGCTGGTTGCCGAAGCCGACGAAAGCGATGGTAGTTTCCTGCGCTTGAATCCATTGATCGCGGTCGTGACTAATATCGATGCCGACCATCTGGAAAACTACGGCGGCGATTTCGAGCGCGTGAAAGCCGCGTTCGCCGAATTCCTGCATCGCTTGCCGTTCTATGGTTTGGCCATATTGTGCGTGGACGATCCATTGGTTGCCGAATTAGCATTGCAAACACCTCGACATACCATCCGTTACGGCTTGTCGGAGCATGCGAATGTCCGCGCGAGTCACGTCGAGCAGTCAGAAGGCGCGATGCAATTCAAGTTGCATTTGCCCGATGGTAGCGAACAGCAAGTGACCTTGAACTTGCCGGGTCAGCACAATGTCTTGAATGCACTGGCTGCGGCTGCCGTCGGTTGGCAGCTCGGTGTTTCATCTGAAGCGATTGCCAGTGCGCTGAAAAAATTCCAGGGCATTGGGCGTCGTTTCAACATCAAGGGCGAACTGGATTTCGGCAATGGCAACGCTCTGGTGGTGGATGATTACGGTCACCATCCCCGCGAGTTGGAAGCCGTGTTTGCCGCTGCGCGCGGCGGCTGGCCGAACAAGCGACTGGTCGTGGCTTTCCAGCCACATCGTTACAGCCGTACACGCGATTTATTCGACGATTTTGTCAGCGTACTTTCCACATGCGATGCCGTGATATTGACGGAAGTTTACGCCGCCGGCGAAGCGCCGATTAACGGCGCCGATTCCAAATCACTCGCTCGTGCCATTCGTGCAAGGGGTCGTATCGATCCAGTCGTGGTCAGCAATGCGCGCGAGTTGGCAACAGTGTTGCCGGATATTTTGCATGACGGTGATTTGCTTTTGATGATGGGCGCAGGCGACATCGGCGCCATCGCAAGTGATATCGCCAATAAAGGTTTTGAAGGAGCCAAACAGGCATGAAACGTATCAGCAACGCTGCAGATTTTGGCCGTGTTGCCGTCTTGATGGGCGGTACCAGTTCCGAGCGGGAAGTATCACTGAACTCTGGCGCGAACGTGCTGGAAGCTTTGCTTGCACGTGGTGTTGACGCAAAGGCTGTCGATGGCATTCCTGCCTTGGTCGAAGCTGCCTATCAGAAAAAATTCGATCGCGTTTTCAATATTTTGCATGGCACCAAGGGTGGCGGCGAAGACGGTATTCTGCAGGGTTTTTGCGAAGCCATGAATATTCCGTACACCGGTTCCGATGTGCTCGGCTCAGCTTTGAGCATGGATAAAATTCGTACCAAACAAGTCTGGTTGAGTCTGGATTTGCCGACTCCGCGCTATGCGCGATTGGCGGTTGGCGATGATGTGCATGCTGCTGCCCGTTCGCTGGGTCTGCCGGTCATCATCAAGCCATCCTGCGAAGGTTCCAGCGTCGGTGTCAGTCGCGTATTCAACGATGCCGATCTCGATGCAGCGGTGGAATTGGCGGCACGCTATCCCGGCGAAATGTTGATGGAGCAATTAATTGAAGGCGGCGAATACACCATCGGCGTGCTTGAAGGAAAAGCACTAGCGAGTATCCATATCGTGCCGGCCGGCGAATATTACGACTATCACTCGAAATATATCTCCGACGAAACCCAATACATTTGTCCCGGCTTGCCGGAAGCCGAAGAGAAAATCGTGCAGGGATATGCCGAGAAAGCCTTTGCCGGCGTCGGTTGCCGTGGTTGGGCGCGGATCGATTTCATGCGCGACAAAAACGGCGGCATCTATTTACTCGAAGCCAACACCGCACCCGGCATGACCAGTCATTCTCTGATGCCGAAATCCGCGAAAGCCTTCGGTATCGATTTTGAAACTTTGTGCTGGACCATTCTGGAGTCGAGTTTCGCATGATGAAAGCTTTCTTCCGCCTCACCGCTTGGACACTGGCAATTGCGCTGGTGGCCTTGCCCGTGGCTGCGGTTTTGAATGGCTGGATTGGTGGCGAGCGCTGGCCGATGCGGCAACTACGCGTTTCCGGCGAATTTAATCTGGTGAGCGATCAACAAGTGCGCGAAACGGTCTTGCCGAACGTCAACACAGGCTACTTCGCCGTGAATCTCGAACAAGTGAGGCAAAATATTGCGGCGCTGCCCTGGGTAAAGCAGGTTGATGTCAGAAAACGCTGGCCCGATCGTCTCGAAGTTACGGTCATGGAATACAAGCCACTTGCACGCTGGGGCGTGAAAAATTTATTAGCGGAAAATGGCGAAATTTTTGCGATTCCGAAAAATACAAAATTCAAACTACCGATGTTTGAAGGCCCCGACAATAATGCCAGCGACATGATGTCTTTCTACAGCTATGCCAAGCCTCTGTTTCTAACCATGGGTCTGCAAGTGGAAAGCATTCGCATGAGTGCACGCGGTAGCTGGAGTTTAACGCTCAACGACGGTCTTGAAATCGAAGTGGGACGTGGCGACCCGCAGCAACGGCTGGCCCGTTTTGCTCGTTTGATGCCGCAGATCAAAAACGACGAACTTCAACGTCAGCTCGTACGTGCTGACCTTCGCTATACCAACGGGTTTGCACTGAGCTGGAAAGACATCAGCAAGGTCAAAGTCGAAAACAATTTACCACAGGGCAACACATGAATCGCAAGGGTGATAAATCGCTAATTGTCGGGCTGGATATCGGCACTTCAAAAATCACGGCCATGGTAGGCGAATACGCCCACGGCCAGGAGCTCGAAGTGATCGGCATCGGCTCGCATGAATCACGCGGCATGAAACGCGGCGTGGTGGTGGATATCGAATCCACCGTGCAATCGATCAAGCATGCGATCGAGGAAGCAGAATTGATGGCCGGTTGCGAAATTCGCTCGGTCTATGCCTCGATTTCCGGCAGTCATACGCAATGCCGCAATTCACCAGGCATCGTTCCTGTCGGCAGTGGCGAAGTGACCTATCAGGATCTTGATAACGTTTTGCAAGCCGCAAAGGCGGTTGCAATTCCATCGGATCAAAAAATTCTTCACGCCATCCCGCAGGAATATATCGTCGACAACTCGCAGGAAGGCATTCGCAATCCGGTCGGCATGTCGGGTGTGCGTCTGGAGGTGCGCGCCCACATCATCACTGGTGCCTTGTCGGCTGCTGCCAACATCAGTAAGTGCATCAATCGCTGCGGCTTGCAGGTAGATGAATTGATTCTGTCTTCGATTGCATCGAGCACAGCCGTACTGACGCCGGATGAAAAGGAATTGGGCGTGGTGTTGGTCGATATTGGTGCCGGTACAACCGATATCGCCGTATTCGTGCAAGGTTCGATTCGTCATACCGCCTCGTTGCCCATTGCCGGTGATCAGGTCAGTAATGACATCGCTCATCTGCTGCGGACACCGACACCCGAAGCCGAACAAATCAAGGTGCGCTATGCCTGTGCGCTTGCGCAATTGGCGACCGCCGAAGAAAGCATTCAGGTGCCGAGCGTCGGTGATCGTCCGCCGCGTCGTCTTGCCCGCCAAGCCTTGGCCGAAGCCGTACAAAATCGTTACGAAGAAATTTTTGAAATGGTGCAAGCCGAATTGCGCCGTTCCGGATTCGAGGAATTGGTGCGTGCTGGTCTGGTGCTCACCGGCGGTTCGTCACGGATGGAAGGTGTGGTCGAGCTCGCCGAAGAAATGTTGCATATGCCGGTTCGCGTCGGCATTCCGCAAAACATCAAAGGTCTCGGTGAAGTGGTCGGCAATCCCGTCCATGCCACCGGAGCGGGTTTGTTGCTGTGGGGTAGCGCGAGTGAAAACCCGCGCAGACCGTCTTTATCCAGCAGCAAGGCCGGGACTTTGTTTTCAAAACTTCGCACGTGGTATCGCGGAGAGTTTTAGTAGTCGCAACATATATAAAAAGAATATTCATTTAAATCACGGAGGATCCGAACATGGCACATTTTGAATTAGTAGAAAAATTGGCACCGAACGCGGTCATTAAAGTTATCGGTGTTGGTGGTGGTGGCGGTAATGCGGTTGCGCACATGGTGAATGCCGGAGTCGACGGTGTGGAATTCATCACGGCCAATACCGACTCGCAAGCAATTAAGAACGTTGGTGCGAAAATGCAATTGCAGCTCGGCAGCAACGTCACAAAAGGACTCGGTGCAGGCGCGAATCCTGAAGTCGGCCGTCAGGCTGCACTTGAAGATCGCGAACGCATCGTCGAAGCTTTGACCGGCGCCGACATGGTGTTCATTACGGCTGGCATGGGCGGTGGTACCGGTACCGGTGCTGCCCCTGTTGTTGCACAACTGGCAAAAGAAATGGGAATTCTGACGGTGGCGGTAATCACCAAGCCTTTCCCTTTCGAAGGCCGTCGCCGCATGCAAGTGGCTCTAAAAGGTATTGAGGAATTGGCAATGCATTGCGATTCCCTGATTACCATTCCAAATGAAAAATTGATTACGGTGCTCGGCCGCGATGCCACCATGATGCAAGCCTTCCGCGCCGCCAATGATGTGTTGCTTGGCGCCGTGCAGGGTATTGCCGATTTGATCGTACGTCCGGGTTTGATCAACGTCGACTTTGCCGACGTTCGTACCGTGATGAGCGAAATGGGTCTGGCCATGATGGGCAGCGGTACCGCCCGTGGCGATGACCGTGCACAAGCTGCCGCCGAAGCAGCGATCAGCAATCCATTGCTGGACGAGGTCAATCTGGCCGGCGCCAACGGCGTGCTGGTGAACATCACCGCAGGTCCGGATTTCACCATGCGCGAGTTTGACGAAGTCGGTCGCATTATTGAAGAGTTCGCTTCCGAAGATGCCACCGTTGTTGTCGGTACCGTGCTTGATCCGGACATGAAAGACGAAGTCCGCGTCACTGTGGTTGCTACCGGTTTGAATCGTGGTGTGTCGCGGGCAACGGTACGTCCGGACCGCGTTGAATTTGGCAGCAAGGAGCCAATGCGCAATCCGGTGAAATTGGTTCGCAACGCTACCACCGGTCTGCCTGATTACGACAGCATGGCCAATGCCGATTACACGCATGCAGGCAATAATCTGGGACTGCGTGCCAGTAGCCGTGTAAGCGAAGCACAACCACAAACCGCATTAAGCGATTTGCCAACCGATCACAGCTATCTGGATATTCCGGCTTTCTTGCGTCGTCAGGCAGATTGATTTGAATAAGTCTTAAAGACTCGAAAGAGCCTGCAGATTGTTAAAACAGCCTCATGGATGATGCTGAGCGTCATGTTCACTTGGATTCACTTTAAGCCCGCCTTTTGGCGGGCTTTTTTTTGATCTCTTGGGGCTGACCATGTACGCCATGCGTCTCGATAGACTATGAGACTGCGATCCGTTCCACATTTGGAACAGTAAATTGTTGCAAGTCCATGAAAAACACGGGACTTTTTAATTTTGTTCATCAGGAGCTGTGGTATTCTCGCGGGAGTTTTGGGCTGTCCCAATGGGAGCGCTAGATGATGATGAAACAACGCACCTTGAAAAATGTCATTCGCGCGACCGGCGTGGGGCTGCACAGTGGCCAAAAGGTTTATATGACTTTGCGTCCGGCTGCGCCGAACAGTGGCATTATTTTTCGTCGTACCGATTTCGCCAAGCCGGTGGAAATCAAGGCAAATGCCTTGCTGGTAGGTGAAACCAGTATGTGTACCGCGCTGGTGCAAGACGACGTGCGTGTCATGACCATCGAGCATTTGATGTCGGCCTTTGCCGGTCTGGGTATCGATAATGCCTACGTCGATTTGTCGCATTTCGAAGTGCCGATTATGGACGGCTCTGCCGGCCCGTTCGTATTCCTGCTGCAATCAGCCGGTATCGAAGAGCAGAACGTTGCCAAGCGCTTTATCAAGATCGTGAAGCCAATCCAGGTCGAAGACGGCGACAAATGGGCCCGTTTCGAGCCATTTGACGGCTTCAAGGTCGGCTTCACCATTGATTTCAAACATCCCGTCTTCACCAAGTCCACTTCAAGTGTGGAAATCGATTTTTCGACCACTTCATTCGTTAAAGAAGTCAGCCGCGCCCGTACATTCGGTTTTATGAAGGACATCGAATTCCTGCGCGACCGTAACTTGGCGCTGGGTGGAAGCATGGACAACGCGATTGTTCTAGACGATTACCGGATTCTCAATGAAGACGGTTTGCGTTACGAAGACGAGTTCGTGAAACACAAGATTCTCGATGCCATTGGCGATTTGTATCTTCTTGGCCATAGCCTGGTGGGTGCTTTCTACGCTTACAAATCAGGCCATGCCCTGAATAACCAGTTGCTGCGAGCCATGTTGGCCGACCCGAGCACCTGGGAAGAAGTCACTTATGCCGATGATCCGGCGACTGCCCCGATTTCTTACGCCCAGCCCGCACACGCCCAATAAACCGGGCGTATTGCCACAGTGATTCCGCACTTTGCAATGGGTATCACATTGAAAAATCAGCAAATAACAGGTTTTTAACGGCTGGGGTAACGGATTCCGGCACAATGGCCGGCCATTGTGAAGATGGCATTAAGGCAAGGACGCTAGTTTTAGGAGTTGCTCCCGCAGTTGCGGGTCTTCCACGGAGTGGGCGGTGGCTCGCAGTGAATCGCGAACTGCCTGAGTAAGGGGCTTACCAGCGGTTGGACTCAGGGGGACCGAGTCCGGGGGAGTCACTTTTATCGTCAAAGCCTGGACTTGAAACCCGGCTGCACCGGCCGCGCTGATTAAGGCGTCGCCATAAAGGCGCAGTTTGGATTTCCAGACCGGATTTGATACCGAATACACCAGTTTTTCCTTATTGATATTGGCGAGATGACATTCTTTCGCCAGTGCAGGGGGCAAAATTTGGCGCAGTGTTTGATCCAGTTGGTCCAGTTGCTGGGCTCGTTTGATCAGCTTCATCAGGTTGGATTCGTTGGCTGCCTGCAGCGCGCGGACCGGACCCTCGGAAGAAGCCACTGTCCCATGGACCTGATTGTGAGAACGTCTAAGCATGATGAACATTATCATCGTTTCAAAATTCTTTCGCACGCCAAAGAAACTGGCGTTCGATGATCCAAAAACTGCCGCGATTGCGGGTGGTTCCATTTTTTTATTGCTGGCACTGGCTTTCAGCATCGGCTTTTTCGGCCGTGGCGCCAATGGTGCAGCCAAAGCTGAAATTGCTCGTCTTCAGGCGCAGCTGACAGAACAGAATAAAGAACTCAAAACCGCCCAAGCCGATGCTCAGCGCGAAATCAATGCCGTTGCTGCCCGTGTAGGCGAGTTGCAAATCCAGGCCAACCGTTTGAATGCCCTCGGCGAACGTCTCGCCAAAGATGGCAAATTTACCGATGGCGAATTCAATTTTGACAAGCTGCCCGGTGCCGGCGGTAACGAATCGGTAGAAGACGTAAAGTCGAAAGACCTGCTGAGTGATCTGAGCGCTCTCCAGGTCCAGTTCGACAACTCAGGCCGTCAGCTATCCGTTTTGGAAGCCATCCTGTTTGATCAACATCTGGAAATGAGCCGTACGCCTTCCCAGCTCCCGGGTCGTGGCTATATCACTTCTACTTTTGGTAGCCGTTCCGATCCGTTTTCAGGCGGCCGTGCCCACCATAAAGGCATCGATTTCGAAGCCAATACCGGTGACCCGGTATTTGCAGCGGCTGACGGCGTCGTCAGCTTTACCGGTGTGAAAAGCGGTTATGGCAATGTCGTCGAAGTGGACCATGGCAATGGTTACAAGACCTTGTACGCCCACAACTCTGCCTTCACCGTGCGTGCCGGCGACTTGGTTCGGGCCGGACAGCAACTGGCCAAAGCGGGATCCACTGGACGCTCGACTGGCCCGCACATTCATTTTGAAGTGCATGCCAACGGTGTAGCCGTCAATCCAAAACCGTTTCTGGAAAGCGTTAAACGATAAACCGCCGGGTTGATATCGCTTAAACCGCCCACAGGTTAAACTATGCGGCCGCCATGAATGCATGCGCGGCCGTTTTCATGATTGGCTTCTTATTTTCGCGCGGACATTGTCTGCCTCACTTGGTGGTTTGATTTTCCCATGCTCAATAGTCTTCTTACCCGTATTTTTGGCAGCCGTAACGAACGCCTGCTGCGTCAATTCCAGAAAAATATCGACCGTATCAATTCACTTGAGC
>JAYUWO010000064.1:0-18792 GCA_043753545.1 Arenimonas sp.
GATTACCGGCAAGATTGGCGACAATCTTCGTGCTGCCATTTCGCGATTGCCCCTGAATCAGCAACTGGTCACGATCAAGCTCGATGTCGCTCTCGACAAGGCACCCGAAGAGCTGGTGCTGCGCGAACGGCATGTCGATGAATTGAAAGTCTTGTACAAGCGTTATGGTTTCAATTCGGCGTTGAAAGAACTGGAAGGTGGAGCGTCCACTTCGCCGTCATCAAAATCTACTGCCGAGCCTACGAAAACGGGATCGTTGTTTGAAACACCGGATGCGGCTTTGGCGACAAAAGGCAATTACGAGTGCATTACGGGTGCCGAACAATTATCCGTCTGGGTTAAAAAACTTGAAGCGGCCACCCTGTTTTGTTTCGATACCGAAACCGATGCGCTCGATTCGATGCAGGCCGGTTTGGTGGGCGTCAGTGTGTGCGTTGAGACGGGGCACGCAGCCTATATTCCAGTGGCGCATCGCTATCCCGGCGTACCCGCGCAATTGTCCTGGGATGCCGTTTCTGCCGCATTAAAACCCGTGCTGGAAAATCCGTCGATCCACAAAGTCGGCCAACACGGGAAATATGATTTACACGTATTGCGACGTCACGGCATTGATGTGCAGGGCTATGTCGAAGATACGATGCTGGAAAGTTTCGTGTTCAATGCCGGCATTTCACGACACGATATGGATACGCTGGCGCAGAAATATCTGGGTTACACCACGATTAAATTCGAAGAGGTTTGCGGCAAGGGCGCAAAGCAAATTTCATTTGCCGATGTTGATCTGGAACATGCCACGGCTTATGCCGCCGAAGATGCCGATATCACTTTGCGTTTGCATCAGGTGCTCTCGGAAAAGCTGAAAGCCACGCCGAGTCTGGAAAAGGTGTATCGCGACATCGAAATACCGCTGGTGCCCGTGCTGACGAGAATGGAAGCCAACGGCATCCTGATTGATGCAGTCGAATTAAAGCGCCAGACCGCCGACTTGACACAACGCATGCACGTGACGCAGCAGCGGGCCTATGAAATTGCGAATCGTAGTTTCAATCTGGATTCGCCGAAGCAGGTGGGTGCCTTGTTGTTCGAGGAACTGAAACTGCCCGCCCTGGTCAAGACACCGACCGGTGCCCCTTCCACCAATGAAGAAGCACTCGAAGCGATTGCCGATCAACACGAATTGCCGCGTCTGATTCTGGATCATCGCGGCATGGCGAAACTTCGCAGTACCTATACCGAAAAATTGCCGGAAATGATCAACCCGAATACTGGCCGTGTGCATACCAGTTATCACCAGGCCGGTGCTGCGACGGGACGACTGTCATCAAATGATCCCAATCTGCAAAATATTCCGATTCGCAGCGAAGATGGTCGGCGGATTCGCAAAGCCTTTATCGCGCCGCCGGGAAGAATTCTGGTCGCCTGCGATTATTCGCAAATCGAATTACGCATCATGGCGCATTTGTCGGAAGACCCCGGTTTGGTGAATGCTTTCGCCAGTGGGATCGATGTGCACAAGGCGACGGCAGCCGAAGTTTTCGCAGTGCCGGTGGCAGAAGTATCGGGTGATCAACGCCGTGCAGCTAAGGCGATTAATTTCGGTTTGATGTATGGCATGAGTGCTTTTGGTTTGGCAAAACAATTGGGCATCGGCCGTGGCGAAGCGCAGGACTACATTGCACTTTATTTCGCACGTTATCCCGGCGTACGCGAGTTTATGGATCGCATTCGTGCCAAGGCACGCGAAGATGGCTTTGTCGAAACCGTTTTTGGCCGCCGGCTTTATTTGCAGGAAATTCAGTCGCGCAATCAGGCGCAACGTGCCGGTGCCGAACGGGCGGCGATCAATGCACCCATGCAGGGAACCGCTGCCGATATCATCAAGCGTGCCATGATTTCCGTCGATGCCTGGATCGGAAATCACTCGGACAGGGCCTTGCTCTTGCTTCAGGTGCACGATGAACTGGTGCTCGAATGTGATGAAGACTTTAAGGCGACCTTGATTGGCGAAGTAAAAGCGCGAATGGAGGCTGCAGCTGAACTTCGGGTGCCACTGATTGTCGATGTAGGGTCCGGAAACAACTGGGACGAAGCGCATTAGCGCCGAACCGGTTTTTTGGCCCTCGTATCATGCTGATTTACATGAAGTTTTTTGGGCGTGAATGCTGGCTGAATCGTACAAATATTTAACACCCGTATTCACGAACTTTACATGCCGAGGGGTGTCTTATACATGCAACGGACGCAATGTCCGTTGCGGATCACTCCCTCCCCTGAGTAGATCCTGGAATCCGGGTTTCCCCACCCGGCTTCCGAAACCCTAGCCCCGCATGCTTCCCCTGGCATGCGGGGTTTTTTTTACGGACTCGACGGGATTGGGTTGATCAATCCTCGACCGTGGCGCAAAGGTACTCTGCTTCAAACTTGTCGGCGGGTATCGGCCTGCTAAACAGAAAGCCTTGCATCTCGTTGCATTTCAGTAAACGCAGTAAATTCAGTTGCTCTTCGGTTTCCACGCCTTCGGCAACAATGTTGAGTTTCATTGACTGGCCAAGCTGGATAATAGTAGATACCAGTGAAAGACCTTCTGGCGACTTTGTCATATCAATGATGAAAGATCGATCGATTTTCAGGGTGTCGACCGGTAGTTTCGATAAATAGCTCAACGATGAGTAGCCGGTACCAAAATCGTCAATGGCAATCGTCACACCTATTTCGCGTATTGCCTGCAGACTCGTGATGCTGTGCTTCACATCTTCCATGATCAGGCTTTCGGTGATTTCCAGTTCCAGGCATTCTGCCGCACTGGGATCGATGCTGAGTGCAGACCTGATTCTGGAAACGAAATCGCGATGGCGTAATTGCAAAGGCGACACATTCACCGCGATACGAGGTGCGGGAAGGCCTTTCTTGCGCCAACCCAGATGCGTCTCGAGAGCATTGCGCAAGGCCCAGCGTCCCACGTCGTAAATCAATCCGGTCTCTTCCAGGACGGATATGAACTGACCCGGCGGCACCAATCCCGTTCTTGGGTCATTCCAGCGGATCAAGGCTTCCGCTCCGGTAAGTTTTCCACTTTCCAGACTTATCTTGGGCTGGTAGTGCAGAACAAATTCATTTTTCTCCAATGCCTGTCTTAGCTGGTTTTCCATTGTCAATCTAACGGCGACTTTCTCTGTCATGTTCCGCGAAAAAAACAAATAACGGTCACCGCGGATCTTTGCTTTCTTGAGTGCAGTCTCGGCATTTTTTAATAACAGATCGGCGGTGCCTGCGTCTTCCGGAAACATGGCGATGCCGCCCTTCACGGAAATTTTAAATATACCGTCATTCAGCTTGAATGGATGGTTGACGAGAGCTTCCATTTGCTTGTCCAGCAGTCGGCCTACGTTGCTGTCTTTTTTCACGATCGGGATAATCATCGCAAACTGATCGGCGCCTACCCGAGCCACAAGGTTCGCACCCCCCAGGTTCTGTATCAGCCATTCTGCCACTTGCCGCAAAAGAATATCGCCGGTTGCCTGACCAAAGCTGTCATTGATGTTCTTGAATCGTTCCAGATCGATCAAGCCAACCGCAATCCTGTGTTCGTTGCTGGCAGCGGTTTGCACATACTGCGTGACCCGGTCAAGGAATAGTCGACGATTGGCCAAGCCGGTGATTTCATCGTAATAAGCTTGGTAATCAAGGCGCGCCTGCTTTTCGATATTGTCGACGGCATAGGAAATGTTCTCGGCCAATTCTTTCAGCAATTTCAATTCATCTGCATGGAAAAAGTTTTTTTCTTCCGCATAAAGTGCAATCACGCCCACGCCGTTGCCGCCGACAATCAGCGGCAAGACGGCTATCGAGTTGATTCCCGCTGCGAAATACTTTTCGCCAAGCAACACGGTCGGATCATTCTTCGGGTCGTCGGAAACGACTATTTTTTTATCACGGATTGCCGAAGCTCCCATATTGTTGCCCGACTCGGCATCACCGCGGACAGTCAATTGTTCCTGGATGGATGCGAACAAGTTTTGATCCGCGCCGGCCGAAGCAACCGGTATGAATTTCATGGATTCACGATCCACCATGCCGATGACAGCCATCCGGAATCCACCTGCATCAATCGCAATCTGGCAAGCATCCCTGAAAAGCTGGTCGCGATCAGTGGCGTGCACCACAAGCGAGTTGATGCTGCTTAAAACCGTATGAACACGATTGAGCTGGCTAATGCGTTTGAATGCCTGCCTGCGTTCGGAAATATCTTCGCCGATGCTCGCGCTGCCGATCACGTCACCATTCACCGAGCGCAATACCGAATTGTTCCAGCGGAAAAGTCGGCGCTCTCCTGCACGCGTGACGATTTCATTCTCCCGATGCTTTGCCTCGGGATGGTCTGCCAGCAAAGCATCGAACTCCGGTTTCATGTCACCGTGCTCGGATGGCATAAAAGTCTCGAACCAGTTACGACCTATAACCTCATCGCGTTCCCAGCCGCTGATACGCAGCAAATATTCATTGCAGTAAGTGATTCGGGCTTCGGTGTCGAGCATCACCGATGCCAACTCTACATTGCCAAGCATATCGCTGAAGCGACGTTCGCTTTCAATCATGGCTTTGGTAGCCAAAACACGTTCGGTAATATTGACGTGCGCCACCACAGCACCGTTCTCGCGACCATAGGTCATCGGCGTTACCGCCATCTGGAACCAGCGCTGTTCGGTGGAGGAGTGGCAGGGATATTCAATGGAAAAATGTTTTACGCCATCGTTCAGGACTGAACGAATGCCTGCAGCTACTTCCCTCGCTTCTGAGGAGTCCTCTCCGTTGGAGCGGTCGCAGACCGAAAGATAATTTACCCCAATGCCATAGCCCGGGCCCTGCAGCAGATTTCCTGTTGAAAAATGCCTCCAGGCCTCGTTCACCTGGATAATGCGACCCTGATGATCAAGCAAAGCAATATGCGCCGGCAGTGCATTCAAGATTGCGGCTTGCTTGGCCGTGCCGGTGTTATGCAATTGCACTTTAGTTTGTCGCTTCAAGCTCCTTATTGCCTCGCCGGGTGTCGCTTTGTCCGCTTCGCATTCCTGCAACTGTTCGAGCCGCAGCATCGACTCCCGCAACGAACCAATCAAGGTCGCAACTTCTTCGCTTCGGCTTTGCGGTCCTGCCTGCGAGTAGTGCTTCAGTTTTGGTGTTATGTAGGGCTTCATGAGCGTACTCCGATGAATGTGCGACTGCTCAAGATAAATCGAGAGATCACGAGCTGTTGTCGTTGTTCCAGAAGGCGGCAACGTTGGTAGCGTTATAAATTTCATAAATCACTTCCTGAGCCGACATTCTCGATGCCGGACGTTTTGTTTAGCGATAGATTGGGTGGCATGTGTGCGAGAGTGGTCTCTCTCAAGACATACATTTTCATGCCGCCTCATCAGTGAACTAATGCAACCCAATTAAAGAGCGCTTTCACGAAGGTAACTGATTTTTACAGAGCCAAACTGAACTAGGTTGTTCAATAGTGAAATCCGTGACGTAAGTTTACTTATGGTTCATCGGTCTGAACGAGTACGGCTTTCTTTAATGCACTCAAACGAGCGTGAACAGTGAAGATGCGCTGTGCACGAGGTATGTTTCTCACCAGTTTTTCGATGAACTGCCTTGTCGTGAAAGTGGTACCCCAGAGTTGGCTGACGAACGACGGCAGTTCCGCTGCATGCATTGAAACGGTTGCCGGGAAATCGAATTGCGTTCCCTGTTCAACAGTGGCCAAAACAGGTTCGTCGCCCTATCCCGCCACAGGCTATGGGCTCCCAGCGCTATCTAAAGTGTGCCTTCAGTGGCAGGTGTAGTCACGAATCTTGTTCATGTAGCCAATCACGCGGTTTGAGGTAATCCTGCAAACGCGCCTCGTGGCTACCGGGTTCCGGCTGGTATTGGTATTCAAATCTCACACGCGGTGGCAGACTCATCAAGATACTTTCGGTCCGGCCTCCACTTTGCAAACCAAACAAGGTGCCACGGTCCCAGACTAGATTGAATTCGACATAACGGCCACGACGATATAACTGGAACTCGCGTTCACGTTCGCCGTATTCCGTATCTTTCCTTTTTTCGACGATCGGCAAATAAGCATCCAGAAATCCGTTACCCACCGCTTGCTGATAGGCGAAGCATGTTTCAAAATCGGGCGCATTCAAGTCATCGAAAAACAAGCCGCCGACACCGCGCGCTTCTTGCCGGTGCTTCAGAAAAAAATACTGGTCGCACCATTGTTTGTGTTTGGCATAACGATCAGCGCCAAAAGGCATGCAAAGATCACTCGCCACTTGATGCCAATGCCTGACGTCTTCATCGAAGGGATAAAAAGGCGTCAAGTCAAAGCCGCCGCCAAACCACCAAATCGGTGCGGCGTCTTTCGGCTGAGCTTCGAAATAGCGGACGTTCGCATGGGCCGTTGGCAGGTAGGGATTGCGGGGATGAATCACCAGCGATACACCCACGGCGCGCCATGTGGCACCCGCAAGCTCCGGGCGATGGACAGTGGCGGAAGCGGGTAGCGTATTTCCGGAAACATCCGAAAAACCTACGCCCGCCTGTTCATAGACGGCGCCTTCTTTCATGACGCGCGAACGGCCACCGCCGCCTTCGGCGCGTTGCCAGCGTTCTTCCTGAAATTTCGCCCCGGCATCACTGTTTTCCAATGCCGAACAAATGCGGTCTTGCAAATCGAGCAGGTAGGTTTGAACCGTATCAATGTTTGCCATAAATACCTCGTGTTCCGTATATGATAACGGCACAAGGCATCGTTATAATATTTGGCAACCATGATTACGACCAAGCTTCCGTCCCGCATCAAAGTCAGCCATCTTGAAAACCCTCAAGCGGCCTTCCAGTTCGATTTTTCCGACGGCCCACACGCATCAAATCGCATCGCCTGTGAATGTCTGTCGGGCACGGGGGATCTGGAAGCCTGGCAAGTGCTGGATGATGCGCGTTATCGCTTTGTCGTGATCGATGTTGCAGAAGCCGATCTGGGTGTCGAGCAAGCCGCCGCCAAAGCCTATCGTGATTTGCTCGAAAAGGTACGGCCGTCGAGCCATCCCTATTTGCTAAGAATATGGAATTATCTTTCCGCGATAAATCATGGCCAGGGTGACAAGGAGCGTTACCGCGAATTTTGTGTCGGTCGTGGACTTTCGGTAGATAGTCAATTCAATGCGCCACCCCCCGCCGCGACCGCTGTTGGTACCAGCAACGGGGATGACGGATCGGGCTTCCATCTGCAACTGATTGCATTGTGTTCCAGCCAGGTGGCCCGCACGCTGGAAAATCCGAGACAAACCCCGGCATGGCGTTATCCAAGGGAATACGGTGCTGTGCCACCGGGTTTTTCGCGCGGCATTATTCTCGACGAAGACGCCGAAACGCCCCGTTTATTGGCATCGGGCACCGCCAGCATTGTCGGTCACGTATCGCAGCATATCGGCGAAGTCGCCGGGCAGCTCGGTGAAAGTTTGGCGAATCTTGAAGCTTTGCTGTCAGAGGCCAGCAAGCAATCGGGCCGTGATTTTTATTTAAGTGACTGCGAGGCCTTGCGCGTCTATTTGCGAAAACCCGAAGATCTCGCCGTTGCCGAATCGATCATTACGGCGGCTGGTATCGGCCGTGATCGCGTCTTGTATTTACGAGGCGACATCTGCCGTCGCGAACTCGATGTCGAACTGGAAGGCGTATTTGTTGCGTCTTGATTCTGCAGGGGCGATTCATGAATTGCCCCTACAGAATCACACCAATGTTCATTCCATCGTGCCGGCATACAAACGCAGGCATAAGGTCCTCGACAAGTTGCGCAATACTTTCAAGGCAACGCTCGGGCTGTTTTCGCTAAGCTCCTCGAAAGCCTGATTGCCGATCGATAACAGCAAGGTATCGGCAATGGCCGACACGTCGGCACTTCTTGGCGTTTTCATCAGAAAGGCGGCTTCGCCAAATAGCTGGCCGGCACCCAGTGTCGTCAACACGCGTCGTTGACCACGGTGAGTCAATGACACTTCCACGGCACCTTCGAGAATCAGATACATGGCATCGCCGCCGTCGCCCTTCTTTAGCAGAACGTCGCCTGGACCCGAGGCTATCTGGTCTGCCGCAAGAAACAGCTGCTGTTTTTCTTCGCCATTCAAGTCATCCAGCAGCGGAATGCTGGAATCCATCAATCGATCATCGAACTGTTTCAGGAATTCATCAATCGCCAGCACACGCACACTGCCGGGTTTGCTATGCGCCGTGAATGATTGCTCGAACCAGTCGCCAAGACTGACATTCGGCGGGTATTGCATGACTTGCGAAAGCAGGGGAGATTTCACCGCTTCAAAATGTCCCCAATCGCCGGTGATCATCACCATCGGAATTCGGAAGCCGGCTTCCTCGTGTACGAAGCCGGATTTGTATCGGCGAAATCCCATGACCTCGTACAAAGACACCAGATGCGAAGGACAATGCAGAAAAGCCAGTTCGCCGCCTGTCTGGCGAATGCAATCGAATGAAGCTTTGAAAAAAGCCGAGGCAAGACCTTTATCGCGATAGTCATTGGTGGCAATCATGCGTGAAAAAATATACTGCAGCGGTGCTTCAACCGGAAACATGCCGTTGTCGTAAAGTTCACGCCAGCTACTGTCGTCATCGAGCTTGTCTGCAGGTGTGATACGAAACGTACCCACCATCTTGTCGTCGTCGAAAGCGGCCAGAACAATCGAATAGGCATCTTCGGGATCCACGAGTCTTTGCAGGTCGTCATCGAGACCAATAGGCCTGCGACCCAATTCGTTGACATATACCTGATAGCGTAGCTGGGCTACTGCCTCCAACTCTTGTGCAGAGTTGATTGGTCGGATTGTCAACGCCCCCGTTTTTTCGCTGGCAACGTCCATCGCGCGGCTCCCTCAAGCTGCTGGTTTCCGCATTCTGGCACCCTTGGATGCCAGATTTCCACCATGTAGCCCAGGGAAATGGCCAGTTATCGGGGAAGTCGCATGATTGGCCGCAATTTAATTTGACGGAGCTTGTTTCGACCCGATATTCCTGTCAAGAAAATTCAACAGGCGTTCGGCAAAGTCGAGCTTGTTGGCCATCAGAGCCGTAGGGTATACGAGGGTGCGCCGGCTTCAGATATTCGACTCGCAGCGACTGAATATGTCCCGGTTTTTATCGTAGACAGCGGTTTTTAAATTCAGCAAACCGAGTACCGAGTGGAAAAAATTATCGTGCGAATAGGTATTGGCCAGTTGCGAATGTAAACAGCTTGACTGGGTTCCCCTGTCTTTCATGAAGCCCTCGGAAGCCCATAACAGCATCGGCACATGTGTCTGCTGGGAAGGGGCAATGAGATAAGGCGTGCCGTGCAAATAAAGGCCTTTCTCGCCGGTGGATTCGCCGTGATCGGACACATAAAGCATGGCGACATCGTGGCTATCCTGTCTTTCCTGCAATCGCTGGATGATGCCGTCCAGAACGAAGTCGGTGTACAAGATCGTATTGTCGTAGGCATTCAGGACTTCTTCGCGCGTGCAGTCCTGCAATTCGCCGGTGTGACAGGCGGGTTTGAATATCTCGAATTCTTTCGGGTAGCGTTCGTAGTAGGCTGGGCCGTGGCTGCCGATTTGATGGAAGACAAGCACCATGTCGCCGGGATGATCCTGGAATTCGTCTTCCAGATGTTTGAAAAAGATAGCGTCATAACAGCCTTTCTCGGAACAAAGGCGACTGGCGCTTTCCAGCGTCGACATGTCGGCTTCTTCGATGCGATTGGCAATTCCCTTGCTGCCGGTGTTGTTGTCTTCCCATTCCAGAAACAATCCCGAGTGGCGAATGACATCGACCAGATTTTCCTGCCCGCTGGCCTGTTTTTCATCGTAGCCATCGCGGCCAAGATTGGAGAACATGCAGGGCAATGATGTCGCCGTATTGGTGCCGCAGGAACTGACGTTACTGAAATTGAAGAGGTCGCGCTTGCCCAGCAGCGGATTGGTTTGGCGCGCATAGCCATTGAGACTGAAACTTTCGGCACGTGCCGACTCGCCGATGACGATCACCAGCAGCTTGGGTTTCTTGCTGTTGTAAAAGGCGCCCTTCTTGGCATCGATGCCCATCTCTGTGATTTTATCGGGCGCAATGTTCACGCTATGGGATAAATAATTGCGACCCGCCATCAACACGTTATACGGATTTATCTGGTGGCGAATTTCCGGATGATTGCGGGCAAGGGAGGCAATGGACTGATACATCATGCCGGCCGGCAACAAAATCATGGCAAAGCAAAGACCGAAATACCCCAGCCGCGCCAGCAATTCACGTGGCCATGGCCGAAATTGGACATCGGTGCGCCATAAAAAAAGTATCGGTATACCCGCGATCAATAAAAAATAGATCAGCATGCGCCAGGACAGCCATTCGCTGCCTTCGCGCAGATCGGTTTCAAACACGCTCTGCAGCGCGTGGCGGTCGACGACAACGCCATAGCGATCCATGAAATAAGCGGCGCCTGCTGCCAGTATCGCCAGCAATGCAAATGAAGGTTTCAGGACATACTTGAAACCGAAGAGGCCGAATACCATGCCAATAAGACCGGTGATAATGCTGGCGATTGCCGCTGCAAATATCAGGCTCGACATATCGTGCACTGGCATGATGGAAAAATAATTTTTCCAAAAAGCCAGATTGGCGGTTACCAACAGAAATATGGCGACCAACAAAGCGGTGGTATTGCTGCTTAATTGCCAAGGCCCGAAGGTGAATTGTTTTTTCATGAAGGCGATGGTCAGAGACTGTGTTGCCTTTATACCCCTTACTGTCGCTGTTAGTTCAGTTCTGGAAGATAATGTGTGCCTATCCACGTGCGAATTTCCTAGAATGCATCTTGTTTATCCGAGTCGTTAATTCACAGTTAAAGCTTGATAGCGAAAACCGAGAAGCAGTGTGAGTTTGGCATGGCTCGGTTATGCCAATTGATGCATACCTGAGCCATGCCATTTCAGAGCGAACATCATGCTGCTCTTGCCGGTCAGTTGCTGTCTGCGAACCGATGTGCCGGCCAAAATCTAACGATGGCGCCCGACTCTCCGATTCGACCGCTGCTAGCGTCGGTCGACCATCAGCGAATGAAAACTCATTGCCTTTCCTTCGGTTCGGATTTTAGTGAGCGTTCAAACAATTCGTAAATACGACGATACTGGTCGTACCAGCTTTCCGGATGTACATAGCCGTGGCGTTCCAGCGGATAGCTGGCCAATTCCCATTTGTCTTTTTTCAGTTCGATCAGGCGTTGCGAGAGGCGAATGGAATCCTGATAGAAAACATTGTCATCCATCATGCCGTGGCTGATCAGCAAATGGCCGCGCAGGTTTTCTGCGTATTCAATCGGCGAGGATTTTTTGTAGGCTTCGGGATCGAGTTGCGGCGTGTTCAGAATATTGCTGGTGTATTCGTGGTTGTAGGAAGTCCAGTCGGTCACCGGGCGTAATGCCGCACCTGCCTTGAACGTATCGGGTGCGCGGAACAGGGCCATGAAACTCATGAAGCCGCCGTAGCTGCCGCCGTAAATGCCGACTTGTTTGCGATCACCCTGATGATTATCCACCAGCCAGTCGACGCCATCGAGATAATCTTCCAGTTCCGGATGTCCCATCTGGCGGTAGATTGCTGTGCGCCAATCGCGGCCGTAGCCTTCGGAAGCGCGGTAATCCATGTCCAGCACGATGTAGCCATTTTGTACGAGCAGGTTGTGGAACATTTGCTCGCGGAAGTAGGCCGGATAGCGGGCATGCACGTTTTGCAGATAACCGGCACCGTGTACGAACATCGCAATCGGATATTTTTTTCCGGCTTCATAATTCGCCGGTTTGTAAAATTTGGCCCAGATTTTTCCGGCACCGTGTTTCGATGGCACTTGCACGAATTCTGGCGTGATCCAGTTGCGCGATTTGAATTCTGCGGTGCGGGTATCGGTAAGCTGCACAGCGGCACCATCGGCCACATTCACCACGGAGGCCTGTGTCGGCATGTAGCTGCTGGAATAGCGCACGAGCAGGGCATTGCCGTTGGGCGACAAACTGAAAGTCTCGACACCGTTGAGCGATGTCACTTCTTTAATAGCGCCGTTGCGATTGGCCGCACACACTTCGTAATCACCAGGCCAGGCGCGGTTGCATAAAACATAGGCGGTGGCTTTGTCAGCGGACCAGATGGGCGAAGAGGCTTCCCAGTTGCCACTGGTCCAAGCCGTTGCCTTGCCGCCGGGAGTTTTGCTGTAGAGATGCGAGTAACCGGTTTCTTCGGACAGATACCAAAGCGTGTTGTTGTCGAGCCAGCCGAAGTCGTTGAAGTTCCAGTTGATCCAGGCTTTGTCGGTTAAACGATGTTGCGATACCAACTTGCCATTTGAAAAATCGACGGTCGCAATCCAGCGGTCTTTGTTATCGATCGCGCGCAACATGACGGCGGCTTGCGTGCCGGCATCATTGATCTCGATAGCATCAATACGCACTCCGCGATTGCCTTTCAGCACATCGAGTTTTTGTGCCTTGCGGAACTCGGCCAGCGGATCGATGGCGATGCCGGGAAGACTATCCAGCGAGACATCACTGACTGATCCGGTTTTTGGATTGATCAACTTCAAACTTTGCGACAAGGGAGCATTTCTGCCGACGCGAGTACGCACATCTTCAAATTCTTCGTAACCCGATTCGGTCACGTATTTCGGCATTTTTCCTGCCTTGCCTTCTTCCGCACCTTTTACGGATGTGACTACCAACAACCATTGTCCGGACGGCGAGAGCGTGCTGGAATCGATTTGCACTTCGCTGCCGAGATAGGCGTTGTTGATGGCACGGCTTGTGTCTGCCTTGCGATCGGCTTCCGCTTTCGCACGAAGTTCTTCGCGATCGTTTTTAAGGCGCGTCAGCGTGCTGCTGAGGCGAAGTTGCAGATCACGCAGTTCATCGGCCTTGGCACTTTTGTTCGGATTGTTTTCCGCTACCGGCAAGGCGGCCGGCTCCTGCATGTGCGAATCAAACGACCAGCGAAACCATTGATTGGCCCGCCGGAACAATACCGCCAAGCCATCGGCGCTGAATCTTGGATCGGATTCGTTTTCATTGGTGCGGGTGACTTGCTGCAGTGATCCGTTTTTCAGATTGCGCAAAAACACGTCGCCATTGCGGATAAACAACGCTTGCTGACGACTCGCATCGAAAATAAATGGATTGCCATCCTGATTGGCAAGCTCGCCGCCTTCCCGTTTTTTTGCTGTGCCGCCGCTGCGAGATATCGCATAAACATCGCGAATCGGCGAGCCGCTCCGTTTCTGGCTGTAATTCAGGTTTTGGCTGTCCCAGGCCCACCAGGCGCTTTCTACCGGTGTTCCGATCCAATCCGGATGTGCCATGGCCTGGTCAAGCGTGATGGGCGTAGGTTGTGCCTGAACGGGCAAGCTGGCCAACACGGCCAAGGCAAACAAGCGGATTCGCATGAAGACTCCGGTGAAGATGGATGAATGGGAAGGGTGCTAGATTAACAAATCCGCTACCGCTTTCAGCGCCAGTCGGCGACAATTCGCTTATTGCCACACGATATTTCCATGATCGCCCATATCTATAAATCATTGCGCAAGCCCGATGCCTATCTGTATTTGCGTGACAAGGATGCCTTTACCCTTGTCCCTGACATCGTTCGCACTCCGCTGGGGTTGCTGGAATTCGTGATGAGTCTGGAGCTAAGCGAAGGAAGAACGCTGGCTCGCGCCGATGTTGGCGTAGTGCGCTCGAATCTGGTCGAACGTGGCTATTACCTGCAAGTTCCGCCGTCCGTCCTGGATCCGCTGGTGGCCGGAGGCGTCGGCGATGGCTGAGTCTTCCCCGGCAACACCCAGGGTTAAGTCAAGCTGGCGCCAGATCATTGCTTTTGTACTCGCGCCTTTGTGCGCGGTATTGCCGGCGCTGGTGAGCTCGAAGTGGGCCATTCTGGGTTTGCTGGCAACGCAATTATTACTGGGCTATGCCTGGCGCATGTTCAACGTCGAAGAAAAATCGTCGGCAAAAGCGAAAGTGCAAAGTCACTGGATGGTGTTTCCCGGTTTATGGGGCATGGCCTATGGATTGATGGGCTTGTTTCTGTATTGGCCGCTGCAATCAGTTCGGCATAGCGGCGAACTGATTTCCACATTGTGGTTGAGCGCGGCAATGGCTTTGCTGATCCTGATTTACTGGCGTCATTGGCCGTGGTTGGCGCTTGCCGACCAGGGTAGCGAACGTGTGTCGAAATGGCTGGCACTGCAATCCGCACCGCAAGCTTACAGTTTGGTGCCGGGATTACTTCTAAGCTTGTTGTGGTTTTCCGTGATGGCGCTCGGTTTGAGTCTAGGTCTGGACGATTTCATTCCCGCCTCTTTGTTTCTTCCTGCCTTGGTTCTGCATTTTGTATTGAGTGTGGTTTTGCATTGGCGTTTGCACGCGACTGAAATTACCAGCGTGCGAAAAGCGAGCGATGATCCGGTGCTAACGCCGGCGAGCAAGTTGATCAATGAAAAACCGGCACTAGTCGAACCGGTTTCCCTATACGCCGCGGCACGTCGCAATCAGGTAGATGCGGCCCTCGCCGCGATACAAAATGGTGCCGATGTAAAAGCCATGCCCGACAGCACCGATGCCGATCAACGCAGTTTGCCCATGTTGGCGGCCTTGCTCAGCGATTTGCGTTTGCTGCGCGAGTTGATTGCCCGTGGTGTCGATATCAATCATGTGCACCAGGGATTGACGGCCTTGCTCGCGGCAACGCGCGATAGTTGGCATGGTCGTCCCGAAGCCGTGATGATGTTGTTGGCTAATGGCGCGGATACCCGCATTGCCGATAACGATGGCTACACGCCCTTGCATCACGCGGCTCGCAGTTCGGACCCCGCCGTGGCCGCGTTATTGCTCGATGCCGGTGCATCGAGTGAAGCACTGACCCAGGAAGGTTTCAATGTCTTGGGCGTCGCCTGCATCGCCAATAATTGGCGACTGGCGAAATTCCTGATGGAGCGCGGCAGCAAGACCGAACCGGCCAATGGCCAGTCAGCCCTGATTGCCGCGGCGATGGGCGAAGATGATCCGGTCGGTGTGCAATTGCTTTTACGTCACAAGGCGCGTGTCGATGCGCGCGGTGCCTTGCAAACCACGGCACTCTTGCAAGCCTGCGCGTTTGGCAATACCGACATCGTCAGCGTACTACTCGATGCCGGTGCCGATCGAAACGCCTGTGATGAATATCAAAGTACCGCCTTGCTCGAAGTGGCCAAACAGGGTTCGGTCGAAACACTTGCCCGTTTGTTGAAAGCAAAGCCGGATTTATATGCCTTCGATATGGAAGGCAGAAATGCTCTGCATCTGGCCTGTGAATGCGGCGCTTCGCCCGAGTTCGTCAAACTGCTCGTGCAACACGGCCTCGCCAAGGATGCGACAGATGTCGCAGGACGTCTCGCCATAGATATCGCAATCGCAAAGGAAAACTGGCCACTGGTGGCCGTGCTCGATCCGCAGCATGAAATCCCAAGCTCGCTGGCGGACGGATTATTTGATGATTACAAGCCTTCATCATCGCCACGACAAAATTTGCGCCAGGCGCTAAAACAGGAAAACACCCAAGACTGGTTGCGCTGTTTGTCCGATTGCACAACGATGGATGTGTCGGTCTTGCTACTGGAATTTTGCGGTGATGCCGATTTTTCCAGAGTGGAATGGCTACTTCAACATGGCGCCAGTGCCGACCTCGTACTCGAAGATGGCGACAATGCTTTTTTTCATCTGCTCGATCGTGCCGGCCATGCACAACCGGCCCTGCATTATTTGCTGGAACGTGGGGTTTCACCGAGCGGTCTGGGCGGCTTGTCACGTTATCTTGCGGTCTGTCTTAAAAACGAATACGTCACACGCAGCTACGAAAATTTTGCCCTGCTTTTGTTTGAACGCGGTGTTGATGTATTCGGCCACCGGGACAAGCATGATGCACCGTTGCTGCAATCGATCCATCTGGGCTGGCGGCGTTTGACCGAAGCACTTTTGCAAAGTGGCGTTAATCCGAATCAGCGCGATGCGCGCGGTTTTAGTGCCCTGCATCTTGCAGCGCATCTCGGTCGCGAAGTCAGTGTCAGGCAGTTGCTGACGTTTGGCGCCGATATCACGGCGCGAACGGCCGATGGCCAGTCGGCACTCGGCATCGCACTGGCGGCTGGTCAGCATGATTTAAGCGCGTGGCTGGAATGGCGTAGCTGGCAACCGCCAGGCCGCAAATTATTGCCAGGCGATTTACCTGCCGCCGCGATGACCGGCGATTGGCAAGCCGTTTCACGCCTGCTGGAATTGGGCCTGCCTATCGATGGCATGGACGCGCAAGCCTGCACGGCCTTGTTGCGTGCCGCCGGTGGCGGACATGAAACCATCGTCAGACATCTGCTGGCCCACGGTGCTGACCATCGAATTGCCGCACGCACCGGAGCCACCGCCTTGTCGGCGGCGATCAGCATGCGACATGCCCATGTTGTCGATCTCTTGCTGCGAAACGGTGCCGATGCGGAACAAAGCCTGCCCGGCGGCGTAACACCGCTGATGCTCGCCAGTGCCTTGGGTTTGCCTGACATCATCAGCCATCTGCTGTCGCGTGGAGCCCTCCCGAATGCCTGCGATGCGCAGGGCTTCAATGCACTTCATTGCGCCGCGATTCATGGCTTCAGTTCGCGCGACAAGCAACGTGTGCTCGCAATGTTCGATATGTTGCTCTACGCCGAAACCGAATTTGACGGCGCCACCCAATCAGGTCAAACGCCTCTGCACTTTCTGTTGGGCGCGCGCGCCGAAGCGGGAGCGAGTTGTGACGAAGATGCCTTGATGGCGGCACTGGAAAGACTGTTGAGCGAGGGTGTCGATCTCGACACGCAGGACCATCGCGGAATGGCTGCCTTGCATCTGGCCGCCATGCACGGCCTTTCCCGCATCGTCAATCGCTTGCTTCGCGAAGGCGCCAACCGGAACGCGCGCGATTCGCTCGGACGTACGCCGCATGAGCTGGCACTCGCACGCGGTTTTGTCGACGTCGCCGCCGAGTTTGAAACGCTGCGCAGTTCACAACCTTCAATGGCAAGATTTTTGCGCGATCCCAATCCATAAGGCGGCAGCGGCAGATATTACTTTGCCGATTCAATAAAATTCGTCACGATGATTCAATTGACGCCAGGTTAAAAAAGGAACAAACGTGAAAATGAAATCCGGCATTACCTTGTTTTTCCTGTTGCTGGGGTTTTCGATCGGCGATGTCAGGGCCGAAGAACCGGGCAAGTTCGAGACTTTTTTTTCCGAGTTCGAAGCACTCAACAACCGGTTTGATATTGCCGTGGCCGACCGATATTCCGACGATGCAAAAATCACCGGCATCCGCGTGCAAGGCGATGGCAGCGAGAAAACCACGGTGTTTGACGGCAAAAAGTGGAAGCAGTTGATCCGGGATTTAATGGAGCTGGCGAAAGAACGCGGCGATACCAGCAAATACAGCAACGTCAAAGTCACGGCTGATGGCGACACCGCAAAAATCACCGCCTCACGCTACTCGGCGCTCAAGTGCTATCAGGACAATGATTATTATCTGGTGGTGAAAGCGGCGAATGAAGAGCGAATGGAAATCATCGAGGAGTTTTCGAAAGCACCGCAGCAGTCGGCTTGCGAAAATGCGCCAAAGGACGATGATCTTGCCCTGATCTTGCGCGCCACCGTGCTGGCTGTCAGCAAGAAATTACCGGTGATGCTCGATAGCGATACGAAACTTGAAAAGATTTCCTCAGAAGGCAACGTGCTGTCCTACCAATATGAACTGGTCAATTTTCTTTCGACCGATCTGGACAAGATTGCCCTGAATGCAGGATTGACGACGACCCTGGTCAAGCAGGCATGTTCAACGCCGGGATTGAAATCGATATTGGAAAAAGGCGGCACGCTTTCCTATCGCTACAATGGAAAGGACAAGCTGCCGGTGACCGAGGTGCGGATCGACATTAAAAACTGTCCATAACCATCGTCGACAGCAGTTGGAATTTACAGAGGAATTTTGCCGGGAATGAGTTTTGATCTTTACCTTCAGGCATTTCAGGATGGCAAGGCCAGCGGAATAAACCTGGAAGTCTTGCGCGATACCTTTGGCAAGTATGTCATCGAGATGGACGACGATTATTGGCAGGTGCATTACGACAGCGAGGAATCGTCGGATATTTTCCTGCAACCCTTACCCGAAGATTCGTCATCCATCCATACGATTTCGATCCATCGCCCCTGCCGGGACCTGCGACTTTGGGAAAGCCTTTGGCGGCTGCTTGGCATTGCCGGCACCGTGCTTTATTACCCGTCCTGCGATGCCCCGATGGCGCGCGACCCGAGGGCGGGCTCGTCGATGCCAAGCGATATGCACGAGTCCTTAGGTGATCCGCTTATCGTTTCGAGCGCGGCGGAATTGTTTCACTTGATGAAATCTGTTTAATACGCCGTAGGGGCGATTCATGAATCGAACCTACGTCGGACAAATCAGCCTTGAATACCGTGCGGTTTAATCACGCCGGTATAGATGCCGAGAATAACCAGAAGAATCAGGCCAACCGACAATCCAATACGCCAGCTAAGGGATTTGACAGTGCGATTAGTTTTGCCCTTGTCCACCATCATGTAATACAGGCCGGCGCCCAAGTTGTACAAAATCACGATCAATACGCCGATTATGAGCAGTTTTTCCACGGTCTACACC
>JAYUWO010000065.1:0-18770 GCA_043753545.1 Arenimonas sp.
ACAATGGTTTGGTCTGCTCGTCAACCTTCAGATAGAAAGCCCGATCAACCACCAACCCCATGATGATGCCATTGCAGTAAATGCCATGGCCGCCGAACATTATTTTAGAGGAAATTTTTCCGAGCGGATCCAGCAACTCATCAAGATGTGCGAGAAAAGCCAGATCTTTTGGCATGATATCCTCCCTCGGCATTTCCTCCCCCGAGTGGTATAAAGCATGAGCGCTGCAGTCCACGTACACAAGACTTATTCCTAGGGGAATTTGTGGCCGACAACCCACTAATCATGCTGTTTCTGCCGATCTGTCTCGGCATAATCATGGTCGGGCTCGGCCTTCACCTGACCATCGCCGATTTTCGCCGGGTATTGATTCAACCCAAAGCAGTCGCGATTGCCTTGTTCGTGCAATTGGTAGTAATGCCGCCCACCTGTTTTCTTATTGCCTGGCTGTTCGATTTACCTGCTGAACTTGGTCTGGGTCTGCTTCTATTGGCGGCGTCTCCAGGAGGAATTACTGCCAATTTATTCAGTCATCTCGCGCGTGGCGATGTTGCGCTCAACATTACGCTCACCGCGATTAACAGCGTTTTCGCACTCATCACCCTGCCGTTCTGGGTTGTCACAGGAATGTCCTGGTTTCTTGCTGCGGAAAACAATATTCCACCACCCACCAGCAAGGTCATCGAAGTAGCAATGCTGGTGATTATTCCGGTGCTGATCGGCATGGGCGTTCGCCGGTTCAAGCCCGTTTTTGCGGATGCCGCAGAAAAACCCGTTCGTATTCTCTCGACATTGATATTGGTGATACTCACGGTACTGGCAGTCGTCAGCGAATGGACGCTGCTGAAAACTTACGCACCCATCATCGGCTTTGCCTGCCTGGCATTTAATCTAATGAGCCTTGCCGCCGGCTACTGGGCCGCACGCGCGGCAAGACTGGCAAAACCGCAGGCAACCGCCATTTCTTTTGAAATCGGCGTACACAACGCTACGCTTTCGATTTTTGTCGCGTTGCACGTACTTAAAATGCCCGCCGTCGCTATCGCCCCTGCCATCTATTCGCTGATAATGTACGTCACTGCGGCGGCATTCGCCTATTGGCTACTGAAAGCAAACAAGCGATCCCATGACCAAACAATATGACCGCGCTTATTTTGATCGCTGGTATCGCAACTCGAAGCATGAGCGCGACAGCAAATCACTGCTCGAACGAAAAATCCATCTCGCGGTATCGATAGCGGAATATTATCTCGAGCGTCCGATCCGCTCGGTACTGGATGTCGGTTGTGGCGAAGCCGTTTGGCGGGCACCGTTGCTGAAACTCCGTCCAAAGATCGAGTACCGCGGCGTGGATTCCAGCGAATATGCCGTCATGCGATTTGGTCCGACTCGCAATATCGCATTCGCCGAATTCAGACAGCTTGAACAACTGCGCTTCGGAGCGCCCGTCGATCTAATGGTCTGTTCCGATGTCATGCACTACATACCGGATGCCGAATTAAAGCGCGGGTTGAAAGGTTTTTCCGAGCTGTGTGGCGGCGTCGCCTTTCTCGAGCTCTGGGCAAAGGAAGACGATATCGTAGGAGATAAAATCGGATTTATCGAACGACCTTCGACTTGGTATCTCAAACAATTTGCCAAGGCCGGTTTCATTCCCTGTGGCAGTCATGCTTATTTGAGTGAAAATCTGCACGCATCAGCCGCTTCCCTTGAAGTTTTAAAATAATCGGTATCCACTACAACCCTGTCTAAACGACCCCTCTGGAATACAGACATGAAAACGACAAACAAACTCGGCCTGTCACTGGCGATTGCACTGGCTTGCACCAGCACCTTCCTGAGCGCGCAGGAGAATGCTGCCACACCGGTAAAACCAAAAACCATGCAGGATGTTCTTGATGCATCCCAACCTTCGGACTGGCGCCAGCTAGACCCAAACAAGACTGTTTACATGGAGCTTGCATCAGGTCGCGTGATTATCGAACTTGCACCGACCTTTGCACCGGAGCACAGCAAGAATATTGTCGCGCTGGCAAAAGAAAAATATTTCGATGGCCTGAGCATCAATCGATCGCACGATAATTTCGTGGTGCAATGGGGCGACCCCGAGGAAGATGAAAAGAAACGTCGTGGCTTCCAATTAGCCAAACAGCAACTGCCTGCCGAATTTGTTCGCAAGAGCGATGGCCTCGCCTTCACCCGCCTGCCGGATGTCGATGGCTGGGCACAGCACGTCGGTTTCGTCGAAGGCATGCCGGCAGCCAAAAACACGGTAACCAACCAGGCTTGGCTGGCGCATTGCTATGCCATGGTCGGCGCAGGACGCGGTCTGGAAGCCGACAGCAGCAATGGCTCCGACCTTTACGTCGTTATCGGCCAGTCGCCGCGCCAGCTAGACAGGAACATCACTACGGTAGGTCGTGTCGTGCAAGGCATGGAACTGCTGTCGATAATGCAGCGAGGTACCGGTCCGCTTGGCTTTTACGAGAAAGCCGAACAACGTACCCCGATCAAGTCGTTTCGCCTAATGGCCGACGTTGCTGCAGAAGACCGCACCGCCATCGAAATCATGCGTACCGACTCGGAAACATTTACGCAATTGGTCGAAGCCCGCCGCAATCGTCGTGATGATTTTTACAAGACGCCCGCCGGCCATATCGATCTCTGCAACGTGCCGATACCCACACGCCTCGTCAAGAAATAGACCTGCTTTGTTATTGCATATCCGTGGATTTTTCATGAAATCCACATCATGCCTGCCACGATACGACTTTATTTTTGAAGGACTCTAATCATGTTGAAAATCGGCGACTCTGTACCTGATTTCCATTTGAACAACGAAGAAGGCAATACCATCAGCAACGCCGGCCTAGAGGGCCAGCGTTACGTGCTTTATTTCTATCCGAAAGACGACACGCCCGGTTGCACGAAGGAAGCCTGCAGCTTCCGCGACAACCTGCCAGCTTTCGACAAACTGAAAGTACCGGTTTTCGGTATCAGTGCCGACGACGAAAAAGCTCACGGCAAATTTGTCAAAAAATACAATCTGAATTTTTCCCTGCTCGCCGACCCCGACCACGGCACCTGCGATGCATTTGGCACATGGGTCGAGAAAAGCATGTACGGCCGCAAATACCTCGGCATACAACGTGCCACTTTCGTCATTGCCGCGAACGGCAAAGTCGAAAAGGTCTGGGAAAAAGTCAGTCCGGAAGGTCATGCCGAAGAGGTACTGGGGTTTCTAAATAGCTCGGAGTCTTCCAAAATCGTGAAGCCGGCAAAAACCACTCCAGCAAAAAAAGTCATTGCTAAAAAAGCTACGACCAAAAAAGCCGTAGTAAAAAAATCAACCCTTAAGAAAGCGCAGCCCAAAAAGCTAGTCGCAAAAAAGGTAGTTGCAAAAGAAGCCCCGGCGAAAAAAGCGGTTACCAAGAAGGCGACCCCAAAGAAAACGGCCGTGAAGAAAACAACGGCAAAAAAGCGTTAGGCCTGACGGGCTCAGGCGCCGGGACCGCGACAGACACACCAGGCAAAAACTGGTGTGTCTATTTGCTTGAATGCCGGGATGGAAGTTTCTACACCGGAATCACCAACAAGCTGCAGCAGCGTTACAAGGCGCATCAACAGGGCACCGGCGCCAGGTACACCCGCTCACACCCTCCCAGACAACTCATCGGCAGTCTCCCTTTTGAAAACCGTTCGCAGGCTTCAATCGCGGAATACCGTATTAAACAGCTCAAACCATCTCAAAAACTCGCCCTTTTCAAGAGCGTGCCTACTGATTACTTGCCTTAAAAACCCGATAAGGACACACTAATCGCAACTGTTTTGGGAACTCTGTCGCAAATGAGCCTGCTCGACCGATTAAAACAATTATTCGCAGACGCCAAGCAGCCGAAAGAAACCACCCCTGCCGCCCCGGCCGGGCCCATGGTGGATATGCCGGACGGACAGTCCAGCATCAATGAACGGCGACGCAAAAAACGCATCAATGCAGTCGCCGGCACCAAAGTTTTGATCATCGACGATTCGGCCACGATTGTGGCAATGCTCGCGCGCATGCTCAGGCAAAACGGCTACGAGGTATTGGAAGCCGAGGATGCCGAAAAAGGCCTCGAAATCGCCTACCGCAACAAACCGGCGATAATTTTTCTCGATATTGTCTTGCCCGGCATGAGCGGCTTTACCGCACTACGACATTTTCGGCATGACCATCGTACCAAGGATGTGCCGATCATCATGATCAGCGGCAACGAGCAGGCCACCGAGCAATTTTATGTGCAGCGCATCGGTGCCGATGACTTCATGAAGAAGCCATTCTCCCGTGCAGAACTTTTCACGCGTCTCGAAAAACTGTTGGACGAGGGTTTCATTCCGGTTCGATTTAACGAGTATTTGCACAAGACGGAAATGGAACCCTACGAAATTGAACCATCGACTGGGACAAACGAGCTTCCTACTGTCAATTCCGAAGCATCCGTCAATGCAACAGATGCAGTAGTAGGACAATCAGGATCGCTCATGGCTAACATTGAAGCAGTACCCGAAGCGGCTAATACTCCTGGCAAAACCGAATAGCAGGAAGTACTGCCGATGAAATATTGCCTGCGCATTTTCATCGTACTGCTTATGTCGAGCCTGCTGCTTGGCCCGGGTCACTCCCAGGAAAACATCAGTCCCCAGCAGACTGCCATGCTATCAAGCAAACCTGTCATCGGCGTACTGAAGTTTCAGGATGAAACCGGCGCCATGTTCATGCAAGGCGGTGTTGGTCGGACATTGACCACGATGCTCACCAACGAACTATCAGCCCGGCCAAGTCTAATTATTGTCGAACGGCAAAAACTTCGGGCGGTATTGGAAGAACAAAACCTGTCGGCTTCGGGAATGGTTTCTGCCGCTACCAGCATCCAAATTGGCAAACTCACTGGCGCACAATATTTAATAACCGGCACCATTACCGCGTTTGAAAACCAAGTGGAAACCAAAACAAAACGCGGCTTTATGGGCTATGGCGCGGGTGTTGAATCTATCGATCACGGTGGCTATTTGGCAGTAGATCTGCGTGTAATCGATACTACCACCGGAGAAATTCGCTACTCGCGAACCATTGAAGGTAGAACACCGCCGAATGAAAACAAGAATATGCAAACGCAACGTGCCGTAGCTGGCAGTATCGACACTGGCCCCGATTCACGCGCCGTGCGGGCTGCAGTTATTGAAATTGTCGATTATCTGGAATGTGCGATGGTCAAGCGTGATACCTGCATCGCGGAATTCGAACTAAAAGAAAATGCTCGTATCGAACGCACACGGCAATCGATCGAGATTAAATAAAATGTAAGAGGAACTTCAGTCCCGATTCTCACCTACTATTCCTAGTTACGAACCTTCGCCAAGTCTTTGATCAGCTGGAACATATTTTAACAGCAGTATCGCTTGTGCAATATCTGCAACAGAAAAACTAACATTAGCTGCAGCTGCCATCCCAATAGCGAGCGATGGTTTTTGCAACGCAAAAGCTGCGAATAGAAACGGAATGACTGATAGTAAAATGATTGGCAATACTGATGCCCAAATGAATTGATTGCGTGACATCCTTCCGCCCCATTTAATTGCAAGGTTCATATGCAAAATTGAAGCGCCCTTATTGAAAATAAAACTCGTATCTGGATGAAATATTTTGTGCGGCAAAGCCAGCAAGTGTATAAATTCATGCAAGCCCACTGCGAGAAGAACCAACAATGGGACATAAATTAATTGATATAAGTCGGATTTTTCGGGCAATCCAATGTCGGGAAACACAAGATATATCCAAAATACACTTGCAACTGGCCAAGTATAAAAAGCAACCCTGCCTGTTCGCCGCATAAATGTGTCATATGCTTGAACAGCCTCTGGCGAAAGCCTCGCGTTGATCTGTCCAATATTTTCAATCGTTGCAAATTTCATGCCAGTTAATCTCAATGCAATAAAGCATGCTAATTTTTTTGCTGAAGCAAATTACTCGCCAGCTTGCACCCTATGACTCAAATAAAAAATAACATAGTAGCCAACGCATGCCGCATCAATACTGATTGATTCGCCAAGCATTCGGCAGTTAAAACCCGCCGATCCTGCGGCTGTTCATTGCCCTTGATCCGATATATTCATCGCCGAATAACCGGGTGGAATCTCGAAGTTGCCGGCATTAATCGTCATATTGCTTATCTGTGCTTCAATCCGCCCTGCTTCATCGCCATCAGGAGAGAAGCAAATCTGTGATAGCAGAACATCCCGATCGGCAGGGTCAGGCATACCTGATGTTTTCTCGTTGCCAGCCATCAACTTATCGGTAAGCCCGATCATCGACTTTGCAAAGTGGTGCATCACTTTCATGTTTCTAAGCAGGTACTTTTTGTCTTTATCAGGCATGACTAGATTTTTTGTTTCGACATAACATTCTTCACTGCTCCTAATGCCGTTTTGGTAGCGATCATAGGTTTTACAAGCCATTCCGGCCACTGCCTGGATTTTGTCGGTCGATTTGATTTCGATCACGGGCATCTGCCCGGTAGCCATGGATTGGGCGTTCTGCATCATGGATGCCATATCAGGCATGTTGGCGCAGCCATACCCCTGTTTTTCCATCTGCTCGCATTGCTTTTTCATTTGCGCCTGCATCTCGTTCATTTTATTGGCGATAAAATTACCGGTACTCGACATCACGTCGGTGTTGTAATCCAGCGCGTCCTCATCTACTTCTATTTGATGGAAGCTATGGTTCGAATGATCCAGTGAAGTAACGATGCCTTCCATGCCATCGAACAACATGGAGTATTTCCGCCCCTGCATCACGCTATCAATCCGCATGCGGCTGCTTGATACCTGGATGGCCGACAAATTCGACTCGCACTGTGACTGTTGCGGATAGACCAGACTGATATCCGCCAATGCGATGCAAGGCGTCATTATGAGCAGCGCTATCAAGCTGGTGGATTTGTTCATCGCAATTTCTTTAGAGCCTCTAGACTCAAGCGGTTAAGTAGCTGCGCTTTCGGCGGGCATTGTGCAAATACCCAGGCCGGAGAAATCAACAGGCAAAAAAAACCTGCCGCCATTCTCGAAATTATTCTTGTCGGAATGCGGCAGGGTTTTGTCATTGGGTTTAGCCCATGCAGAAGAAGTTGAGTTTATTGCCATCCAGATCGCGGAAGTAACCGGCATAGAACCCTTCGCCACGCGGGCCGGCAGGGCCTTCATCAGTGGCGCCCAGCTCGATGGCTTTTTTGTAAAGGCGATCCACTTTTTCGGGGCTGTCCACAACCAATGCCACCATCACGCCATTACCGACGGCAGCTACTTTGCCGTCGTTTGGGTAGATCAAGCCAAGTCCAGGAGCATTCGGGCCTGTGCCCCAAGCTATGAATTTATCCGATTCCATAAATCGTCCTGCACCGATTTCGGCGAGCAAGGCATCATAAAATTGCGCGGCCCGCTGCAGATCATTGGTACCCAAAGTAACATAGCCAATCATAGACCCTCCTAATGCGATGTAAGATAACCTTATAGACCACCGTTTTTCATCTGGCAATATACCGAGCGCAAATTATCGCGCAGTCCTTTGGCTAAACTGATGCGGTGGTGTAAGCAAAATTCTGTAAAAACAAATTACAACCACTTCTGCGAGGCTTTATGAACAGCAATGCCATCACCATGATTCGTCCAGATGACTGGCATTTACACCTACGCGATGGCGATGGGCTGCACTCGGTCTTGCCCGATACCGTTCGACGATTCGCTCGTGCCATTGTTATGCCAAATATCGTACCTCCAGTTCGCACACTGGAAGCAGCCCTGACCTATCGCGACCAAATTATGGCGGCAATTCCAGACCGGCGCTCGTTCGAACCCTTGATGACTCTATACCTGACTGACAACACGCCGGCCACGGAAATTATTCGCGCCAAAAACAGCGGTGTTGTGCACGCTGTCAAATATTATCCGGCCGGCGCCACCACTAACTCAGAATCAGGCGTAACCGATTTATCGCGCTGCCAAGCGGTATTTGCCGCCATGCAAGAGTGCGGTTTGCCCTTATTGCTGCATGGCGAAGTCACCGATGCTGATATCGATATTTTTGATCGCGAGGCAGTCTTCATCGAAAGATATTTGAAGCGAATTATTGATGATTTCCCGAACCTTAAAGTAGTGCTGGAACATATAACAACAAAGGAAGGCGTTGATTTTGTAATGCAAGCGCGCACCAAAGTTGCCGGTACCTTAACAGCACACCATCTATTGCTTAATCGTAATGCCATGCTAGTAGGCGGTATCCGACCGCATGCATATTGCCTGCCGGTACTGAAACGTGAGCGGCATCGACAAGCACTCGTGGCAGCAGCAACTTCAGGCAATCCAAAATTTTTCCTGGGCACCGACAGTGCGCCGCATCCGCGGCTGGCGAAAGAGTCTGCCTGCGGTTGTGCCGGAATGTACACCTCCCATGCCGGCATCGAGCTATACGCGGAAGTTTTCGAAACGGCAGGTGCATTAGCTCAGCTGGAAGCTTTCGCAAGTTTGCATGGTCCTGACTTCTATGGCTTGCCGCGCAATCAAGATTACATCACGCTTCACAAACAAAGTTGGCAAGTACCTGCCGAGCTCCCATTTGGCGAACAGACTTTAGTGCCCTTTCGTGCGGGCCAAGCCGTTCATTGGAAATTAGTCGAATAATAAACACACTGTGCAGGCATAAAAAAACGCGGGGTAAACCCGCGTTTTTTACTTCAAATAAATAAAATCATGCGCGCTGTCGTTTCGGAAAACCAACCATCTTCTGCAGCTCCTCATCCCACAATTTCAAGCGTGCGCATTTCAAGCTTGTCCACAAAGTTAACCTAGGCGCCAATTGCAGCAATGGGCTCGATTCAAAGGCTTCTTGCAAGCGATAGTTAGGAACGCGGCTAGCCAGGTGATGAATATGATGGTAGCCAATATTGCCGGTGAACCAATGCATCACTTTC
Source organism: Arenimonas sp. (assembly GCA_043753545.1). Lineage (GTDB taxonomy): Bacteria > Pseudomonadota > Gammaproteobacteria > Xanthomonadales > Xanthomonadaceae > Arenimonas. The sequence goes on from JAYUWO010000065.1 coordinate 9,006, forward strand.
GGTAAATCATAGAATGAACTGCCGGCAATGGCGGCTTCATGCGCGTCCCAATCTTCCTTGCGGGTCCAATAGGCATCTTCAAAAGTATGTTGCACGTAGAACAGCCAGACACCCAGGGCGCCGGCAATCAATACGATGGGCACATGCACCATCAGTGCGGTATGCCAGCCAATGAGAAAACCGAGCGCAATACCGACAACGACAAGCATTAAATTATTCATCAATACGCTAGCCCATTCCTTCTTCCAGGAAAACGGCAAATCAAATGGAAAGCGATGTTTGATGATGAACTGGTAACAAGGGCCGATGCCAAGCAATACCGGCGTACTGCGGTAAAAACGGTAGCAAAAACGGCCAAACCACGAACGCGACTTGTATTCCGCTACGGTGAGGGTTTCAATATCGCCGATTTCGCGACGATCCAGATTGCCGGAAGTGCCGTGGTGAATGGCATGGGTCTTCTTCCAGTAACCGTATGGGAACAGCGTAATCAGGCCGAGCGTTGCACCGACAATATGGTTCGCCTTGTCATTGGCAAAAAATGAACCGTGTCCGCAATCGTGCTGAAAAATAAAAATACGGACGTACAAACCTGCGGTGGGAAGTGCCAGCAACAGCGTCCAGCCATAACCCCATTCGCCGACTACGCTCCAGGCCATCAATGCCCAAAGCATGACGAACGGAACCAGGGTATTGATGAGTTGCCAAATCGCGCGCCCTAAATGCGGCTTTGCAAATTTGCTCAAGAGTTGACGAAGATTTACCGTCGTCACTTGTGGCGTTTCTGCCGTTTTGATTTCCATAGTATTTCGTGCACCTTCTTCGTATGGCGGTATTGTCTGATTCAGCGACTTGATAAGCAAATAAAATAACAACTTCTGCCAACCAATCCGTTGCTTTAACAGTTTGTTAATGAATACCTATACTTAAATGGAGTCATGGCAACCTGATTGCAACCTACAACGCGCCACCAAAATGACTATTTCACTGGGACAAGCCACCAGCGTATGGACTAAAATGGGCGTCATTGCGAATCTGTCGCTAAGGTTCGCGCAGCATACCTTGTTCGCCGATCAGTGAACGTGACCGTTTGGGCATTCTCGCAACCGACATACACCGATGAGAAAGCATCCAGTGACCGACGATCTTTATCGTCTTGGCAGCATTCATAGCCATCCTGAAATTCGAGCTGGGCAGCATGAAGACGATGCTCGTTTCCTGCCTGCTCGGGTTGGCGGCTTACGGGTGTTTCTACTGACTTTCCTTGCCGCTTGAACCGTCGTCAACGACGGTACGATTCCGGCCCGCCTGCTTGGCGGCATACAGCGCGGCGTCGGCACGTGCGAGCCATTCATGCCTGTCTTCGCCAGACTTCAATATCGCACCACCGATGGAAACCGTTATGGCTTCGTCGTTGCAACGTAAATATTGCTCAATATATTGGCAGTGGTGTTCGATAATCGTGTGCAATGAATCAGCGTCGGCAGCGGGTAACAGCAGAACGAATTCTTCTCCTCCCATCCTGAAAAAACGATCCATTTTTCGGGAATTTTTCCGGATGTAATTCGAGAAGTTGATCAGAACTTCATCCCCTTCTTCATGGCCATACCTGTCGTTGATGCGCTTGAAGTGATCCAGATCCATGACGGCCAAACCAAAGGTACTGTTATCGCGTGCATTCGTCTTGATGGCAATATCGAGTTCCTGATCCATCGCTCGCCGATTCTGGGCCCCGGTTAGCGGGTCCAGGAATGCCAGACTTTCCAGTTGCTTTCTTTGTGTTTCGGTCCGCAAAGCGAACATAAATGCCAAAATTCCGACAACTGAAGCACTCACCAGAAACATGGCCAGTTCAAGACTCGAATCAAATGCTTTGCCATGCCAGGCCAGAAAGCTGAGCGTAAAGATGCTCGCCGCCAGCGCCATGCGGCGACCCAATAAAAGGAAATTCACCAGCAATACGGGAAATGTCCAGAACAGTCCGGCTAGCCCGAGTAATGACGCGCTGACAATACAGCCGACATTGGTGGCCACTGTCATGAACAGTCCTGCGCGCTTGGCATTACTGTTTAGCCAGGCATCCGCCAGCGCAAAACTGATACCAATGACAATGGCGGCATCCATGATAGCGGCGGGAATATTGCCGCTGAAATAACGATATACGGCAAATGGTGCGATACCGATGATTGCCACAGCGCCGAAGACGGTGACGATCGCCAAATCGAAATCATTGCGCATCCGATGCCAGATCATCCCAAGCGCCCCTCCCAAGCCACTCTGGAACTCGATCTCAATGTATCAGCTAAATGACGATGTTGGGGATTTTGATACACACAAAAAGGCGAGGCCGGACACAAGCCCGCTCAGGCATTGAGCTGGCGATAAATTCCGCCAACTGCGGTGATGGTTGATGTGGGTATAAATCTGAAATAGGTACCTTCAGCGCCCAAACCCTTTTCGCGGATAAGCGGGCGCGGCAAGCAGGCCCCTACGACTAACGCGTTTCCTGCGCGGAATCATCACAAGCGCATGATCTTGAATAAAAGTTGATCGCCAGCTTGTGTGTACTAGCGATCAGTTGAAAACAAATACCATGACGAAAGACTGATAAATCAAGATTATTCGTGGGGGTACCTCAAGCCCTTGCCCTTGACAGCAGCCTACAGACGTTCACTCAGAATTATGATCCGTAGGGGGAGCCAATACCGGGTGAACTCCCATAGGCCGAGGCCGAGCCCATACCGATGGCACAGGCCTTGTTCACCCGGGCTGGCTATGATGCCAGTATGAATAAAATGCTGTCCCTGCTCATCCTGCTACCTGTGCTGGGCTTCTTTTCCGAAGCCGAAGCACGCACGGTGTATCGCTGCGTGCAGAACGGCAGTGTCAGTTTGGCAACGGCTCCCGAGCCTGGCTCGAAATGCACCACGCAAACTTTCGATGACAATGCCGCCAAAATCCCCAATCTATGGGGTGCCAACGGCAAACAAAGCGGTGTACTTTATCAGCGCGAACAAGATGGCAAGACGGTTTACAGCACGCGGAATTTACCCGGCTCCACTCCGGTTCTAAGTTATACCGTAACACCGCCACCCGGCGCATTTGCCCATGCGGGGCTGGGCAAGGTTGGCAAACCTAAAACCGATATCCATGCCGATATTTTTTCGGCAGCTGCAAAAACCAACAAAATCGACGATGCCTGGCTGCGGGCCATCGCCCACGCAGAAAGTGATTTCAACGCGATGGCTATTTCACCGAAAGGCGCGGAGGGCATCATGCAAATGATGCCGGCGACTTCGGCGCAATACAAAGTCAAAAATCCATTTTCGGCCAGAGAGTCGATCAATGCCGGTGCGAAAATGCTGAGCGAATTGCAGCGCCGCTACAAGGGTGATCGACAACTTGCCACTGCGGCCTACAACGCCGGCATTGGCACGGTAACGCGCTACGGCGGCGTGCCGCCTTATGCGGAAACCATGTCGTATATCCAGAAAGTGGATGCCCTGTACGAGCTTTATCAAAAAGCGCTAAAACCGGTGAAGCGTAAATCCGGTCGAAAGAAAAACGCCTAGGATTTTCGAAAAGTCACAACAAGCACGTCCCTGAAAGCAGGCAAATCCGATAGCAATGGCTCGACTGGCGTAACGCCGTGATAGGCGCGTGCATCGTCTACAAGCGCGGCATCGAAGGGTTCGATCAAGGTAAAACTGCTCGACAAACTACCATCCAACGAACCGATTATCGTAGTGCCGCTGGCGATATTTTGGCGCTTGATCAACAACACCAAAACATAATCCACACCGTCGCGATGCATGCCTTCCGGTGTTGGCAAGCCCGGCGCATCGGCACTGGCCTCTATTCGAAACTGATGCACTTCGATCAACCATTGATTGACATCGCGCGCCAGATTTGAAAACAACTCACGGCAGAACGACAAGATGGTTTTCAGGCTTTGGCTTTCGGCCTGCTCGTCTTTTATCGGCTCGAACCAACGTTCGATGCCGCCATTCAGTGCATTGTAATTTAGTGTCTGAAAATGTGCCTGATGTGGAAGCCGTTCAATACGTTCCGTCGTCGCAAGAAATACCGCGTGGCGACGGCGGCGATAACGGCCCTGGTCGGCCATATAGGTATCAAGACCCAAATCATTCCAGCTTTCCGCGAACGGTTGCCAATCCGATAGATCGCCATGGGTCTGCAACACGACAAGCATTTCGCTGGCGTGTGCAAAGGCATAGGCTTGGTCACGCAACGCGTATTGGTAATCAGTGAGTGACATGGCAGTGATCGAAATGACTGCGCGTATTATGCCGTAACGCCCTATAAATGTAGGGTGGGCATCGCCCACCCTAAAATAGTTTAGCCCCCAGGCTTCAATTGTCCGATGGCTTCGAGTGATGCGATGCGTCGTTGCTCGGCATCATTGAATTGCCTTGTGCGCAAGTTTGCAATGGCCTGCGCGCGTGCCACATCCGACAAGCCACGATTGGCATCAATACGAGAGCGTTCAAGCAGATATTGATCAACACGAGCATCCCATTGCGCACGCTGGCCGTCTAGTTGTGCCAAGCGACCCGCGGCTTCCTTGCCCCACAGGGCTTCACGTTCCGCCGTTCGTTCGGCATCACTCAACTTTAATGCGTCGAGTTGCCGAGTCTGCTCGGTGATCAGTGCGGCGGTATCGGCTTCGGTTCTTGCCGAATTATTTTCGCTCGCATCCAGTTCTGCCAGTAATCGGTTTTGTTCGTCAGCGCTTAAATTTTTATCTTCGGCGATGGCCATACGCTTCAAGGTCAGTGCGGCCAGCGCTTCCTCTTCGGCAAAAAAAGCCAAGGCCATTTCCGTACCCAGAATTTTCTTTCGCAACTCTGCCACTTTCTGCAATCTATCTTCCGGCTTGGCGATATTGCCTATTTTCAAATCAGTCAGGGCATTGAGGTAATCGGTGTATCGATCGAAATACAGCAATACCGAATCCGCATTGGCCGGGTTGTATTTGCTCAGCAAATGAGATTTGAGCATCGTCCGAATCTGGATGACATCGCGCTCGCCTACCAAGCTCAGGTAATAATCGAATAGACGCCGCAGGCCGATATCGAGCACGACGCGGCCGTTTGCATCCAGCAAGACTTCACCGTCTATCTCTGTGCCGCGTAGGGAACTGGCATTTAAAGAGAAGCCTCCTGTCGCTGCTGCCGGTAATTTACCTACAGCATTGCCCGATCCGGGCGCCTCGTCGGTTTGCATGTCGGCATCAGAAATAGTGATGACGGCATTCGCTGTTTGCCTGCTATAGGCAAGATAGCCCAGTGCCGCGATACCAATCATCGCAACACCGAGCAATAATGAATACTTCTTGCTCACAGACCGAGTGTTTTTAGACGATTCGCCTGTGCCCGTAATACGCTGGATGGATTAGATGAAAACAAGCCCCGCAAGCCGAGGAATTGATTCACTTCATCAAGATGATTCCAGCCGTAATCGTCACGTAATACCGTGCCCCAGCGCGACGAACAACGTCCGACCAGACCATCGTTTTGTTCAAAGCCGAATACCAGACTGCCGGCACCCATCAATGGATCGCTGACATCGAAAATATTCGTCAGCACCGATGTGCCACTCAGCGAGTAATAACGAACGCCATTCACCAGGTTCGCACCGCTGCCACAGAATGTTGTTGGCTTGCCCTGCGGATGACGACTGTTGAAACTGGCCGAACCTGCAGTGCTTAATGAAGCCAATGCACCCAAGGCATTTTGCGGGTCGGTATTGCCGGACAAGCCACCCAGAAAAGTACTCAACGCATTCACAAAACCCGCGACGATCGTTCTGGATACAGAGCCCGGCGGCAACGTGGTACTCAGTAAATCCGCCATGGGCGCACCGGTATTCGGCGAGCCCAGCAAGGTCGCCGATGCGACCAAATCCGGACGCACCGAGGCAACGTAGCGAATAGTCGGGCCGCCATGGCTGTGGCCGATCAAATTGAATTTTTGCTTACCTGTCACGGCACGCAAATTATCGAGATCGCGAATCAATTGTTCGCCACGTACTTCCGAATAATTGCTGGCCGAAACGCTGGCGGTATAAACCTTCGCGCCACCGGCTTTAAGCTCACCACCAATGCCGTACCAATAATCGTACACGCCCAGCACGGAATCGAAACCGAGCAAGCCATGCACCAGAACGATGGGATGTTTTGTCTGTGTGTAACCGGTTTGAGCGCTGGCAGCCAACGAGCACAAACTCAAGAGCAGAACGGCTAAAAAACGACCAAGGAAATTACGATTCATGCGCTCCCTCCCAGGAGTGTGATCCGACGTGTTAATGGGCGTGACTTCAATACGGTGCCGAATGGCGATTTGAATGTAGCAGGTTTTCAGGACCCGTCATCTTGCATAGCAACAATCACTTGAAATCACACAAGCCGTTGATAATGTTCAACATCAAAGCGCCGGGTTTTATGCCGATAGACGAAGGTAAAGTCAGGCCACAGGGTAGTATTCACGCCATTGCTGGCCAGGTACCAGCTGGAGCAGCCACCGGAATTCCACACGGTTTTGGAAAGCCGCTTCTGTAGCGCCTGGTTGTACTCATCCTGCACAAGCTGCGGAATGTCGAAAGCAGTATTCGGCGATTGTGCAAGTTGTTGCAGTGCCGACATCACGTAGTTGGCTTGCGATTCAATCATGAAAATCATCGAATTATGACCGAGCGCGGTGTTCGGTCCGGTCATGACAAAAAAGTTGGGGAAGCCACTCACCGTCACACCCAAATAGGCAGACGGATTATTTTTCCAAAGCGTATTCAATTCCCGATTGTCGATACCGAAAACGGAAAATGGCGAACCCGCCTCCGCTGCCAGAAATCCAGTGCTGGCGATAATGATATCCAGCGCATGTTCGCTACCATCTCGGGTACGAATACCCTTTGGCGTGATGCATTCGATGGCATCGGTGACGACTGCAACATTCGGCTTTTTCAAGGCCGGTAAATAATTGTTTGACAACAGAACGCGTTTGCAGCCAATCACGTAATCAGGCTTTAGTTTTTCGCGTAGTTTCTTATCACGTATGTTGAACCACAGGAACAATCCGGCGAGTTTCTGTACCGCTTTCAGAATGGATGGAAACCGTGTGAAGCCAATCGCCCAGCTCTCATGCCAAAGATAGGTATAGGCACGATTGATCTTCTGCAGTATCGGAAATCGTGCACGTAACCATCGGTGCCATTTTGCAATTGCGAAATCGGGTTTGAAGATCAACCACGGCGGCGTGCGTTGAAAAATAGTCAGCTGCCGCACCTTGTCGGCAATCTCCGGCACAACTTGTATCGCACTGGCTCCGGTTCCGATGATGCCGACCCGCTTACCTTCCAGAGCAATATCGTGACGCCAGCGCGCGGTGTGAAAAACTTCACCGCTAAAAGTATCGAGTCCGGCAATATCGGGCATACGTGGACGGCTTAATCCGCCGACGCCCATCACCAGTGTCTTTGCTTCGAAAACCTCGGCACCTTCATTGACTTCAACACGCCAAAATTTTCGAGTCGAATCAAAACGTGCACTGGTAACATGTTTATTGAATTGAATATTTTTACCGATATCAAACGTGCCAGCACACTCATTCATGTAGGTTTGAATTTCCGCCTGCTGCGGATAGGTACGCGACCATTTCGGGTTCGCCGCAAACGAAAAGCAATACAGGTTCGACGGCACATCGCAGGCCGCACCGGGATAGGTGTTGTCACGCCAGGTCCCGCCGATGCTGTCAGCCTGCTCCAGCAAGACATACGTCATTCCCGCCTGCTGCATCTTTATCGCGATGCACAAACCGGAAAAGCCTGAGCCCACTATGACGGCGTCTAATATTGGTTTATCACTTGCACTCATACCAAGCGATGGTAAACGAATTCCGATCTCACCGTGGGAGCGTCCGTCAGGCGCGAAAGACCACGCCGGATCTATCGCGCTGACATGGCTTCCAATCTCGCCAACGCGTGGAAAACGATGATCAATTTATCTGCTAACCAAACGGACACATTCGCGCCTGACGGATGCTCACACGGGAATGTTCTGGTAGGAGGGCCTTCAAGGCCCGATGAATCTTGTCGGATCCGTCGCCCGGTCGGAAAAATGCTCGTGCATTTCCGACACTCCCGCCGTCCATGGCGGTCGCAAGCAGCCTTTTACGAGAAACACATGCCGGTGTGATTTTTCTTGTTCTACAGCGAACCATGGCTTATACAACAAAGCAGATTACCGATAATGACTCTCGACAGCTTTTCTATGGCCATAACAAGCAAACAGGAATTTGAGCAGCTTTTACAGCAGCATCAAAAGATTGTTTACAAGGTGGTCAACACTTATTGCTGGCATGCCGATGACCGTGCCGACTTGGCGCAGGAAATTGCGATCCAGTTATGGCGGGCATTTCCAAAATATGACGGTAATCGCAAGTTTTCGACATGGATGTACCGCATTGCATTGAACGTGGCCATATCAAGTGTTCGACAAAAGAAAAACAGCCTCACCTTTGACGTGTCGCTTGACGAAAGCCATCACACTATTGGCGCTGATGCTACTGAAAACAAAGACGAGGAGCGCATCCGCTGCCTGCAAGATTTCATCGCTAGGTTGGACACGCTCAACCGGGCATTGATGCTGCTGCATCTGGAAGACCACAGCTATAAGGAAATTGCCGAAATTGTCGGCATTAGCGAAACCAATGTTGCCACCAAAGTAAGTCGCCTGAAACAACGCATCCGCGATGACATCAACACGCAGTCTTAAAGGAAAAATCATGGAACTCGATGAAATGAAACTCGCTTGGCAAAATATTGATCGCCGTCTTGAAGAACATCTGTCACGTAACAAAAAAGCATTACTACAGGAAAAGCTTGAAAAAGCGCCCAGAAAGCTACGCCCACTGGTTTGGGGCCAAGGCATTCAGATAGTAATTGGATCGATCATGGCCTTGATGGCGGCTGGCTTCTGGAGTGCGACAAGCGAGATTCCACATTTATTTTATGCCGGTATCTCCTTGCACATTTATGGCTTACTGCTCATTGTTTTTGGTGTAGCCATGCAGGCGATGATGAGCCGGGTTGATTACGCGGCACCCGTCATCGAAATCCAAAAACAGTTGGCGCGGGTGCGTGGTCTTTATATTCAATACGGAACGATACTGGGACTTGTATGGTGGCTACTTTGGATTCCCCTCACGATGATTGTTTTTGCCTGGGCCTTTGGTTTTGATATTTATGCAAAGGGGCCGCCGATGATGATAACGAGCTGGTGGATCATTGGTTTTACCGGCTTGATCGCCACGCTGGGCTTTATGGCTTGGGCTTCTAAACGTCCCGGCTTATCTAAAAAAATGGAGGATAGTGCAGCAGGCAAATCATTAAACAATGCGGTCAAATTTTTAGATGAGATTGCCGAGTTCGAAAAAGTCTAGTTCCTCAATACAGTCAATAAAAAACGGCAGCTAGTTGCTGCCGTTTTTAAACAGGGAAAAACAGGAAATCGATAGCTGAAAACTACGCTACAATGCAAGCATGAAAATTATCGAATTTACCCTTGAACACGAATACGTCGAATTAAACCAATTACTCAAACTGGTGGGCCTGGCTGGCAGTGGCGGCATGGGAAAAGCCATTGTGGCCAGCGGCATCGTCAGCGTGAATGGTGAAGTCGAACTTCGCAAAACCTGCAAGATAGTCGCCGGAAATATCGTACACATCGAAGATCACGAAATTCATGTG
>JAYUWO010000066.1:0-6195 GCA_043753545.1 Arenimonas sp.
TGGCGATTCATGAATCGCCACTACGGGATTGTTCTTGTTTTTGCAGTCTGGTTTTGGCGATGGAAATCTTTTCGGCATCGGCGGCTTCGACAATTTCCAGCCTGCCGAGAATTTCGATACTCGCGCCACTCTCGATTTCGATATTGCCTCTAATGATCACGTTGGCGCTTTTGCCGATCACGATATTCGCGCCCTTGGAAATCACGAGATTGCTTTCGCGCGGATCCGCTTTCAGTTTGTAGACACTGTGGCAATAAGCACAGGACACCAGCTCGTCGTCACGGCGATCAAAATCGGTTGCGCCGCATTGGCTGCACTGGGCCTGCAACATCGTTTTTCTTGCCATCTGAAGCGCACTAGATAATTTTCAGCGTGATGGCTTTCAACACCGCACGGGTACGATCGCGGGTACCGAGTTTATCGAGGATATCGGAGACATAATTTTTCACCGTACCCTCGGACAGAAAAACCGCCTTGGCGATTTCCTTGTTCGAATAACCGCCGGCAATCAATCGCAGAATGGAAATTTCGCGATCATTGAAGGTGTCAGTCGGTTCCTGCACATCGCGGTAGGCGTAAAGCGCGCGTACCGGCGAAGTGGAAACCGGCGCGAACAGGGTTTCGCCTTTCGCCACGCGTTCGATCGCATCAACCAGATCTTCCGGCGAGGCATCTTTCAACAGGAAACCCTGCGCACCGGCGGCGGCCGCATGTAGCGGAAAATCCGCTTCGTCGAAGGTCGTCAATAAAATTACCGGCGTGCTGATATTTTTGGCACGGATGTTTTTCAGCAGTTCGAAACCATCCATGCCGGGCATGCGGATATCCGACAAAATCACGTCAACCGGAGTGTCCGCCAAAGCACTTAAAAGTTGTTCACCGTTTTCCGCTTCAATCGCGACTTCCAGATTCTCAAAACTGCCGAGCAGGGCTTTCAAGCCCATGCGCACCAGCGCTTGATCATCTGCGAGTGCTAGCCGCAATACCGTACTCATGCCGCCACCGGAAGCCAGGCTTCAATCTGCATGCCACCGGTACTGGAACGCTCGCATTGCAGCCCGCCTCCGAGGTTTTCCAGTCGTTCGCTCATGCCTTTCAAGCCATTGCCCTTCTGCCAGTGATGGGCCATCCGGCCATCGTCGCGGATTCGCAAATGCCAGCGTTCGGCATCGCGTTGCAACACCACCCAAAGTTGTTGCGCCTGACTGTGGCGGGCACTGTTGGTCAGCGCTTCCTGCACGGTGCGCAACAAGACTTCGGCCTGTTGCATCGGAACCTGATGCGCACTGTCATCGATCGCCAGCAGCAAATTGGGTCTGGGAAAAGGCGCCGCGATTTTTTCGATCGCGACCTGTAAATCCATGCCGTCATTCAGGCGCATTTGCTGCACGACATTGCGAATATCGGCCAGCAATTCGTCGGCCAGGGCAGCGCAGGTTTCAATGCTTTTATGCTTGGCCAACTCCGGTTGCCGCGCGAGTGCGGTCAGATTCAACTTCAGCGCGGTGAGTTTGTGGCCGGCAACATCGTGTAGTTCGCGCGATAAACGCAGACGTTCGGAATCGCGAACGGTTTCCGCCAGCAAGGTGCGGGTGGCGATCAAATCGGTATTCAACAACATCAATTCATCACGGCGTTTTTCGGCTTGGCTCGAATACCAGGCCATCAACATCGCAAACATCTGGAAACTGGAATAGATGAATACCGACGCCAGCGGCTTAGTCACCTGCCACAAATCACGATAGATAAGAAACAGGCAAAAATTGCTCAGTACGAATAATGCGGCCAAGCGTGACGGTGTAAACAAGACCGCGGTTACCGCACTGGCGACAATTAATAAAATCGGTGCCGATGAAAACCGCGCGAGCATGCAGATAACGAGCGCCACCAGCACCAAGACCAGCGCCATTATCTGCGCGCGAAAGCGGTCTTTTTCAAAGATGGTGCAGGTGATAAAAATGGCCAGGTACAGCACATGCAACAGCATCAAGGTAGTTTGCAGAAAGGCGGCGTCTATCAGGCCGGTGCCTTGCGGCTCGCGCAGCCATATTTCGGTGCCGATCGCCGACCAGGCAATATAGGCGGCAATATTCATCGGGACAAACAGGCGTTTCAATAATTCGATCATGGCGACAGCTTGGCCTGTTAAGCCGCAATGCTCAAGGCGTGAACGCAAGATTATGACTTCCGGCACCCGGAATTAATGACATTTGGCACGACCGCGCAATTAGGCTCGGGCGCATCCTTACTCCCACAGAGTCGAGCAAGGAGAACCACGATGTCCTGGTATACAAACACCGCCATTTTGCATGCTGCCGTTGGCACCACCGCGTTGGTGACATTCTGGATTTCCGGCATGGCCAAAAAAGGCAGCCCGGTCCATAAAGTCTCCGGCAAGATTTATTTGCTGGCGATGGTGGGGATTTTGTTGTCGGCATTTCCAATGGCCACTTATATCCTGCTCAGTGGCAAGCCGGTAATCGGTGGTTTCCTGCTATATCTATTGATCATCACGCTGACCAGTGTCTGGAATAGCTGGCGTTCGATTCGCGACAAACGCGATTGGAAACGCTACACCGGCCCTGCTTACAAAGGCCTGATGGTATTGAATCTTCTTGGTGGATTGTCGATTGCCGGCATCGGCCTGTTTCTGGCCCAGCAAATGCAGATCGTGATCACCAGCTTTTCGCTGATAGGTCTGATTGGTGCATACCAAATGTACAAATTCCAGCGAGCGGCACCAACGGATCCACGTTGGTGGATGCGTGAACACTTAACCGCGATGGTCGGTAATGGTGTCGCTACGCATATCGCGTTTCTGCAAATCGGTTTGCCGAAAATCCTGCCGATGATTTCCGGACCGGTCATGGTCAATCTGGCCTGGATGGGTCCGCTGTTGATTGCGGTCGTTGCCGGCACCTATCTGACCCGCAAATATGCGCCAAAGCCCGTTGCTGCTTTGGCAAAATCAAATCTGGCAGGACAATCATGAATATGATCACGAAAAGCCATCGTCGCAGCTGTGCTCTCTATATCGGCCTGGCACTTGTTCTGCTGGTTTGCTGGTGGGTCGGTTGGCGCGATTACGATCCCTATCTCGCTCAGGAAGTGGTGCGCGAGAATATCCGCGCCACTATTCGCGGCCTGATCCAGATATCGATCCAATACATAGTGCCGATAGCGATTCTGGTGTTCTTCACCAGTGAATTATTCAACAGTATTCCGCTGGGACAGGATCGGGACGAGGTTTGAGACTGTTATTCGCCAGCTCTGTGTGTACTTCGCTGCGCTCTGTACCCAGAGCGGGCTCCTACCGGGCCACAGCCAACATCGTAGGAGCCCGCTCAGGTATTTCGCCTAGCGAAAAGCACTGAGCTGGCGACAAATCCCTCCGACTGCCACGATGCTTGATAAAGATGTTCCGGAATCTATTCGCGTTTCAGCTTGTCGAGCAATTGCCGCATCGCCTGATCGACCGGCGATTCGCTTTCGAACACCAGCAATTCGTTGCGGCGCTTTAAGCCCACCAATTCTGCCGGCGACAAAACCAGCACGCGGGCACCTCGGCGATTCACCAGCATGATGGACCCGGAAATGCCGCTGATCCAGGACACCTTGAGTTGTTGGAAACCACTGTCGGGTTTGGGAAGTTGCAGCCAGGTGCCGACCACATAGCTGGCAACTTCAGCCAGCTCGGCTTCGGTTGGCGGGGCATTTGCTTCGCGCTCCGGTACGACAATTTCCGGCGCCACGGCAACCGCAATGTCACCTTCCTGCTCGGCCTCGACAGCATTAGCACTGCGTATTGCGCTGACATTTTTCACGGCAGCCACCGGTGCGACCAATGTTTGCCCGTAACTCGAGAGCTCTTCTTCCGCCGGCGTGACAATTTCTTCGGTCCATTCCGATACCGCATTGATCAGCGTCTGGTAAATATCCATGGCGGCATCTTGCTGGATACCGGAGCTGGCCAATACTTCCTGGGTCGAGATTTCCAGCGTATCCAGATGCGACAGCGGCAAGGGTTCGCCGAGACTGGCCATATCCAGCAGGGAAATCCATGGCTGGGCAATGCGCGACGCCTTGGTAAATTCGTCGCTGTCCCTGCCTTTGCGAAGCGCGGTCATTGATAAGTGATGCAACCATTCGGTGTTGAAAAAATTACGTAACTCGACCGGCAAGGCATAGTGACGGACGATGTTATTGACCACCGAACTGGCCTGCATCCGGGCGACTTCCAGACGTTCATGCCCTTGCTGGGCTTCACTTGCCCGCTTTTCGGTGAGCTGCACGCGCTTTCGGTGCGTCTGCATTTGCGATGACAATTGTGCTTCCACATGTTGAAACTCGCTGACATCACCATCGTATTGTTCGCTGATCTGCTTGGCAGCGATTTCGACATGGCCCAGCAGATCGCGTTCCTGTGGTGTTTCGCCCAGATTGTCTTCGCAGGCTTCCGACATGGTGTTCAGCAATTGCCGGGCCGGATGATGACGTTCCAGAAACAATTGCGGGTCACTGACGGCGGCGCGCACGAACGGCATCACCATCTGTGTAAGAACAGCAGCAACGGCATCACCGTTGGGACGATCTTTCAACATCACATCGAATAAATTGCCAGCCAGTTCGACCGCCGTGTCTTCTTCTGGGGCCAACACCGCTTGCTCGTCGCCGCAGGTAATGCCTTCTTGTTCGGCGCTCTGCACCAGCTGCCGTTTGATGGCATCGGCAATCGAGCCGTCCTGCTGGCCAATGGCAGCCAGTAGCGCGTCGACGTTTCCTTTTCCGTGCTGCATTTTTTGCAGCATAGCCAGGGTTTCGGATTTCGCCATCGAGCGTTGCGGCTGTGTTGGCGGTGGTGCCGGGTTGCGAATTTGCAGATTTTTAAGTTGCTCGATCAGACCATTAAACAAACTGCGGTCGGTTTCTTCGACGCTGCGGTCGTAATGGGCTGACGGAGCAGCGCCACCGGAAGCAGCGGCCTCGGTGGAGCTTTCTGCAGCGGCGGAATCATCGCCTTCCTTGTTGTCGGCCGTCTCGGCGAGTGCGGCCGGTACCTTGATGCTTTGGCGGCGAATACGCTCTTCTTCGTCCTGGATAACCAGGTTCGGCAGAATCCCGGCTGCTGCCAAACCGGCGTTATAGTCTTTAAGCAGATCGGACAGGATAGGATCGAGGATCAGGTCAAATTCGTGAATGACGACCGCCATGAATTCATCGGTCAGGCTGACCTCGGCCAGGGATTCCCGGGCGGCATCGGCAAAGATTTGTGGCGCCAATGGCAATTTCGGCCCCAGCGGTTCCGCTAGCTCCATCGTTTTACAAAGACGTTGGTCCAGTGCCAGCAAGCCCTTGCGCTGCAAATATCCCAGACGTTCTACTAATTTTTCGCAGGCCAGTTGGGTCTGCATTTGCTCGTCTTCAATCAGGGAAAGATTGAACTTCTGGTATTGATCTGCCTCCGGAGCCAGCGCATCGAGTGCTTCGATCAGTTTGCTGCGAAAATTACGAATCGCATTGCCGATGGCTGTTCCAAGGGAAACGCCGCCAGAGCCTTCAGCCTCTGCCTGTATCGGTTGGCCGGCATACTCGGTGGATTCGGCGAATTTCTTTTGTGCGAGTGATAACGCCAGTTCGAAGCCGGGAACGATGGTTTGCGGCACCGAGACCCGCAGTTTTGCCAGCAAGGCTTTCGGAGCGGTCGGCAGGGGCGTCACAGCGATATTCATCAACATTTCGCTTTGGGGGGTAAGCCAGCTTAAGTCTAATGGGTCGCCGGTGGAAGCTCAGTCGGCATTTATCGATATTAGAACGGCAGTCACAGAAATAGCGGCCATCCTCACGGCATATAAACCATCAGGCAAAAAAAAGGGCAGCTGTGCTGCCCTGGGTTTAACCTTTCTTGGCGGCTTTGTCAGCCCGTTTTTCCTTCAAGGTTTTTTCCGGTTTTTTCTTGGTTTCTTTCTTTTTGTCCAGGCTCTTTGCCATGATGCTTTCTCCTGATGTTAGTCCATGAAATACGTCATGGAGCCAGAGCAAGCATATCGCTATTTTTTGTTAATGTCGCTAGGTTCGAAAAGCCGCTTTCGAAAAGCTATAGAGAGAAACGCAATCTAGCCGATGTTCCTGATAGCCGGGCCCATGGCTTGCACGGGCCCGGAAAAACTCAGGAATCTTTTTTATCAAGAAATGCCT
>JAYUWO010000067.1:0-18631 GCA_043753545.1 Arenimonas sp.
ACACTAAATAAGCCAGAACCAGTGTAGAGAGCAAGATGAATAAGTAGCGAAGAAATCGTCGGAGTATGGAAAGGGCAGGTTTCATCGAACAATGATAACCCGCTTCCCACTTGTGCCGATAATGCCCTAGTACTTGTTGTGAGCTATGTAGTCTGGGTCTAGACTGCAGCATCTGGCGAGGCGTCGCCGTGCATTTTCGGAGATATTCCATGGCGCAAAATTCCGACATTATTTGCGGCGTTTACGACGCTTTCGCAAAAGGCGATATTTCAGCCGTTCTCGCTACTTTGGCATCTGACATAAGCTGGACGGAAGCGCAGGGTGGCCCTTACGGCGGTGTATCGATCGGCCCCGATCAGGTATTGCAGAATGTCTTCATGAAACTAGGTGGCGAATGGGACGGCTTCTCCGCCATTCCCCGGGAATTCATTACGCAGGGCAATACCGTTGTCGTGTTGGGCGATTACAGCGCGAGTTTCAAGGCTACCGGAAAGAACTTCAACGCACCGTTTGCGCATGTCTGGAAATTGCAGGATGGCAAGGCCGTTTCATTCCAGCAATACACCGACACGGCATTGCATTTAAAACCAATGCAATAAAATTTATACGTGAACATTTAGCGGAGGTCATATGGCGACCGGATGGGCAGGTGACGGTGCGGTGCAAGATCAAATTGACGCAACGGTAAAAGACGGCATTAAGCGGGCTAGAAGCAAGTTGCCGACGGGCATCAGTTTGAGACGCTGCAAAGAATGCGATGCAAAAATTCCCGAGGCACGCCGAAAGGCGATTGTTGGCGTACGCCTATGTGTGCCATGTCAGGAAATACGTGATGTGGAGGAAGGTGCAACAGGAACTTATAACCGTCGCGGCAGCAAGGATAGCCAGCTTCGTTAATCGCAGATACCGCGGTCGGTTCGTGGCAAATAAAAAGGGGCGCAATCGCGCCCCTTTTTTGTGGTTGGCAAGTCGACTAAAAATCTGCATCTAGAACTATGCGATAACGTGCTTTACCGGCACGCAAATGTTCCATCGCTTCGTTTACCTGGCTCATCGGGAAATGCTCGGTCTGCGGCGCTACGTTGTGTCGAGCGGCGAAGTTCAACATCGAATCAATGGCGCCACGCGAACCGGTCGGGGATCCCGATACCGATTTTTGCCCCATCAACAAGGTAAATACCGGCACCGGAATGGGTTCCGGAACCGCACCGACGACATGAAGTCTGCCATTCGGGGCAAGTGCGTTGAGTAGTCCATTCCAGTCAAGCGTTGCGTTGACGGTATCGATAATCAAATCGAATGTGCCGGCCAGCTTTTCGATGGCTTTTGAATCACCGGTCGAAACGACATGGTGGGCACCGAAGGCGCGGGCTTCTTCCGCTTTGGACTCGCTCGAAGTAAACGCGGTCACTTCACAGCCCCAGGCTTTGCAGAATTTCAGTGCCATATGGCCCAGGCCACCGATACCAACAACGCCGACACGCGAAGTCGGCGAGATATTGAGTTCACGCAGCGGTGCGAAAACGGTGATGCCGCCGCAAAGTAGCGGACCGCAGTCACGGGAATCGAGTCCTTCCGGTAATGGCATGGTCCAGACCCAATGCGCACGCACTTTGTTGGCGAAAGCACCGTGTCGGCCGATCAATGTCGGTTGCAGGTTTTCGCAGAGATTCTGGTTGCCCATCAGGCATTGCTTGCAATGCATGCAGCTATGCGAATTCCAGCCTACGCCAACGCGCTGGCCAATGCTGACACCCTTTGCTTGCGGTCCCATGGCGATGACACGACCGGCAGCTTCATGGCCGGGTACAAAGGGGTAGCGGGTCATGCCCCAATCATTGTTTAGCAAGGACAAATCCGAATGGCAAATACCGCAGTATTCCACCGCAATTTCGACTTCTTCATCGCCGAGTGGGCCCGGGTCGTACTCAAAGGGTTCCAGTTTTCCGCCAGCGGTTTGTGCTGCCCAGGCTTTGATTATCGACATTGGTTAATTCCAGGAGTGAATGTGTCATGAAGTGTACTACCTGTTCATGATGGAAAAATTAAAACGGTTGCTTGAAGTCTAATTGCGAAGAGCACCTATCTCGGCTACTGTGCCGTCATTCCATTTTTATAAACCAGACGCAATAATGAATCTTAAACGATTGTTGATTGCTTCCGTAATGCTGGCGGCGCTAAACCTGCCTTGCGCCTTTGCCGACGATTCATTGCCAGCAGCGGGGCGCATTTACTCCGATCCAGATCCCGCCGCGATGGCGACCAGCCCAAGACCAGGAAATAAGGCAGCCTGGCGCCGTCATCTCAATCAGGTGATCCAACAATATCCCAAAGATATCGTGGCATTGACGAGTCGTGGATATGTCAGGAGCGTGGCCGGAGACTATGACGGTGCCAATGAAGACTATAAACGCGCACTCGCTGTTGCCGACCCCGCATCTCCAAGTTACCGACATATTTTATGGTCGCTTGGCTGGAGCCATTTCAATATTGGCGATGATGTAGCTGCCCTGGATTTCTGGGGGCAGGCAGCGCGACACCATAACGGCTCACCCTATTGGGTCCCTTATACGGTTGCATTGCCGTATTGGCGTCTTGGAAAAAGAGATATTGCCGTGGCTTATTACAGCCTTGCTGTTAAAAACAATTCCGACTGGGGCACGAAAGATGGGGTCCAGAAAATGACACGTCATTGGAAACCAATCGAGAAAAAACTGCATGCGGAATTATTCTCCGAATACATCGGTCAACTTGCCAAGTAGTCTCAATCTCCATCCGATAACATTTTTTCGAAGAAATAATCATGAAATTACAAGTTTTGGCTCTGGTGTCGTGTCTTGCATTGACCTTGTTGCCCAGCTCGCAAGTCAATGCTCGGGGTGGCGCTAATCTGGCACCTCCTGACCTCACAGACAGCTCTTTCCCGAAACTTGACCCAACCCCTGTACCTGTTGATGAAAATGGGAATCCGATTCGAGTTGCCGGGCCTACTGCAGAGCAGATCGAAGCGCAGCGGCTCGAACAGGAAAAACGTGCGGAACAGTTACGTCTCGAAGAAGAGAAGCAGTTAGCTGAAAACACGCGCCGTGCCGAGGAAGAAAGGCGGGCCGCCGAACTTCTTTCAGAACAAAAACAATTTCACGACCGTGTAATGTGGGCAATCTATATCGGGCTTGGAATGTTGGCTTTGATCGTTATTGGTTCGCTGCGAAAGAAAAATGATTGATGCAATGTATTAGGGAAGCTCTAATTGATTATAAAACCGTCATTCCCGCGCAGGCAGAGGTGCTTTTCAACAGCGTAGCTGGTCAACCCAGCGCCGTTGCTTTGATGCTTGAAGTAACTGGATCCCCGCCAAGAGCATTCGGGGACGACGGAAATTATATTAAATTCAATAAAGGGCTGCCAGGTAACCGACAGCCCTTGATGGTTCAGCGCTTAATTTTTCAAGTCGCGAAAGTAAAGACTCCAGGACATTGACGCGATGGTAAGTTCCATCAGTTTGACTCTCTGCTTCACCATTTTATGGATGGAAATATTGCCTGCCGCCTTTCCGGTCTTTTGCTGATGGTCATAACTGAGTGCGCTTTTCAGTTTCCATATTCCGTCGCGTAGCAACCAGACATGGGTAAATTTAGCGACGGTATAGCCGTTCGTCGCCGGATCTTTGCCTTTGCTATGGAATTGATGAACGCCTTGTTGTATCGCGCCGTAAAGTACGCCGTTGTTATCGAGCGGAAACACCTGTGAGCTGCCCGCCACTAATGTGCGGATCGGCTTTTCATTGAGATTTGAGCAAATATTGCGTTTCACCGCTTCCAAGAATTTCTCGCGGTTCTGGATGCCGCCCTTGTCATGGAAAAACTCCAGTTTTTCATCCGTGCGTGCTTCAAAAATATTCGGTTTGCATTGATTGAAACCCTGGTCGAACAACTCGCTGTCCAATGCCAAGATGTCCTTGAACAAAGTTGTATTTTCGGATACTTGTGCCTCTGAAGTCTGTGTGCCCGCCAGCATTAGAATTAAGACGAGTGCGATAAAGTTTTTCATGTTGTCCTCCGTGATGTTTTGTATGCGAACCAAAAAATTGGCAAGCGTTCCCCGTTACCGATGCTCGAGAGCGTCGGAATTCTTGTATTTGTGTCTCAGATAAAAGTTACATGTTTCTAAACAAGGGCATGAAAGTAAGGCTGACGCAAAGAGTCTCCGGCCGTCCTTTCAGCTTGATGGTGCCTCTACCGGATTCATCACGAACAATGCTGGCAACGGCCTTCATGTTGACGATAGTGGCGCGATGAATTTGTTTGAATTGCTGAGTGTCGAGCCTGCTGATCAAATCCCGGATGGGTGTTCGCAACAGTGCTTCACCATCAGCCGTGACAACGGTGGTGTATTTGCTGTCGGACTGAAAATACAGCACATCTTCAATCATGATCAGGCGTGATTCCTTGCCGGTGCTCGCCGTCAGCCACACCATCGGTTCTGCCACGGCTTTGGACGGCAGTGTTTTCCCGAGTTGCTCAATCAATGATTGAAGTGCAGCCGGGTTGTGACTGCCATTGAAAGTTCGTGCCCGAAGTCTTTCGATAGTGCTGGCCAGACGCTTGGGTTCGATTGGCTTCAGTAAATAATCGACCGCACCTTTTTCAAAGGCATCGATCGCGTATTGATTGTAGGCCGTGACGAAAACAATCTGGGTTGCCGGGCTTATTTCGGATGTCGCAGCTGCCACATCAAGACCACTCAGGCCCGGCATTCTGATATCCAGAAATGCATAGGCTGGTTGATGCTCGGCGATGGCTTCGAGCGCTTCGGCTCCATCTTCGCATGCCGCCACAATATCCAGATCCGGCCATTGAGTGGACAACAACTTGATTAGGGCATCACGAAAAATATGCTCGTCTTCGGCAATTACGCAGCTGTTTGGCTTATTCATGGAGCGCCCTGCGGTCCGCTGGTAGGGACGGTGATACTGGCAGCAACTCCGTTGGGAAAATTCGCGATGATGGAAAATGCCGCCGTGTTGCCATAGGCAAGCTTCAGGCGTTCACGTACATTTTTCAAACCAAGGCCGGTGCCGGAGGTGCCGGTACCAAAACCATTGCCATCATCGGCAACGGTGACGGTCATCGAGCTAGTGGAAGCGGCCTGGTCTGTACGTACACTGATCCAGATGGTGCCGCCACCGGATTTTGGTTCAAGACCGTGGTTAATGGAGTTTTCGACGAGTGTCTGCAACATCATGGTAGGGAAGGGAACCGATGCCAGTTCGTCGGGCAATTCAACATGAACCTGCAATCGATCACCCATGCGGATTTTCAGAATATCCAGATAGGCACGAGTGCGTTCGATTTCTTCGCCCAGAGTAGAAGCCTGATCCTCGCTGCGGGGCAGCGAATTTCGCAAATACAAAATCAGGTTATCGAGCATGGCTTCGGCTTTTACCGGATCACTACCGATTAGATATTTTGCACTGCCTAGTGTGTTGTAAAGAAAATGCGGTTCTACCTGTGCTTGCAACAGATTGAGTTTTGCCACGGCGAGTTCTTTTTCGGAAACTGTTTCTTTTGTCGATGCCTGTTCGCCACGACGATGTTCGGCAATACGACGCGAGATGGCACGCGTTATTGTTTCGGCGTTTTGCAAATTGGTGCCTTCGTCGAGAAAAAACGAGTCTGCCCATGCTGCGCCATCGGGCCCGCAGAACAGGCTGACGCTTACGCTGCCATTGATCGCCGTCACGCTGGCAATCATGTGGTTGTGTCTTTCAAAGCCAAAGCTCTGATAGGCTTTTTTCCAAAGAGAATCGTCTCTTTTGTCACTTTCGGAAGCCAAGACTCTGGCTTGCAGGCGTTTGCCGTCATGGTTGATTCTCAAGTTTTCGACACCCGGTAGTTCACGTATGCAGGCTTCCAGCATGGGCAGTGCAATGTCTTCTTCAAATGGAATTTCGATTTGACGACGATGGCGATTTTTCAGTTTTCCGAGGTCCACATCGCCGTCTATCAATTGCACATGATGCAAATGCGAGGCGGCGGCAAGCAGCAGCAAGACCAGCGCCACCCAGAAAAATAATACGAGAAAATCCATCAGACGGTCGAGACCGGTCATATTCACAAAAATACTGGTGGCGATAAACATCAGTAGCCAAGCCAGAATGATGCGACCAAAAAAGAAAATGTTTGTTTTCATGTGGGTGACACGCAAGCCCTGTACTCGATGTGGGCAGATTAGCAGTCTGTGTAAAAATGTCAGCTCAAATGTGACCAAATGAGGAATATGCGGATGAAACGGGGGAAAAGGCCATTTCCCGACAGTTCGTTATCGCAAAATCGGAATCATTTAATTCCCGGCCATGCCCGCGCAATCAGAACCTTAGAGACAGGCAGCTCAATCCGCCATCCATTTTTTGATATTCGGACATGTCCAGCGGGATGATGGAGTAGCCGAGTGTTTCAAGCGTGTTTTGAAAAATGGGAAAACCGCTGGCCGTCAATACATGACGGTTCACCCGAACACAGTTGGCGGCATAATCTTCGCTGGGCTGCACACGCACCAATTCAAACTGACTAAAGGCCGGGTGATCGGCGAGCGAATCGATCACGACCATCCGGTTGTCACCGATGTATGAAATGCCGCTTTTCAGATGCAGGATTCCCGGCACTGCACGGATATCAACGAAGTCCGATGTATAGCCGCGTGCAGATAACCAGTCGGCCAATTGATTGCCGCCATCCTGGTTGGTCCGCAATGAAATTCCGATAATGAAATGATTGCCCGCCTCACAAATATCTCCGCCATCCAATGTGCCGGGGGCGATAATTTCGGCCCATTCCGGATAGAACTCCGATAATGCTGTTTTGATATTTCGCACTTCGCCAGCGCGGCTGTCAGCCCCCGGCAAGGTCAGGATCGCGCCGTGCTCGGTCAGGATGGCAACATCTTCGACAAAGGTGGAGTCGGGATGCTTTTCATCGGCTTCCAAATGCGTTAATGCCAGGCCGCATTGCTCCAGAGCCTCGCAATAACGCCGATGCTGTTCAATTGTTTTGTCGAAATCAGGAGTGCCCATGTCCACCGTCGTCAAGCCCTCGGCGAAGTTGGCGGCAGGAATCCGAACAATGGCTTTTGTAAACATTGGTTACCTTCATGACAAGATTGGAATGGTTAGGCAGTTTTGTTCGTGCAAGAGTGCAATGATACCGCGACCTGCCGTTTGTTTATAAACCCCCATTTTCTTCGTACATCGGTGCCGTATGTCCGAGCCACTCGATCTCCATGCAGCCGGTGAAGCTGACAACGATGTTTCCGCAATGGATGGTTCGCCATCGCCCACCATCGACTATCCGGCGTTTTCTGCTGAAGTGCAGGCATTGCACGCTACATTAAAGGCCGACCTCGGCGAAAGCGACATCACGCATTTACGCAAGATGGAACGCTGGTCAAGAATCAGCACACTGTTGGGCTATGCATTTGCGTGGATATTTCCGAATCCGCTGTCGGCCTTGCTGATGGGAATGGGCAATGTCGGACGATGGACGATGGTGACGCATCACGTGATGCATCGTGGCTATGATGCCGTACCGAATGTTCCCGAGTGCTACAAAAGCAGACAATTTGCGAAGGGTTGGCGGCGCGTTTTCGATTGGCTCGATTGGCTTCATCCCGCCGCATGGGATCACGAGCATAACCATTTGCATCATTACAACACCGGCCATCGCGACGATCCCGATATCGTTGAACGCAACGCCTGGTTTATTCGCGACAAGCGGATGCCACGCATGCTGAAACGTCTATCGATAGTGTTCGTGATGATGACCTGGAAGCTGACTTATTACGCGCCCAATACTTTCTGGGCACTCAAGCAGCATCGAAAAATAAAAGCGCAAACACCGGAACAAGCCAAGACTGAACCGTTGGCGACGATGGGTTCGGTATCCCGCTACATTATTCCCGGCGAGAAAGTGATATTTCCTGTAACACCATGGGGTATCGAATTTTATCTACGTTGCGTCTTTCCGTACGGATTGATGCGTTTCGGTGTTATTCCTGCCTTGTTTCTGCCTCTGGGAGTTTGGGCCTGGAGTGCAGTGTTGATCAATTCGATTCTGGCCGAGATCGTCGCCAACGTAGTTTCGTTCGTGATCATTGCCCCGAATCATACCGGTGACGATGTGTATCGATTCGATGAAAACTTCAAAACCCGGGATGAGTTTTACGTACAGCAGGTAATGGGCTCGGTGAATTATCCCGGCGGCAGCGATGCCAAGGATTTCATGATGGGATATCTGAATTATCAGATTGAACACCATGTCTGGCCGGATTTGCCGATGTTGAAATATCGCCAGGCAGCGCCGCAATTAAAGGCGATCTGCAAAAAATATGGCGTTCCCTATATCGAAGAAAGTGTCTTCAAGCGCTTCGGCAAGTTGTGGTCAATCATGATGGGGGACAACGATATGCAAAGCGTGTCGCGACCTTTACAAGCTAATACCTGATGCTCCGGATTTTTTCGGTTTCGCCTTCATCGACAGGTTTTCCGCCAACTCGGTAATGGCTGTGCATTCGTGCAGGGACAGTTTCCTGAGTGCTATCAGTGTCCGAATTTCTAGATCGGTGCCGGCTACGTACATGAGCTGCACCTCCTGATCGAGAGAATGATTCTCGATTTCCGTCATGCTGCGATAGCCACGGCCAGTTGCTAGCCATTCGAACCGTACCGAGGTGATTTTCGCAAGTTTGGCGAGATTCTCGACCGTTGGACTCGAGCCGTTCAACATTTCCCATTGCGCAACGGCACTTCGCTGCACGCCGATTTTTTCAGCCAGTGCAGCCTGCGACAAGCCTGTCGTCAAACGGGCGTTGCGAATTCTTTCTCTTAGGGATTTCTTCATCTTCTATCTCCTACCGGAGTTTTGTGGCTTGGGTGGTAGTGGTTAGGGTCGAGCGTTAGCGTTACTGGCGGTGTCAGCATTATTAGCTGTCATGTGATGCTTATCGCTAACTATCTTAGCCCAGAGATTGTGCCCAAGGGTTATCTGAAATGTAATGACAGCGATACTTACAAGACATAATTCCTAAAACGTGAACTGGAATACAAAAAGGACATGCATTGGTCGGCGGCAATGTTGACGAAGACTCCGCCGTTATTCGGTCTCATGCGGGATTTGCGCAAGCCCGGGACCTTGTGACGTGTGGGATAATTTACTTACTTGTACGTGCGAATGCCCGTAAGGAAATTAGATCAATTAAAAGGTAGCAGGAATGAAAATCTTCGTTGGGAAAAAGTACATCATGGCCGCTTGTATTTTGCTGGCTGTTTTTGGGCAAACGGCAATCGCCAGTGATCTGGTAACGATCAGTTCTAAAATTCCCTACTTGAGCGAGAATGTTGGTTCGGTAAATATCCAGAATGAATGCAACTGGAACTCGACAATGCCGGCCGCGATGGCCTCGCAATCCAGAGGAACGGTGGTTTTGACGGATCAGGATTTGTCGATGGTTTCCGGTAAGAAATTGTTCATTACCGCCACCCACGTTCATGCCGTCGGCGGTGGTCGTTTCAGCGGACCGAAGTGGATTACTCTGGATGGCAAGTTGATGGAAGATGGAAAATTACTGGGTAATTTCCAATTGAGAAGAACCACAAGCGGCGGAAAATTCGGTGGATGTGCAACCCTTGAGTACATCAGCAAAGCCCTAACGAAAGATGTTCTGAAATGGTTGAAAAACCCTCAGATAACCACAGTGCCAGTACCCGCGCCGGACACAGCACCAGCAGCGGTGGAAGCGGCAAAATAATAACGAGTCGATTTTCAAGATTGATAAAAAAACTCCCGCTTTATGGCGGGAGTTTTTCATATGGGGAAATGCTTATTCGTAGTCGAGTCGTTCAAGTTTCGCCGCGCAAATAAAATCATTTTGACTGAGGCCACCAACATCGTGAGTTGAAAAGCGAACTGAGCAACGGTTGTAATGGACGCCCAGATCCGGGTGGTGATCTTCACGGTGAGCGATGAAAGCGAGGGCATTCACGAAGGCCATGGTTTTGTAGTAATTGTCGAAATGGAAGGTTTTACTGATGGCCTGTTCATTTTCAATCAATTTCCAGTCTTTCAAAGCGAGCATGTGGCCGGCCACTGTCTCCTGCGGGAGCAAATGCTCGGCGCCCTTCAGGGCTTTGCAATGGCGTTGGGATAGGGTTTCGATGATGGACATGGTGCTCGCTCCTGTTATTCATCCGATTTTACCCTGCAATGCGGTAAAATTGGGGCATGATCACTATCTCCGATACAGCTCAAACCCACTTCCGCCGCCTGCTTGAAAGCCAGGGCGGTGATGCCATTGGGATCCGTATATCTGCAGTTAATCCCGGCACGCCTAAAGCCGATGCCCGGCTGGAATTTTGCGACAACGGCGACTTGCTCGGTGATGAGTGGTCACTGGAATGTGCAGGATTCACGCTTTATGTCGATGCCGCCAGTGTCAAATTTCTGGAGGGTGCCGAAATCGAATATCTGGAACAGACAACCGGTGGGCAGCTGAATATCCGTGCGCCACGCATTAAGGGCGAAGCGCCCAAAGGCGATTCAAGTTTGATCGAACGCGTGCAGTGGTTGCTGGATTCCGAAATCAATCCGCAACTGGCTTCGCATAAAGGCAATGTCACGTTGGAATCGCTGGACGCCGAAGGCAATGTATATCTGCGATTTGGCGGCGGTTGCCAGGGATGCGGTATGGCTGACGTAACGCTAAAACAAGGCATTGAAAAAACACTGCTTGCGCGAATTCCGGAATTGAAGTCGGTCCGTGATGCGACCGATCATGACAAAGGCGAAAGCCCGTATATCGAAAGAACCGCGAACTGATTGCGGAACTTTGCCTCGTATTTGTTTTCTGATGCCCGAACCGAGGGCAATGCGTGAAAGAAAAATACGGGCAGGATTCATTCGATCGACTTGGCGACTACGCGCCAACGAAGCTCGTCAAAAACGATGTTAAAAAATCATACGGGTTTTCACAGCGTTACTTTCCGCTGGTGTTTGCTGTTGGACTGCACGGACTGTTTTTGTGGTGGATAAGTGCCGAACTTGCCCTTTCGAAAAACTATTTGCCAGAAGAAATCATTACGGTTCTGGAATTCCTTGATCCGGTGTCCAGGCCGCCGCCTGTGATCATATTGCCCGATGTAAGTGTTAGCCGGAAATTACCAAATAAAACCATCGGAAATCCGGTCCGGGTAAAGCAGGGCGTGGACACTCTGGCAGATATCAAAACCTCATCTGCGACAAAGCCGAAAACTAATCTGACATTGAATCTCTACGACGAGACTGGCCGATTGCGATTGCCGGTGGATTTCATCGAAAGACTCGATGAAGGCAATGCACCGGAAAAGCGTTTTGATTTCATCAATCCTGATCTGGAACTGGCAGGTACTTTTCTGAAACGCCCACCTGCCATCGATTTTAATCCGACGCAGTTCGAGCAGGCCTGGAAACCGGATAAGGACATATTGAACGAACTACTGGACAAGGCGGTTGAAAAAACCACCAAGGAAATAAAAATTCCGGTCCCTGGAAACCCGACGGTCAAACTCGTTTGTAAAGTTTCCGTGCTTGCATTGGGAGGTGGCTGTGGCTTCGTGCCCAATGGCGGTTTTGGCCGAGTAATCGCTGAAAACGAAGACGATCCGGACACATTAAGCCCCGATGAAGACAGGCAGTGCCAGGCGTGGTGGGAGAAAATCAGTAATACCCGCAGTCAGCGTGAATGGCTGAAAACAAAGAACCTATACGAGAAGACCTGCAAAAAGCCATTGGCGAAAGAAAAGATAAATGCGCCGTAACGCGCATCCATCAATATCAAAAAAGGCCCCGAAGGGCCTTTGTGTTTCTGAATTGATGAAAATCAATCGTGATGTTTGCTCAAATCATGTATCGGGCTCTTGACCGATCCAAGATAGGCCGACACGTCGGCGATTTCTTTATCAGATAGACGACCGGCATTGCCTTGCATGCCAAGATGAGCACGTTTTTTCTTTTTGTAATCGTGCAGGGCTTTACTCAGGTAATCGGAGTATTGGCCGGCAACGATCGGGTTTTCGCCGGGGGCCGCACTACCGTCGGGCAATTTACCGGTATTGCCAACACCGTGGCAGCTTGTGCAGGTGGCAACGGGTTGCCCTTTGGTATCTTTATTGGATTCGTATACTTTTTTGCCGTTTGCGGCATCGCCTTTGACACCTGCGGCGGCAATATTCCCGGCAAATAACACACAGGAGGTAATAAGGAGGGTGCGGATGATCATGGTCTGTTTTCCTTAATTACTTCTTTGATTTGAGGCTGGAGATATAGGCCGCAATATCGGCAATATCTTGGTCAGAATAGCTTGCAGCTTGTGCTTTCATGGTCGGGTGGTTGCGCTCACCTTTTTTATAGCCATGAAGTGCAACCGACAAATATTTCTCGTTCTGGCCAGCGATTTTCGGCACCCGATAGCTAGGGTAGGCATTCTTGTATTCGGCAATCCCATGGCAGCCAGTACAGGTATAGGCTAGGGTTTTGCCGGTTTTCAGGTTGCCCTTCAGATCGGCGGCTTGGGAATTGGCAGCAATAAGCAGGCCAGCGAGTAAAAATAGTGATGTTTTCATTCTTAAAAATCCGGCAATCGGTCGGAAAAAACCGATTATAGCCGCTGCGCCGAATTCCAGACAGGGGTAGCAACCATTGCTGCGCGAGGTCCATCACATTCACCTTGCCCAATAAAGGAGTGAAGTCATATTGACTTCCGGCACATACGCAAAAAGGAGTGAAGTCATATTGACTTCCGGCACATACGCAAACATGAATCCATCCTGTACTGTTATATACAACTAACACACCGGCCTTTTGGCCACCTGGCCTTGGCCATCGATCTCGGAAACGGAAATCAATGAAAACTTCAAACTCGATAATTCGCCCATTCTTATTTGCCATGGTGCTTGGCACCGTTGTACTAAGCGGCTGCAAAGGCGGTAACGGGGCTGATGCAGACGCCAAGACTGATGAAACAACGACGACCGAGCAGGCCGGTAAGGACGGAAAGGAAGGCGAGAAGAAGCCGGAAGCGGTGCCAGTCGAAGTGGTGAGTGTAAGCCGCCAAGCCATTGCAGCGAGCTATGCCGGTACTGCCAACCTCGAAGCTCCCGGCGAATCACAAGTGGTCGCCAAGACATCCGGTGTGATGGTGCAGTTGCTTGCGGAAGAGGGGCAGTATGTCAGCAAGGGGCAGGTTTTGGCCCGACTCGATGGTGACCGTGTCCGTCTCGAAGCAGCGCGCTCGGCGGCAACGGTCAGCAAACTGGAAAACAATTATCGCCGCTCGCAAAAATTGCGCCAGGAAAAATTGGTCAGCGCCGATTCTGATGAGCAAATTCGCTACGAACTTGAAGCGGCCCGTGCCAGCCTTGCCTTGGCAAGACTCGAATTGAGCTATACCAATATTGTTGCACCGATTAGTGGTGTCGTTGCGCAGCGCATGGTCAAGCCTGGCAACCTTATCAGCTTGAACTCGCCGGTTTTTCGCATCGTCGATAATTCGCGTCTCGAAGCCGTACTGAATGTGCCGGAACGCGAGATGGCCGTGCTTAAACAAGGTATGCCCTTGCGCATGATTGTCGATGCGATTCCGGGCAAAGTGTTTGAAGGCAAGGTAGATCGGGTCAGCCCGGTGGTGGATTCAGGTACCGGTACTTTCCGTGTCGTCTGCGCTTTTGTCGGTAACGAAACACTGCGTCCAGGTATGTTTGGTCGCATTGAAGTCATTTTCGATCAACGTCAAAACATTCTGACAGTTCCGCGAGTAGCCTTGCTGGATGACGAAGGCGAGACTGCCGTTTATGTGGTGCGCGGTAATAAGGCGGCACGAATTCCGGTCAAGCTCGGTTACACCACAGGTGAATTTGCCGAAATACTGTCGGGCCTGAAAGATGGTGATCAGGTCATCACGGCCGGTAAAGTGGCAGTGCGTGATGGGACCGAAGTGCAAGTGTTGGGAGGAGCAAAGCCCACGAAAGCTGCTGTGCCTGCGGCCGGAGTTGCCAACAAATGAATTTAGTTGAATTCTCCACCCGGCGTCGCGTCACCATCGCAATGGCCGCTGTGACCATGGTGCTATTTGGCTGGATCGGCTGGACGAGCTTAAAGGTCAATTTGCTGCCTGAGCTAACGTATCCAACACTCACAGTGCGTACCGAATACACCGGTGCCGCGCCGGCAGAAATCGAAACTCTCATCACCGAGCCAATTGAAGAGTCGGTTGGTGTTGTCAAAGGCTTACGTAAGCTCAAATCGGTCTCGCGTGCCGGGCAAAGCGATATCGTGCTCGAGTTCGCCTGGGGCAGTGATATGGACAAGGCCAGCCTGGATGTACGCGACAAACTTGACACACTTCGTTTGCCGCTGGATGTCACGCCACCGGTATTGTTGCGATTCAATCCAACCACCGAGCCAATTTTACGTTTGGTTATGTCGGTAAATGAAACTTCGTCCGGCAACCAAGAAGCTGAGTTGATGCGTCTGCGTCGTTATGCCGAAGAAACTTTGAAAAAGCGTCTTGAACCTGTCGAAGGCGTTGCCGCAGTAAAAGTCGGTGGCGGCTACGAAGACCAAATCCAGGTTCAGTTGGATACCCAGCGTTTAGCGCAATTGAATTTGTCTTCTAGCCTGGTGATCGATCGATTAAAGCAGGAAAACATCAATATTTCCGGTGGTCGCATTGAGGAAGGTACCGAGCGTTATCTTGTGCGTACCGTGAATCAATTCAGCAATCTGGAGCAAATGCAGAATTTGCTGATTACTACCCAGAATGATGTTCCCGTGCGTTTGAAAGATGTTGCAACCGTTATTCAGGGTTACAAAGAGCGTGAAGCCATTATTCGCATGCAAGGCCGTGAATCGGTTGAGCTGGCCATTTATAAAGAAGGCGATGGCAACACCGTGGCGGTTGCTACGGCCGTGCATGAAACACTAGCACGACTTCAAAATGCAAATTCCGACCCCTCAAAACCACCACAAAAATCCAAAGTGGCGGGCGATTATGCTATCGATGGTTACTCCATCAATACGATCGATGACCAATCGAAATTCATCGAAAGTGCATTGAACGAGGTCAAATTTGAAGCCCTGATGGGGGGCATATTCTCCATCCTGATTATTTTCTTTTTCCTGCGTGATGGCTGGAGCACATTCGTTATTGGACTTTCGCTGCCGGTCTCGATTATTTCGACCTTCTTTTTCATGGACATGCTCGGACTTAGTCTCAACGTGATGTCCATGGCGGGCTTGGCCCTGGCGACGGGCATGGTGGTGGATGATTCGATCGTGGTGCTGGAAAGCATCGCCAAAGCACGTGAACGCGGACTGGGTTTGGTGGCCGCCACGATTGAAGGCGCACGTGAAGTCAGCATGGCGGTCGTGGCATCGACACTCACCACGATAGCGGTATTTTTCCCGCTGGTGTTTGTCGAAGGTATCGCCGGCCAATTATTCAAAGATCAAGCCTTGACGGTTTCCATCGCATTGGCGATGTCACTGATCGTGTCATTGACCTTGATTCCAATGCTGAGCTCACTGAAAGCGACATCGCAAATGGCATTCGCGAAAGATGATGATGTTGTTCGTGAGCCACCTGCAGGAAAAATCGGCCGCTTTTCCTATCGCAGCTTTGGGTTCGTGAAAAAAGCCGGCGGCGGGCTTGTTGCTGTTGTCAGTACTGTCATAGCGACATGTTTTCGATTCGTGGCGAAATATATCGGCGGCAGCCTGGCTTGGTTGGGTGAATTTATTTTGCGACCTTACGAAGCGGCAGCGGCCTACTATCACAGGATTTTGCCCAAAGCTCTGGATCGTCCGTTCCTGATTCTTGCCAGTTCATTTGTCGCCTTTGTCATTTCGATTTTTGTTGCGATGGGCTTGGGTACCGATTTGATTCCGCAATTGGCGCAAGATCGTTTTGAAATGACGGCGAAATTGTCGCCGGGTACCCAGTTGCGTGAAACCGATAGTCTGGTGCAAAAAGTTCAGGCCATCCACGGTAAAGACAGAGACATCGAAAAACTGTATGGCGTTACCGGCAGTGGTACTCGTCTGGATGCCAATCCAACCGAATCCGGGGATAACGTCGCCAAGCTGACGGTAATTTTGGGTGAGAAATACACTCGTGAAGCCGAAGCCGCTATCACCGATCGCATGCGTAAAACCATGTCGGCATACCCGGATGTGCAGGTGAAATTTGCCCGGCCACAGCTATTGAGTTTTGCTACGCCGCTTGAAATTGAATTGAGCGGTCAGGATCTTGCCTCGATTGAAAAAGCCGGTCGTCAACTTAGTAAACTAATGAGCGATTCACCTTACTTTGCGGATGTTAAGTCGAGTGTTCAGCAAGGTTATCCTGAAGTGCAAATTATTTTCGATCAGGATCGTGCGGCGGCTTTGGGGCTCACATCGCGTCAGATCGCTGATCAAGTGGTGCGTCAGGTGCGCGGTGAAGTGGCAACGCGCTACAGTTTCCGCGATCGCAAAATCGATGTGCTTGTGCGGGCCCGCGAATCGGATCGTAGCTCGGTGGAAGATGTTCGCAACATTATTATCAATCCACAGAGCGTCAATCCAGTTCCCTTGTCGGCGGTTGCCGATGTGGTAGAAACCGTCGGGCCAAGTGAAATCAATCGTGCCGATCAAACCCGTGTTGCGCTGGTATCAGCGAATCTACGCGATATCGATCTGGGTACAGCGGTGCAAGAGGTAAAAAAACTGGTTCGCGACAACCCGATTGGTACCGATGTCAAAATGGCCTTCGGCGGCCAAAGCGAAGAGCTGGACAGTTCCATTCAATCACTGATGTTTGCTTTCGGCCTTGCCATGTTTCTGGTGTATTTGGTAATGGCTTCGCAATTTGAGTCCTTGCTGCATCCATTCGTGATTATGTTCTCGGTGCCGCTCGCCATCGTGGGTGCCGTGCTGGCCCTGTGGCTGAAAGGTTCGCCCATTTCCATCGTGGTATTTATCGGCCTTATTTTGCTGGTCGGCATTGTAGTGAAAAATGCGATTGTGCTTCTCGACAAGGTAAATCAATTGCGCGAAGAGGGCGTCAGCAAGCGTGACGCTATTTGCCAGGGTGCCGAGTCGCGTTTGCGCCCGATCATCATGACCACACTTACCACCTTGTTCGGCTTTGCGCCGCTGGCATTCTTCGGTGGCGACGGTGCCGAAGTACGCGCACCTATGGCCATTACGGTGATCGGCGGGCTGGTAGTTTCGACCTTGCTGACACTGGTCATTATTCCGATTGTTTACAATATTCTTGATCGTCGTTCCGACGCCTATTATCTGGAGCGTGGCTTGCGTGCAAAGAATAGATTTGAAGTTTCCCGGGACGGAGCATCTGCATGAGTCTTGTCGAGCTAAGTCTTAAGCGTCCGATAACGGCCATCATGTTTTATGTGTCGATGGTGGCCATCGGATTGATTGCGTCGGTACGTCTGCCGCTCGAGCAATTTCCCGACGTCAACTTTCCGTTCATGATGGTGAGTATTCCGTATCCCGGATCGACGCCGCAGGAAGTAGAACGCAGCATTACGCGTCCGGTCGAAGAAACACTGGCTACCTTGCCGGGCATCAAGCAGATGAGCTCGACCAGCCGTGCCGACGGTGCCGAAATTCAAATCCAGTTTTCTGATTTTGATCGGGACGTTGCCATTAGTGCCAATGAAGCACGTTCACGAATCGATGCTT
This sequence comes from Arenimonas sp., assembly GCA_043753545.1. Taxonomy (GTDB): domain Bacteria; phylum Pseudomonadota; class Gammaproteobacteria; order Xanthomonadales; family Xanthomonadaceae; genus Arenimonas. The sequence goes on from JAYUWO010000067.1 coordinate 17,772, forward strand.
TGCGCAAAGACCTTCCGGCCGATATGCAGCGTTATTTTGTCCAGCGCTTTTCTCCCAGCGACCAGCCGTTTTTGCAAATCCGTTTTGCCAGTACGCGAGACTTGCGCCACGAATACGACATGATTGAACGGCTGTTCAAGCGACGTATCGAACGCATTCCCGGTATCGCCAATGTTGAAATTACCGGTGCTTCGCCATCGGAAATTGAAATCGCGATCAATCCTGCCACTTTGGGATCTCACAATATCGGTTTGAACCAGCTGGCAGAAAAATTGCAGGCCATCAACTTTTCAGTATCGGCAGGTCAAATTGATGACGGTGTTCGCCGTCTCCGCGTGCAACCCATCGGTGAAATTCGCGATCTGGACGAACTGAGAAATCTGGTTTTGAACGACACGGGCCTGCGCTTAAGCGACATTGCCCAGGTTCGATTCAAGGCGCAGCGTGAAAGCATTTGGCGCCGACTTGATCTGAAGCCTGCAGTCGGCGTGAACATAAAGCGTGAGCGTAGCGCCAATCTTGTTGCCGTCTCCAAGCTGGTGATGGCGGAACTGGAAAAGATCAACCAGGAGCCCGAGTTAGTCGGAATCAAATCGATCATCGTCGAAGATCAGGCCGAAAGCGTTACCCGATCCATTAATGAACTAATCGAAGCCGGCATCATCGGTTCGTTATTGTCGCTGATCATCCTGTATTTCTTTTTGCGCCACTGGCCAAGTACTTTGATGGTCACGCTGGCCATTCCCATTTGCATCATCATGACGCTTGGGGCGATGTATTTCCTGGGCATCACCTTGAATGTCCTTTCGATGATGGGCCTGTTATTGGGCTTGGGCATGTTGGTGGACAATGCCGTCGTG